>CANQYZ010000050.1 GCA_947628215.1 uncultured Clostridia bacterium | reverse complement strand
GGTTTATGGCACCAGTCTTGAAAATTGGCGTAGGTTTGTAGCCTACCGTGGGTTCGAATCCCACCCTCTCCGCCAAAAATGCTAGATAAATATTATCTAGCATTAAATATATTATTTGGAGAATTACCCAAGTGGTTGAAGGGGATAGTTTGCTAAACTGTTAGGGTTCGTTTAGGGCCGCGAGGGTTCAAATCCCTCATTCTCCGCCAAAATAGTAGCTAATTAATTAGCTATTATTTTTTTCGCTTGAAAATCGATTTTAAGACGTTTTTTTATAAATAATAACAAATATTATTAATTAAAATATAAAAAAATAATAAATAAAATAATTATTAACTTAAAATAATAAAAAAATAATAAAAAAACTAAATATTACAAAAAATAATTGATGAAAAAATATGATTTTTATTAAAATAAAAAGCAAAAATAAATTAATTAAATAAAATTAAACTAAATAAATAGAATAAAAAAATAAACAAAGCAAAATTTATAAAAAATAATAGTAAAAAAAATAGCAAAAAATATTAATTAAATAATTTATTAGAATAAAAATAAAAAAAATTAAATTAAAAAAATAAAAATACGAAAAAAATAAAATAAATAAAAAAATAATTTAAAAATACAAAAAAATATATAAAATAAAAAAATAAATATAAAGTTTTCAGACAAAAAAATGATTTTAAAAGAAAAAATCATAACGTGAAAGTACTAGGAAATAAGGAATACAAAATTTTCAATAAAACAAACAAGAAAAATGAATTTAAAAATAAAAAAAGAATAATAAAAAATAAATAAAAAAAAGCAAAATGAAAAATAGAGAAAATTGAATTAAAAAATAGACAATTTTTTATTAAAAAAATTAATAATAATTAAAAAATAAAAAAATAATCTAATATTTTTCTATTAAAAAAAATAAATAATAAAAATAATAATAAAATAAAGACAAATAAAATTATTTAATTAAATTTGAGGTAATTTTTAATTAAAATAATTAAAAATTAATATAAAAATACAAAAATAATAAAAAAATACAAATATTACATTCCAAAAAAAATATAAAAAAATAAAAATTAATAAATTTTAGATTTTTTTAACCTCAAATATATAAAATATGAAAAAATCAATTAATAAATTTATTCACAATTCAGAAATGCTTTAAACTCAAGCTTTATGGAGTATAATACATTGAAAATAAATCAATAAATTATGAGAAAAAATAGGTATGTGGATTAAAAAACATAAAAAATACGGTTTTTTTAATGTTATTTTTTAATAATTAACATATGGTTTTATAGTAAATTTGATTAAGTTTTAATATTTAATAAATTTAAATATTAAATAGTATAAAAATTTAAATTAAATAATATTTATAAATAATATTTTGTTTTTTCATAAAAATCATAATTAAATTATAGAAAATAAGTATAAAAATGTGAAAAAATAATAAAAAAATATGAAGAAAATAAAAATAATTATAAAAATAATAAAAATAATATAGAAATAATATAAAAAAATAAAAATTAATTATTTTAAATATAAAAAATATAAAAAAATTGGACAAAACTTATTAAATTTATAAATAATTAATATAATAATTATGAATAAAATAAGATAGAATCCTAATTTAAATATATATTTAAAAAGAGAGTATAAAATATTAATATGTAATTAAAAGCTAGAATGCAGCTATATCAAGGATCATAAAAATCAGCTATATTTAATTAATTATAATTTTAAAAAATAATATTAAAGCTATTTAATTTAAAGATATAAAGCATAAAATACAATGACAAAATTAAAAAATGAATTTAAATTTTATTTATTTATAAATAAATTTAATTTTTTATTAATAAAATTATAAATTAATAAATTTTTTCATAAAATTTATTAATTATTATTAATTTTTTTTGAAAATTAATGTAACATTTGTAAATATTAATAAAAAATAATAAAAAATTAATTAAAATAAATAAAAATAATAGAAAAATAAATATAAAAAATAAATAAATAGAAAATAAATTAAAAAAATAATTCTTAAAAAATATAAAAATTATTTTATTAAATAAAAAATATAGACAAACTTGATATGTTTTTTTAAAAAAGAAGATAAATATTGCTTTATTTTTAGCAAATGAAATAAAAAATCTACTTATATATACATTTTATTAAGTATAATATTAAAAATAAATCATTATAAAGTAAAGATCTATAAAATTCCTAGAAAATCAGCACTTACAAAGCATAATAGTTTATAAGAAGTTTATATTTTTTAGGCTTAAAATTATATAAAATAAAAATAAAAAGGCCTTAAAATCGATTTTAAAGAGAAAAATATTTTATATTATAGTGACAATTTTAAAAATTGAATTAAAAAATAATAAAAATTGAATTAATTTAATTTTTATTTTGATTTTTTATTAAATAATTAATTAAAGACTATTTTTTTTATTTATTTTATTAAATAATGCTTAAATTGATTAAAAAATGCTAAAAATTAATAAAAAAATAAAGAAAAAATCAAAAAAATATAAAAATAATCCAAAAATATGAAAAAAATATAAAAAAATTAAAAAATTCAGACAATTTTTTAAAAACTGAATGTTAGTATTTTTTATTTATATATTGTATATATTATGAGAGTATTATTAAAATACAATATTTTTCTTAAAGTTATTCACAATATTTCAAATTAATAAAAGCCACTCTACGTAAGGGTTTTAACACTATTGCATAAATAGAAACACAAGAAAAATAAAGAATTTTTCCATCTGATTTTTATAAAATTTTAATTATTATTAATAAAAAAAATTAATTATTTTTTTAATGTATAGACAATTTAAAAAAATTTTTTAAAAAAATAATTATTTCTATTTATTTTCTTAAAATTATATATAATTCATAAAACGCACTACTATCAGTATATTGAAGAGTTTACGATTTAAATATTTTTATATTTCTATTTATTTTTTTATTTTTTAAATGTATTTCCACAAATTATTATAATAAAAAAATATGTGTATTGTTATTTAAAAATTAAAAAAATTATCAACAGGCTTTTTGATGAAAAAATTAATTTTGAGCTTTAATTTTTTTAAAATGAAAATCAAAAGGCAAATAAATTTTAAAAGAAGAATTTTTTATAAAATTTTTTGGTAAGTTTTTATTTTTTTATCATTTCAAAATTATATTTTTAAATTTTAAAATTTGAATTTAGAAAATTTTAAATATTGGATACTTAAAATTAAATTTTAAAAATAATAATAAATATTAAATTATTAAATAATAAAAAATAAATAAATAAAAATTAAATAAAAAATAAATAAATAAAAATTAAATAAAAAAATAAATAAATAAAAATTAAATAAAAAAATAAATAAATAAAAAATAAATAAAAAAAAATAAATAAAAAAATAAATAAAAAAATAAATAAAAAAATAAATAAAAAAATAAATAAAAATAAATAAATAAAAAATTAAATAATAAAAAATAAATAATAAATAATAAATAAATAAATATAATTAATTATTACAATTATTTTTTTATGTTTTTTTGAATTTTTTATATTATTTTTTAAATTTAATAGTCAAAAAAATATAAATAAAAATATTTAAATTAATTTAATTATAAATTAATTATAAAAATATTAATATTATTTATTAAATTTTATATTTACATTTTTTATTAATTGTAATTATTTTTATTATTATAAAAAAAAATTAATAAAAAAATTAATTATCTATTTGTGTTTATTTTAAATTTTTAAATATAAGATTATCAAAAAAATATTTAAAATTTATTTGCTTAGAATCTAAATTTATAATTTATAAGTTAATTTATAAAAAAATCAACTTGTTTAAATACCTGGGATATGGGGATTTCATTTAAAATGGCTAAATTTAAAATAATGTACAGACATTTTATATATTTATACTATTTAAATAAAAATGGTTTAAAAGCAAGCTTATTTAATTAAAGATACATATTTAAATAAAGACAATTATTATTTTTATATTTGAATATTTTTTTTGATATTTTTTAATTAATTAGATCTTAGGACAAAAAATAATTATAATTTATTTTTTAATAAACTATTAAATAAAAAATAAATTATTAAAAATAATTATTTATTAATTTTTTTATATTTTGGAATTTAAAAAAATTTCTGAAAAATATTTGAGTAAATTTTATATATTACAATAATTAATAAATAAAAATAATAATTAAAAAATAATTATTTAAAAAATAATAAATATAAATAATTAATAAAAAAATAATAAAAAATAATAAAAAATAATAGAAAATAATAAATAAAAATAAATAAAAATTAATAAATAAATAGATAAAATAAATATTAAAATAATTAATAATTAAATATTATAATAAAAATATTTAATAAAATAAGCAAATAAATAATTAAATAATAAATAATATAATTATTTAAAAAAAATAATTAGTAAATTAAAAATATAAATAAATATATTTTTTACAATTTATTTCTACATTTGTTTTAATAAATTTATTTAAATAATTCATTTTAAAATGTCAAAAAATTTATTTATTATTATTTTAGAAATTATATATTAATTAAAATTATAATTTTTTTTTAAAATAATTTTAAAAAAATTTATTTTAACAATAATATTAATTAATTCTTTTTTTATAAATTATTTTTTTACATAAAAAAATAATTTATAATATAAAAATTTTTTAATTTAAAAAAAGCTATATTATAAAATTAAAAAATAAAAAAATATTTTATATTTTTTAGAAAAGTGTTGTTTTTATAAATGAAAAATAAATTTTTCTATATTTTTTTGAGGTTAAAAGATAATGGGAAATAAGCATATTAGGAGAGTTCTCAAAATTAAAACTATTATGCTGCAATTGATAGATTTTTTATAGTAAAGAGAAAACTAATTTATAAAGCAACAGGAATAAAACATATTATTTTTTATTTTTTTAATTAAATAATAGACAATAAAAATATAGAAAATAATAAATCTAATTTTTAATAAATTAATAATTAAATAATCTGACAAATAAATTTTAAACTAAAATAAAATTTAATGAATAAAAAATAAAAATTAATTTTATGAATTAAATCTTTAAAATATTAAATAAAAAATTATAAATAATTTTATAATTGAAATTTTTTTAATTATTACAAGAAATAAAAATAATAAAAAATAAATAATAAAAAATAAATAATAAAAAATAAATAATAAAAAATAAATAATAAATAATAAATAATAAATAATAAATAATAAATAATAATAAATAATAATAATAAATAAAAAACAAATAAATAATTAATATAAAGGATTTTAATTTATACAATATAAAATAAACTCTAAGATTAAAAGACTTTTTAAGATTATTTATAAAAAAACATATTAAATACATTATTAAATATATATTTTTTTATTATTTGAGTTTATTACAAATAATAATTTAATAATTATATTTTTTAAAATTAATTGTATTAAAAATAAATGCCAAAAATAATTATATTTTTTTAATAAAATTAAATTATTAATTAAATTATTTTAAATATTTGATTTATTTTTTTATTAAAATTAAATTTAATTTTTAATAATTAAAAAATATTTTATTTATGAGAAAATTTTTTTAAAAGTAAAATACTTAAAATTTAAATTTTTGAAAATATTTTTTTTATTTAAATTCAAAAAATAATTAAGGCATATTTATTAATATTTTATTTATAGTAAAGAAATATAATATTATAATTCACAAAAACGAATTCTCAAAAACCGGGGAAATAAGGCTATTAGAGATTATATAGATTTTTTGGATTGTACACGATTAAATATAGAAGTGGTTAAGATATGTTAGAAAAAATAAAAAAAGCAATTCAAAAATTAATGGAAAATATTATTTTTAATATAAAAAAACTGACAATAAAAAAACATATAAAATAAAAATTAATTGCTTAATAAAATATAAATAAAAAATATGGACAAATTTAATTAAGCAAAAATTAATTAATTTTTTATTAAAAATAAAAATTAAAAAAATAATTATTTTTTCTAATTTAAAAAATTTTTTTAGAAATTTTTTAAAAATTATAAATATTACATAAATAAAAAAATAATAAAAAATAATAAAAAATAATAAAAAATAATAAAAAATAATAAAAAATAATAAAAAATAATAAATAAATAATAAATAAAAAATATTAAAAAATAATAAATAAATAAAAATAAATAATAATTATAAGAGAATAAATATAATATTAAATAAATGAAATTTATATATTGCTTAATTTGCTATTACTAGTGTTATTATTAATTGTTTTAATATATATAGCCCAATATTAATATATTTTATTATATTTAATGAGCTAATAATAAATATTTAATTATTTATTATTATAATTTTATAAAATCAAGTTTATTACAAATAAAAAATTTAATTTTTGTATATTTTTTATTAATATAAAATGCCAAATAAAATTTGAATCTAATTATTTTTATTTTTTATTTTAAAAATATAGAAGTTATTTTTATAAAAAAATAATTCTGATGTTTAAATTTTATTTTAACAAAAATATAAAATATTTAATTTCTGATATTTTAAATTTTTTTATTTAAAAAAATTTTTAACCTTCAAATATTTTTAATAAAAAAATATTTTTTCTTTTTTTAAAATTATTAGTTTAAATTTTTTAAGTTTTTTATAAAATTATAAAAACTAAGAATTGATTCTATCTAAATTAAAGATTAGAAAAAGCTGGGAAATAAGTGTATTAGAGAATATATATAAAATGTGATTTGATTTTTAGATTTTACCTTTTTTAATAATGATTATTTGTAAGTCAATGAAAAAACTCTTATTTTTAAAAAAAATTAAGATTAATATTTTGACAATAAAAAAATAAAATATTTTTAATATTAAATAATTAAAAATATTAAAATAAATTTCTAGACAAAAAATATTTTTTTAATTCGTGTTTTATTTTATTAATTATTTTTATTTTTCTATTGTTAATTATTAATTAAAAATAGAAATAAAATTTTTTGTTTTATTAATTTCATTTTAAAAATTAAAATATTTTCAAATATTACATAAAATAAAAATAAATAAAAATAAATAAAAATAAATAAAAAATAATAAAATAATAAAAAATAATAAAAATAATAATAAAAAATTAAAAGCATCTTTTGATGCTTTTAATTATTAATTGTTTCTTTATTTTCTTTTTTCTTCTTATTTTTTTCTGCCAAATTATCTTTAGCAACTGTCATAAGTAATTTTAATCTATTTGTTTGATTTGATTCACTTGCTCCTGGATCATAATCAACTGCTGATATGTTAGCTTCAGGATATTTTTCTCTTATTGTTTTTATTACTCCTTTACCTACGATATGGTTAGGTAAACATGCAAATGGTTGAACACAAACAATATTTGGAATATCATGTTCCATATATTCTACCATTTCTGCTGTTAAAAACCATCCTTCACCAGTTTGATTTCCTATTGATAATATGTCTTTTACCTTATCTTCTAAATGCCATATATTGCATGGTGGTAAATATCCTTTTTTAGATTGAGATAAAGCTATTTTTAAATCTTTTTCATATATATCTAATAATTTAAGTGCCATTCTAAATATTTTAGCTTTTGTTTTATCTATTTTTAATAGTTGATTAAATGTTATTTTATGAGTTGCCATAAATTTAACAAATCCCATGAAATCAGGAAGTACTACTTCTGCACCTTCTTTTTCAAGAACATTGGCAACAAAGTTATTTCCAAATGGATGATATTTTATAAGTATTTCTCCTACAACTCCGACTTTTGGTTTTACTATAGATGTGTCTAATTCAATTTTTTCAAAATCATTTACTATATCATAAATGCTTTTTTTGAATTCTTTTGTAGAAGCTTTCTTTAATATTTTTTTGCATTTTACCCTCCATTCATCAAAAAGTTTTTGTGTTTCACCTTTGTTTTTTTCATATGCTCTGTTTTTCATAAGCATTTTTTGAAGTAAATCACCATATACAGCCATTTTTAAAAGTCTATCTACTAGAGAAGGTGTTAATTTAAATCCAGGCATTTTTTCCATACCAACAACATTAAATGATATAACAGGAATATTAGCAAAACCGGCGTCTTTTAATGCTTTTCTTATAAATCCAATATAATTTGTAGCTCTACAACCACCACCTGTTTGAGACATTATTAATGCTGTTTTATTTAAATCATATTTTCCAGATTGAAGTGCTTCTATCATTTGACCAGTTGTTAAAATTGATGGATAACATGCATCATTATTTACATATTTAAGTCCTGTTTCAACAGTATGAGGAGTACATTCTCTTAAAAGTTCTACTTTATATCCAGATGCAGCAACTGCAGCTTCTAGTAATTCAAAATGTATTGGTGCCATTTGAGGAAATAGTATTGTATAATCTTTTTTCATTTCCTTTGTAAATATTTTCTTTTTAATATCATAGTCGCCATTTGATTCTGGAAGTTCCTTTTTAATATTCATTTTCTTATTCATACTAGCTAATAGGGAACGAATACGAATTCTAACAGCTCCTAAATTATTTACTTCATCTATTTTTATTAATGTATACATGTTATCATAGCTTTTTAATATTTCTTCAACTTGATCTGTAGTAACGGCGTCAACACCGCAACCAAAAGAGTTAAGTTGAATTAATTCTAGATTATCATGTTTTCCGGTAAATTCAGCTGCAGCATATAATCTTGCATGGAAAGTCCATTGATCTACAACTCTAATAGGTCTTTTTGCTTCTGTTTTACAAGCAACGGAATCTTCTGATAATACACATAGTCCTAAACTTGTAATTAAAGTATCTATACCATGATTTACTTCTGGATCTACGTGATAAGGACGTCCAGCAAGAACAATTCCTTTTAGATTGTTTTTATCCATATAATCCAATATTTCATCTGCTTTATTTGATAAGTCTTGTTTATATTTTTGATATTCTTCTTCAGCTTTTTTTCCTGCTTCTAATAATTCATGTTTTGTAAAATGATATTGCTTAAAGTCATCTAATTCTAATATTACTTGCGCAAGCTTTTTATAATCATCCAATGGCAAGAACGGATTAATAAATTTAACGTTTTTGTCTTTAAGTAACTCAACATTGTTTTTTAATACCTCTGAATATGATATTACAATTGGACAATTATAATGGTTATCAGCTTTTTCATATTCTTTTCTTGAATATGGAATACAAGGATAAAATATTGTATTTATTCCTTGCTCTAAAAGACTCATAACATGTCCGTGCGTAAGCTTTGCCGGATAGCATACTGATTCTGAAGGCATAGATTCCATACCTTTTTCATATGTTTTTCTGGTGCTCTTTTCTGACAAAACAACCCTAAAGCCTAAAGAAGTTAAGTATGTAAACCAGAATGGATAATCTTCATACATATTAAGAACTCTCGGAATTCCTATTGTGCCTCTTGGAGCATCTTTTCCCTCTAAAGGTTTATAACCGAATAGTCTTTCATATTTGTATTTATACATATTTGGAAGTTGCTTATTTTCAACAACATTTCCACTTCCTTTTTCACATCTATTACCTGAAATAAATGTTTTTCCATTACTAAATCTATTTATTGTAAGCAAGCAATTATTTTCACATCTACCGCATCTTGTTTGTGATATTTTAATATCTAGAGAATCTAATTCATTTTCTTTAAGTAGAGTAGATGTATATTCCATATCCATATTTGCTTCATATTGCTCTTTAGCAAGAAGTGCAACTCCATATGCTCCCATAAGTCCAGCAATATTTGGTCTTACAACGTCTTTACCAACTATTTTCTCAAAACTACGAAGAACGGCATCATTATAAAAAGTTCCACCTTGAACAATTATATGATCACCAAGTGTTGAAATATCTCTTACTTTCATAACTTTTTGAATAGCATTTTTAATAACTGAATAAGAAAGTCCAGCTGAAATATCTCCAACTTCATATCCTTCTTTTTGAGCTTGTTTTATTTTGGAATTCATAAATACTGTACATCTAGATCCTAAATCAACAGGATGCTTAGCTGTAATTGCAGAATCAACAAATTCTTGTATTGATAAATTCAAACTTTTTGCAAATGTTTCAATGAAAGAACCACATCCAGAAGAACAAGCTTCATTTAGCATAATGTTATCAATAGCTTCACCCTTCATTTTGATATATTTCATGTCTTGACCACCAATATCAATTATACTTGTAACATTTGGCATAAACTGTTTTGCTGCTGTATAATGTGCTATTGTTTCTATTTCATTTAAATCTACATTTAATGCAGTTTGTACTAATTTTTCACCATATCCAGTAACTCCAGCAAATCTTATAGTAGCATCTTTTGGAAGCTTACTATATAATTCTTTTAACATTGAAATAACACTCTTTAAAGGATTTCCTTCATTACTCTGATATAAAGAAAATAGTATATTATTATCTTTATCTATTAATACTAGCTTTGTTGTAGTAGAACCTGCATCTATTCCTATATAGCAATCACCTTTAAAGCCATCTAAAGTTTTAGTTTCTACTTTATCTTTATCATGACGTGCTTTAAATTCTTTATATTCTTTATCTGAATTAAATAGGGGAGCTAGAGGTTTTGAAGTCGTATCCTTAGATTCTTTTAAATCTTTTATTTTCTTTTTTAAATCATCAATATTAAATACATCAGAATCTAAAGAATTAATTGCAGCACCTTTTGCTACAAGTAAATGACCTTCTTCTGGTATTAATATTTCATCATCTTTTAATTCTAAAGTTTCTATAAATCTTTTTCTAAGTTCTGATAAGTATGTAAGTGGACCACCCAAGAAAGCTATTTTTCCTTTTATTGGTCTTCCACAGGCTAAACCACTAATTGTCTGATTTACAACAGCTTGAAAAATTGAAGCTGCAATATCTTCTTTTCTAGAACCTTCATTTAATAGTGGTTGTACGTCTGTCTTGGCAAATACTCCACATCTTGATGCTATAGGATAAATTGTTTTATATCCTTTTGCAAGTTCATTAAGTCCAGCAGTATCTGTGTTTAAAAGTGAAGCCATTTGGTCTAAAAACGCTCCAGTTCCACCAGCACATGTACCATTCATTCTTTGTTCTATAAATTTATCAAAATATATAATTTTAGCATCTTCGCCACCAAGCTCAATTACTACATCTGTTTCTGGTAAATACTTCTCTACAGCTCTTTTACAAGAAATAACTTCTTGAATAAAAGGTACATTTAAAAACTTAGCTGCAGACATTGCACCAGATCCTGTAAGTGCCATTGTAAATGTTGCATCTGGATAGTCTTTTGCTAATTTTTCTAGTACTGTACAGATAGTATTTTTAGTATCAGAAAAATGTCTAGTATAGCTTCTATAAATTGTATCTAAATCTTCATTCATTACAATAATTTTTACTGTAGTAGATCCTACATCAAGTCCTATATGTAATAGCTCTGACAAAAAAAGCATCTCCTTTCACATCCACTTTCTATAAAGGTAATATTATAATGAAAATCGCTATTTGTCAATGTATAAGATAGGAAAAAGTGGACTAGAATAGCATATTTCATAAGTTATGTAATATTATTTAGTGGAGGTGGAATATGAACAAAAAATATATAATGTTAATAGGTATAATAATTGCAATATTTACAGTTGTTATACTTGTTTTAGTAAAAACTAATATTATTGGAATTGAAGTTTCAAAAGAAACAGAAGAAAATATTGTAAATGAAAATAATAATAGCAAAGATGTAGTTCCAGAAGAAGAAATTAGTGATGAACAAATGAGAACATCAAAAATTAAATTGTACTTTGAAGGAAAAGATGGAGCTTTAGCTGAAGAGACAAGAGATGTTGATGTAAAAGAACTAATAAATGACCCATATAAAACAATTATTAATAAACTTATTGAAGGTCCAACTGATGAAAATAATAAAAAACTTATACCTGATAATACTTCTATAAATAAAGCTGAAAGAGTAGGAGATACGCTTGAAATTGATTTTAGCAGTGAATATAGTAGTATTTTAGATACAGATAAAAACAGAAAGAAATTAATAGAAGATTCGATTTTAAAGTCTGTTAAAGAACTTAGAGAAATTAATTCAATAAAAATTTTAGTAAATGGTACAGAAATAAAAGATTTAAAAAAGTCAGATTCAAAATTTTCTTATTAATGTCTGTTATTTAGCAGACTTTTTAGCAAAAGACCTATTTTTCCTGTAGCTATTAATGTCTTTGACTTTTCTAAAAAACATTCTACTTCTCTTAAAGAACAACTAATATTATTTAATTTATTTTTTAAATCAAAATTTGTTGTATTTTTATTCATAAGTTCCCTCCTGGTTTACATTTCATGGCTTTTAGTATATAATATGTAAACATATTATATATTGTGAGGAAAATATGAATATAGAATTAGAAGATGGAGAAAGAATAGATGATTTAGAGTTTGATAACCTAAAGATAATCCAAAACAAAAACTGGTTTTGCTTTGGAATAGATAGTATTTTGCTTTCTGATTTTGCAAAAGAAATAAAAGATGGGAGCATAATAGGAGATTTGGGTTCAGGAACAGGAATAATAAGTATACTTCTTTCAAAAAAGACAAATTCTAAAAAAATATATGAAATTGAGTATCAAAAAAACATGGCAAAAATGGCTCGAAAGTCACTATGCTTAAATCAACTAAATGACAAAATAGAAATAAAAAACATAGATATTAAGAATTTACATGAGGAATTTCAATCAAATTTCTTTGATGCTATAGTTACTAATCCGCCATATAAAAAAGATGGTACAGGAATAAAAAATGAAAATGAAGAGAAGCTAATTGCAAGACATGAGGTAAAATGTACTTTAGATGATATTTTAAGTCAAAGCTATAAGGTTTTAAAAGATAAAGGCGAATTTTATATGGTACATAGACCAGATAGACTAGTAGATATTATATCTTCAATGAGAAGATACAGAATCGAACCTAAAAAATTAAGAATTGTATATTCTAATGAAGCTGGAGAAGCAAAACTTATACTTATAAAAGGTATAAAGAATTCAAGAACCGAATTAAAACTTCAAAAACCATTATATATTTATAATAAAGATGGATCATATACAGACGAAATATTAAAGATTTATAATAAAAAGTAAAAAATAGGAGAAATAAAAATGATTGGAAAATTATATGTAGTAGCAACTCCAATTGGAAACTTAGATGACATAACATTAAGAGCAATTAAAGTATTAAAAGATGTTGATATAATTGCCGCAGAAGACACAAGACATACTTTAAAGCTACTTAATAGTTTAGAGATTTCTAAGCCATTGATTAGCTATTACAAAGAAAACGAAAAGACAAAATCAGATATTATAATAAAAAAATTGAAAGATGGAAAAAACATTGCAATCGTTTCTGATGCTGGAACTCCAGGAATATCAGATCCAGGTGAAGAGGTAATCAAAAAGGCAATAGAGGAAAATATTGAGATAATACCAATACCAGGAGCATGTGCTGCAATAAATGCTTTAATTACTTCTGGATTTAGTACGAAAGAATTTGTATTTATTGGATTTTTATCTGCAAAAGCAAATGAGAAAAGAGCCAAATTAAAAGAAATAAAATATGAAACTAGAACATTAATTATATATGAAGCTCCTCATAAGTTAGAAACTACTTTAAAAGATATGCTAAATATTTTAGGAGATAGAAATGTAAGTATTGCAAGAGAAATTACTAAAATACATGAAGAATTTATAAGAGGAAAGCTATCTGAAGTAATAAATAAGATAGAATATAGGGGCGAATGTGTAATTATAATTGAAGGTTCATCTATTTCAAAAGAAGATTTGAATATTGAAAATTTATGTGCTTTATCTTTAGAAAAACATTATGAGTATTATGAAAAACAAGGTTTAGATAAAAAAGACATAATAAAGCAAATTGCTAAAGATAGAAAAGTAAATAAAAATGAGATATACAAAGAATTCTTGGGTAAATAATTTATATACATTAAGGATTTAATATGATATAATTTGATAAAATTTAAGTTGCGAAAATAATTTATATTTAATAGGAGGAGTTAATATGGAAGGACTAATTATAATGCTTCTTTTCATAGCTTTTTTCATAATTATATGTTCAATTAGACAAATTAACGAATATGAAAGAGGAATTTTATTTGCTTTTGGTAAATTTAGTAGAATATTAAAACCAGGATGGCATGTGATTTTACCAATTTTTTATTCATGTAGTAAGATTGACGTTAGAACAAAAACAGTAGATGTTCCAGAACAAGAAGCAATAACAAAAGACAATGTATCAATTAGAATAAATGCGGTATTATATTATAATATTTTTGATGCTTCAAAAGCATTGCTTGCAGTAGAAAACTTTAATTATGCTGTTAGCCAATTAGCACAAACAACAATGAGAAATATTGTTGGATCTGTTTCTTTAGATGAACTTTTAACAGAGAGAGATAAATTAAGTTCAAAAATATGTGAAATAGTAGATAATGCAACTGATCCATGGGGAATTAAAGTTGAAAATGTTGAACTTAAAGATATATCTCTTCCAGAAGAAATGAAGAGAGTAATTGCAAAAATAGCAGAAGCAGAAAGAGAAAAACAAGCTGTTATAACTAAAGCAGAAGGTGAAGTTGAAGCTGCTAAAAACTTAGCAACTGCTGCAGAAATTATGGGAAATACTCCAGGAGCACTTCACTTAAGAACACTTGCTACATTGAATGATTTGAGTAGTGACCAATCAAATACAATTATATTTGCAGTGCCAATAGAGTCTTTAAGAGCAATTGATGGAATAGCTAATGAAAAACAAATAGAAAATATTGCAAGTAAAGTAAAAAGATTAAAAGAGTAATCCACTTATTTTGAACAAAATGTGGATAAAGTGATGTAAAATCAATAAATTTTTAAATTAAAGTATAAAAAATAAAAGATTTAAATTAAACTTAAATCTTTTATTTTTTATATTTCTATCCTTATTTTTAGTTCTATTTTTCTTTATTCTTAAATACAATTAATTTACTTAGTATATAGTTTAAGATAACAACAACGATTTGAGCTAAAATTTTTACTATTATGTCGTTTATATGAAGAAGAGTTGCTCCTACATAAAGAATTAATGTTTCTACTCCAAGAGAGAAGATTCTTGCAGAGTAAAATTTAAAACATTCTGCTAAAAAGTCTTTTACTGTTTTGTTCTTTGATTTAAATACGAATATTTTATTAGTGATAAATGCAAAAAGTACAGCTATTATCCAAGATATTATATTAGATATAACAATTGATAAACCAAATACTTTGGCAAATATAGCATATGATCCTATACTTACTACTGTTGTAAGTCCACCAAAAAATAAATAGTTAATTACTTCTTCATGTTTTTTATATATTGACCAAAATTTTTCTATAAGTGACTTCATTGTATTCCTCCAAATTAGATTGAATTGTATAAAACATTACAGATATCTTCTGTAGAATTAGGAAGAGCAAAATTTGGAATATTTTTTTTCATTTCTTCTAAAATTTCCGGATGTCTGTAAATGTTTTTTAACACTCTTGCCCCATTGTCAGACTTTTTAATCCAAATTGCCAAATGATTTCTTTCCAAAAATTCAGCATTTTCTTCTTCTTGTCCAGGAATTGGATTTATAATAACAATAGGTAGATTTGATACTAATGATTCAGTACTTGTAAGTCCACCAGGTTTTGTAATAACAAATTTACTAATACTCATTAGTTCTGGTATTTTTGATGTAAATTCAAAGATTTTTATTCTATCTTGAACATTATAAGTTTCGACTAGTTTTTTAAACTTATTGTACATTTTTTTATTTCTTCCCGAAATAGCAACTACTTGAGTTGTTTTATATAGCCTAATTAATGCTCTAAAAATCATGTGAGTTCTTTTTCTTCCAAGCCCAAACTCACCGCCTGCAAAAAACAAAACTACATCTTTATTAGGATCTAAATTAAAGTCTTTGCATATTTCTTCTCGAGAATATGTTTTTTGGAACCTTGTAGAAACAGGAATACCTGTAACAAATATTTTAAAATTAGGTATGCCAGATTCTATTAATTGATCTTTAATTTCGTGATTAGATACAAAGAAATAATCAATATAATCAGAATCTACAGTCCATTGTGGATGTGATGCAAAATCAGTAAGTATAGTTGCAATTTTACAATTAATTTTATGTTTTTTTCTTAAATTAGTACACATTTGATTTGAAAATGGATGAGTACTTATTACTAAATCTGGTTTAAATTCTTGTAAGATGTTATCTAATTTTCTTGACATTAAATGGTTTGCACGTGTAGTAATCTTTGAAAGAGTTCCAGAAGAAGAGTTTGTATAGACTCTTTTCCACATCCAAGGTGCTTTTTTTGCCATTTCTTTATAAGCTGTAGTAGATATTTTGTTTAGATATTTGTTTATGTACTCAATGCAATCAATCATTTCTATTTGTGTATCTGGATAATTCTTTTCGATATGCTCTTTAATTGATTTTGCAGCTTGAAGATGTCCTCCACCATATGCTCCATAAAATATTAAAATCTTTTTCATCTTTTTTCCTTTCCCAAAATTAACATGTCTATTATAGCATAATTTTATAAAAAAATAAAAAAATGAATAAATTTCTATAAAAAACTTAAAATATTTTTATAAATTATATGAAGAAATAGGGGAAAAGTATGAGAGTGAAAAAAAGTAATTGCAAACAATTATATAGAATGTTAATTGGAACAATGTTAATATTTACCATCTTAATTGCATGTGTGGCAAAATATTCTTATGACAGAAACAAAGAACACGAAATTTATAAAGAGTCAGGATATAATATGGCTTTTAGTGAACTTGTATATTATGTAGAAGGAATAGAAAATTTATTAGCTAAAGCGACAATTTCATCTAGTAGTAAAAATGGAATTGAAACCTTAACAGAAATTTACAGACAATCTGATTTAGCAGTAGCATATTTATCTCAAGTTCCACTTTCTAATAGAGAACTTACAAAAACCGCAAGATTTTTAAACCAATTAAGCGAATACAGTCATTCTTTGTCAAAAAAATCAATAGAAAAGAAGGATTTATCTCAAGAAGATTTAGACAATATTAAAATGATGCATGAATATTCTATAGATTTAAAGAATAGTTTAAGCCAAATGCATACAGATATTGAAAATGGAATAATTTCGTGGTCAGATATTACTAAAGACGGAAAAGATAAAGACTATGTACAGGAAGTAGACAATATTTCGGTGAGTACTATAGTAGATATTGATAAAAACTTTGAAGATTATGCTGGATTAATATATGATGGGGCTTTTTCAGAGCATATAGAAAAGGAGAATAAGAGAGCTTTATCAGATAAAGAAGTATCTGAAGAAGATGCTAAAAAAGTTGTAAAAAAGTTTTTCGGAGAAGAAAAAGTAGAGAAGGTAGAATCAATAGGAGAAGTGAAAAATGGAAATATTGATGTATATGAATTTTCAGTTAAACTAAAAGAAAGTGATATAAAAGCTAATATATCTATATCTAAAAATGATGGAAAGCCAATTATGATGACATATCCTAAAAGTATTAGCGTAAAAAAAATATCAAGAGAAGAAGCAAATAAAATTGGAAAAGAATTTTTATCTAAAATAGGATATGAAAACATGGAAGAGACATATTTTCAGTTAGATGGAAATACTATAACAGTTAATTATGCGTATAAGCAAGATGAAGTAATTGTATATCCTGATTTAATTAAACTTAAGATGTCATTATATGATGGAGAGATACTCGGAATCGAGACAAATGGATATATAAATTGTCATACAAAAAGACAAATAAAGCCAGCAAAGCTTACAGCTCAAGAAGCAAAAGAAAAACTAAATAAAAATTTAGTAATTGAAAGTGAAAAGATAGCTATTATTCCAACAGAATGGAAAACAGAAATACAATGCTACGAATTTAAGGGAAAAGTAGATGAGACTGAGTTTTTAGTTTATATAAATACAGATACTGGCGAAGAAGAAGAAATTTTAGTAATCATAGAAACAGAAGGCGGTACTCTTACAATGTAGAAAATATGCAATATATGACTAAAATATGTTTTACAAAAAACATTAAAAATGATAATATTAATTAAATTTTATGAATATAATTAAATAAATAGAAAAGAAAAGGTGTTATATGAAAGAAAAAGAGATGCTACTAAGAGATGTAATTACAAAAATAAATGGTGTAATTGCTTTTGGAAATGAAAATGAGAAAATAACAGATGTATCAACAGATACAAGGACAATAAAAGAAGGAGATACTTTTATTGCTCTAAAAGGTGACAACAATAATGGAAATGAATATCTAAAAACGGCTTTAGAAAATGGCGCAAAGATTTGCATTGTAGATGAAATTTTATTAAGTGATGATGAATTAAAAAAGTATAAAAAAAGTGCAACTTTAGTCCAAGTAAAAAATGGAAGAGAGGCTTTAATTGAACTTGCAAGATATAAAAGAAGTTTATATGATATACCAGTTGTAGCAATTACAGGAAGTGTAGGTAAGACTACAACTAAAGATACAATAGCAAGTGTATTATCTAAAAAATATAAAGTATTAAAAACAGAAGGAAATTTTAATAATAGTGTTGGTCTTCCACTTACTATATTAAAACTAAAAGATCATGAAGTACTTGTAGTAGAAATGGGAATGAATCATTTGGGAGAAATCAGTGAATTGACCTGTATAGCAAGACCTACAATATCAGTAATTTCTAATATAGGAACTTCTCACATTGGAATGCTTGGATCAAGAGAAAACATCTTAAAAGCAAAACTTGAAATAATAGATGGAATGAATCAAGATGGCATACTTATTTTAAATAATGATAATGATATGCTTCATAATTGGAACAAAAAAAATCACGGCATAAAGACAAAAACGTTTGGCATAGAAAATAAAAGTGATGTTCAAGGCTTTGATGTAGAACATTTTGAGGAAAGCAGCAAGTTTTTAATAAGCAAGGAAAATCAAAATTATGAAATCACAACTTCAAAGCCTGGACTTCCATTTGTAATGAATTCTTTGTCAGCATTAGCAGTTGGAGAAGAACTTGAAGTAGAAATAAATGATATGATAGATGCTATTAAAAATATGGAAATGACTAAAAATAGAATGGATATAGAAAAATTAGATGGAGACATTATTCTAATTAAAGATTATTATAATGCAAGTTATGAATCTATAAAACCAGGACTTGAATACTTAATGTCTTTAGACGGAAAAAGAAAAATTGCTATTTTAGGAGATATAAAAGAACTTGGAAAATTTTCAAAAG
The DNA here is from genome assembly GCA_947628215.1 of uncultured Clostridia bacterium. Lineage (GTDB taxonomy): Bacteria > Bacillota > Clostridia > TANB77 > CAG-508 > UMGS1994. The sequence goes on along the minus strand of CANQYZ010000050.1, from coordinate 2,052 downwards.
AGCTACATGAAAAAGTTGGAAAAGAAGTAGTAAGTCAAAAAGTAAATATTCTAATTACAGTTGGAGAAGATGCTAAATATATTTCTAAAGAGGCAATGAAAGAAGGTATGGATAAAGCTACTGTTTTTGAATGTGATACGAATGATGAGGCAGTGAAAGTATTAAACAAAATCATTAAACAAAATGACAATATACTTTTGAAGGCATCTAATAGTATGAAGTTTGATGAGATTTATAAGGGATTTATGGAGCAATTTTAAAATGGCTGAAAAAAAGATGAGAGTTGCAATCATCTTTGGCGGAAAATCTTCAGAACATGACATATCTATTATGTCAGGAAAGTCAATAATAAAAAATATAGATAAAGAAAAATTTGATGTTAAAGTAATTTACATAGATAAAAATGGAAAAGTTTATAGATATTATAAAGATATAGAGTTAATTGATAAGTTCAGTTTAGAAGACATTACAGCAGAAAAAAATTTAATGAATGCGATTGAAGATGTAGATGTTGTTTTTCCAGTTTTGCATGGATCATATGGCGAAGATGGTTGTGTTCAAGGTGTATTTGAAATGATGAATAAACCATATGTAGGATGTAATGTTTTAACATCTAGTATATGTATGGATAAAGTACTTACAAAAGAAATTTTTAAATATTCTAGTATTAAAATAGCTAACTTTTTATGGATAAAGAAAGAAGATAATAGGTATCTTGTATACTTAAATTCAGAAGAGAAATTTGAAGAGAAAAGTTTAGATAAAATATGTAGAAGAGTAGAAAGTATAATCAAAATACCAAGCTTTATTAAGCCAGCAAATGCAGGTTCTTCAATTGGAGTATCAAAAGTAGATAACTTTTCAGATTTAGAAAAAGCTATAGAGTATGCTCTTAAATTTGACAAAAAGGTTATTATAGAAGATGAAGTAGAAGGAAGAGAAGTGGAGTGCGGTGTACTTGGCGGAAAAGAAATTATTCCTTCAAAGGTTGGAGAAGTTATATCAGTAGATTCTTTTTATAGTTATCATTCTAAGTATGAAAGTAATAAATCACAAACTATGATTCCAGCAAAAAACTTATCTAAAGAAATAGAAAAAAAGATACAAAAAAGTGCGATAGATTCTTTTAAAATAGTTGATGGAAAAGGATTAGCTCGTGTAGACTTTTTTATAGAAAAAGGAACAGATGAAATTTATTTAAATGAAATAAATACTATGCCAGGTTTTACAAATATTAGTATGTATCCAAAATTATTTGAATGCTCTGGTATAAAATACAAAGATTTGATATCATATCTTATAAATATAGCTTAATAAATTGATTTATAATGAAAAGGAGCAAAACATGAAATCATTAGAAGATGTAGAAAAAAGAGTAAAAGAAGAATTATCAGAAAAAAGGTATTTTCATTCAGTATGTGTTAAAGAAATGTGTATAAAGCTTGCAAGAATTTATGGTGTTGATGAAAAAAGAGCAGAGCTTGTTGGAATGGCTCATGATATAGCAAAAGAAATACCTAATGAGGAAAAACTAAAATATTGCAAAGATCATAATATAAAAGTAGATAGTACAGAAGAAAAAAATCCTTCTTTACTACATGCAAAGATAGGTGCATATATAGCAAAAGTAGAATTCGGATTTGATGATGAAATGACTTCAGCTATTTCATATCACACTACAGGTAAAGTCAATATGACAATGTTAGAAAAAATAGCATTTGTTGGAGATGCGATTAGTATGGATAGAAAATATGATGTTGCAGAGCAAGCAAGGCAAATTGCTTATGATGATTTAGACAAGGCTGTTAAATTTTTCCTAGATTATACTATTGAAAAAAGATTAAAAGAAAACAAGACTATTCACGTAGATACTGTTATGGCAAGAAATGAGTTTCTACCAGAATAATAGTAACAAAACGTATTTTAGAGTAGAAACTTTGATTTAAGCTTTCTACTTTTTTTAAAACTAAAAAAGCGGTCAAGTGAAAAGTTAAATGCAATTTTGTAAAGTAAATGCAAGTTGTAAGACAAATAGCAATTTTTAAAGCAATA
>CANQYZ010000049.1 GCA_947628215.1 uncultured Clostridia bacterium | reverse complement strand
CAAGTGACATGTCTTCTTGAGAAGGATTCTTTCCAGCTTCTTTTTCTGCCTGTGCTTCATTTTCTAAATCCCTTGCTTCATCTTCTGGTTCTGATTCTGGTTTTCCAGCCTCTTCTGGATTATCTGAATCTACCTTTTCTCCTTCTTCTTGCTTTGACGCGTCTTGATCATCTTCTTTTTCATCTTTATTTTCTTTATCACCGCTATCATCATCGTCATCATCTTTGTCTTTATCTTTTTTATCGTCCTTTTTATCGTCTTTATTATCTTTTTCGTCATCATCATCGTCTTCCCAAACTGATGATACTTCACTACTTTGATTATCTTTTCCATCTTGCTCTTCATTTTCTTCTTCTGGCAATTCTTGCTCTTCTTCGTCGTCATCTGGATTATTTATTCTTCTATCATCTAACATGTCCTCACCTCCTTTTTAGGTGTAAGTTCTTCATTCTAAAATACTATTAATTTTCTATAGTATAAAACTTTATAAAATCTTTACTTTTGTTATATTCGTTATTTAAATCCATTTTTATTTTTATTTCATCCATACCTGCATATTTTATTTCTAGTTCAACTTTAGTAACATCATCAACAACTTCTAAAGTATCTAAATCAAAATATACATAACTTAACTCTAAATTATTATTTAAAGTCTGGTATAGCTTTGTAATTTTAATAAAATCAGATACATCTAAAATTCCAATATCATTTATTTTTTGAGTATTATTTTCATATTCTTTTGTAAGTTCTTCTTCATTCATTATGTCTATAGTCTGTTTATTATCAGTAAAATAATAAACTAACCCTGTTATTTTTTCTAAAACATCTCCTTCTGGTACATTTCCATTGTACTTTTGAAAGAAGCTTTCTTTTTGCATTGGATTAATAACATCTGGTCTTACATATTCTGAATCTCTTTCTTTATCAACTGGTTTTTCTTGTGTTTTATTTTCTGAAAAATCTAAAGGGGTATTATGTGTTGAAGTAAATACTATTAATGCTGCAAAAACCATAATAAATATAATTACACAAAATGCTATTAGTAATGTATGATTTTTTTGTTTTTTTCTCATTTATTTTAATACCCTCCTGCATATTGTTCATAATATTTCTTAGCCGCATCTATTCTGACTTGGTTACGTGGATTTCCTGGTCTTTCAAATCCTCTACAAAATGCTGTTGTTGTCTCCTCTATGCTACTTGATGTCATCCAAATATTTCTATCATTCTCATGTCCTGCAAATTGATAACTTGCATATCCATCTGCACCTCCACCTGGTTGTAACTCAGCAAGTAAGAATTCTATTTGAAGATCTGCATCTGATGGATCTACACCTCTTGATCTTGCAAAGTTTTCAAGTTGTGTTCTTCTACCATAAGACCATTGACATAAACCAAATCCTATACCACTTCCATGTTCTACTACTGATGGATCAAATCCAGACTCACCATATATATTTCCCATAACACCTGCAGCTGCTTCATCTGAATAATTAGCCTCTTTTAAAGCTATCCATACTTTTTCTTCGACACTTCCGCCTGAAAGTTTCTTTGATTTCTTTGGAATTTTTACATATTCTTCAACATTTTCTACATTTGCTTTTTCTAAGTCTATAAGCATTATAACTATATTATTTTCGTTTGTAGTACCTATTACATCTTTTGCTTCAAATTCATCTCCTGCAGAAACTGAAACATCAAATCCTGCCATTAAAAGAGTATATCCTTTTAGTATTGTATCTCCTGTAAGTTCAAACATTATACCTGGTCCATATTCTACAGTATTTACTAGGTCTAATACTTTACATTTCTCCATTGCAACTACATCTAGTCCTTCTTCAAAACCTACAGTCTCGTCTGCTCCTCCACCATTTTCTATTTGTTTCTTAATGTTTTGGAAGAAAAGCTCATAACCTGCACCTGTTAAGTGGTATCCACCACCTGATGCATATTTATCACTTAAATATCCATCTGATCCAATTATTCCTTCTGTTGTATCTATGAATTTTAATCCATTAGAATTACAATAAGATTCTATTTCACTATTACGTGTATCTATCTGGCTATTCCATCTTGATGGATTCATTCCATTATTTACAGATTTTGCAACATGAGGAACTTTTAATACATATATTGGCACACTTGGATAACTTTGTTTTAATTTTCCAAGTAATGTTTTCATATCACCTGATGCAGTTGTACTATTTAATCCTAAGTAAACAATTACACCTTTAGCATTTTGAGAACCAATTTGTGAATAATTACTTATCCAATAATTTGCTGCTGCACCTGATTTTGAAAAAGTCTTAAGTCCAGATGATTTTACTGAAGATAGTGACTCTAGTCCAACTGTCCATGAATCTCCTATCATAATAAATCCCTCTAAAGAAGTTGGATTAGATGTGCTTGGCTGATTGCTTTCTTCTGGCTGTTCTTCTGGAACGTACTCTTCTCCATTTTCTTCAGCTTGTTTCTTTTTCTCTTCTTCTTTAAATGCATCTACAGTTGGCTTACTTGCAATTAAAGTACCATATTCTAATATTTGTTTTTCAATTCTTCTATCTGGCCAAACTGTATCTTGATAATCTGGTATTGGCCATGCTAAAACTCTTTCTGTACTTTCTTCAAAATCTTCATAATCAAAATAATCAAGTTCTACTAATAATTCTTTTAAATCTCTATAAATTAATTGTGAATCTATTGATGTCTCATGCTCAAGCATTGAAAAAGCAGAAAGTGATTCTTTATTAAATGTAATTTGTTCTTTCTTTTCTTTTCCATCTCTTATACTTTGAGCTTTTTCTGTTGTTCCATCATATATGTAATATTTATCTTTAAATAATTTTTTGGTAGTTGGATTTGTTACTCCTCTTACTCCATCTTCTTTTTGTGTAATTTTATCTGCAATTGAACCTTCAAAAATTACTTTATCTCCTTCGTTTAATCCTTCTATCTCTCCTGTATAATCAAATGTTTCTGATGATTCGTCTTGTGATTCATATACATTAACAGCTCCTGTTGTTGTTTTTAATCTTTTTTCTCCATCTACTTCTTCATATACATATTTAACATCTTCTTTTTCATAATATTCGTCTTTTTGTTTCTTCTCTTCTTCCTCTTCATCTTCATCTGGTTCCTCTACTACTGCATACTCTACAGACTCTCCATCTGTGTCAAAATATACATTTCTAAACCAGTGATGAGTTACTGTCTTTATGTATGGTGTTTTTGTTTTTATATTTTTTGCACTCTTTGCTAGTTCTTTTATTTCATCTATTGTTGAATCTGAATATCCTGCGTCTTTTAACTGATCTACTGTATATGTTAATCCATCTGCTGTTTTAAGTTTTACACTTCCTTTAAATGTTGCATTCTTTAATCCTATATTTACTCTTGTATCTAAGTCATCATTCATTGCAATTTGATATGCAAAATCTGGTGCCATTGTTGCTAAGTGTAATGCTACTAATAATTCAAATGGCTTTCCATATCTTCCTGACCATCCTGCTAAGTTATAATATGTTACGTCTTTTTTCCAATCCCAAAATGCTAGTCCTGAACTGAAATTTGATCTTGATATTTTTAGAGTATTTGTTTCTCTATCTACTGATACATCAGATATTAGCTTTGCTAGTTTATCTGCTGCCATTCCTACTATAGGAACACTTTTTATTATCATAGCTGCATCTGATGACCAAATTCCTCCATCTATATGTATCATTCCAGTACCCCACGAGCTAGATAGTCCATCCATTATTTTTCCAGTTTTTATACTCGTCAGTACACTTGCCCAGCTAAAATTATCATTACTTATTAAATATGTTCTATTTTCTGCTACTAAGTATGCTGTTAAATATGAACTTTTTACTTTCTTTATTGTTCCTGTTGAGTTTCCATTTGAGTCTTTTTCAAATTCTACATCTTCTACAAATCCACACCCCTCTAAATCATATCCCATATTGTATAAGTATTGTGCTACTTCTACTACATCTTCATTATTTACTGATGCCTTATCTATACCTATAATATAACCTTGTATGCCATCCCAAATTCCCATTACCATTTCTTTTAATTTCTCTAATGTCATACTTGGAATTGCTGTTAAAAATGCAAATACTCCTATTAGTATTAATATTATTAATATTACAAGGATTACTATTCCAAGTGCTCCTATTGCAGCTCCTCCTGCTGCACCTGCTGCCGCTGTTCCTGCTGCTTCTCCTGCTGTAGCTGCTGCTCCTGTAGCAGCCCCTGCTTCTGCTCCTACCGCTGCTGTCTCTCCTGCCGCAGCTCCTGCTTCTGCAGCTGCTGTTCCTGCCTCAGCTCCTGTTTCTGCTGCTACTGCTCCAGCTTCTCCTGCTGTTTCTGCAGCACCTGCCTCTGCACCTGCTGCTCCAACTTCTGTTCCAGCACCTGTGCCTGCCTCTGTCCCAGCGCCTACACCTGTTGGAGCTTGCTCTGGAACTTCTCCTGTTCCTCTTAAATCTTCTGGTTTTTCTTTATCGGCAAGTGACATGTCTTCTTGAGAAGGATTTTTTCCAGCTTCTTTTTCTGCCTGCGCTTCGTTTTCTAAATCCCTTGCTTCATCTTCTGGCTCTGATTCTGGTTTTCCGGCCTCTTCTGGATTATCTGAATCTACCTTTTCTCCTTCTTCTTGCTTTGACGCGTCTTGATCATCTTCTTTTTCATCTTTATTTTCTTTATCACCGCTATCATCATCGTCATCATTTTTGTCTTTATCTTTTTTGTCATCTTTTTTATCGTCTTTATCATCTTTGCCATCGTCGTCATCATCGTCTTCCCAAACTGATGATACTTCGCTACTTTGATCATCTTTTCCGTCTTGACCTTCATCTTCTTCTGGCAAATCTTGCTCTTCTTCGTCATCATCTGGATTATTTATTCTTCTATCATCTAACATGTCCTCACCTTCTTTCTTTTTATAAGTTATATGATTTTTCTACTCTATTTTCTTTTTTCATCTTGCTCTTCTTCTTTTTCTATTAATTTTACTTTTAAATTTTATCTTTTAGCTCTTTGGATCAAATAAGTAATCTTCTCTAAAATGAGCCCATATTTTCTTGCCTGGAGTATAATTTGCTCCTTGCTCCCAACATGTATGAGGCATACCTTCTCCTACTGAATATTGAGATCCATAATTTCCATTATTTTTTAAATTCATAGAATCATTATCTCTTATATATTTTGCAGCCTCCATGCACATATCACAATACTCATATTGTCCTGCATCAGCTCTATTTTTAAGTCCTCCCATGGTACCGCTATCTGATATTGCATACCAGCCTTTTCCACCATGAGCTGCACATGGTACAACACATAATAAATTATAAAGTTTTGATTTATCTGGTGCCCAATACCATCCTGCTACATGGTGATATCCACTATCTGTATTTACTTTGTTTATAATAGTAAATCCTAAGCTCTCTGATAGATAAAGTTGGTCTTCTTGACTTCCTCGTGGATCATCATATTCACCGCATCCTTCATGGTGTATAGCATCTGCCAGAAGCTCTAAGTCTCCTTCCTCAAACTGGTACTCCTGATTTCCTCTTAAAATAACGTAATCTTCAATATTTTCTACATATGCTTTTTCTTTATCTAATAGTATTAAACAAATATCATTTTCTGTAGTAGTACCAATTACATCTTTTGCTTCAACCTCATCTCCTACATTTGCAGAAACATCAAATCCTAGAATTAAAAGTAAATATCCTTTAATATCTGTATCTCCTGTAAGTTCAATTTTTACACCTGTACCATAATCAATACTATTTACTAGTTCTACAATCTTACCGTCTCCCATTGCAATTACATCTTCTCCTGGTTCAAAACCTTCGAATTTTGAAGATGTAGCAGTTACTCTATATGCAAATCTAAATTGGTAACCATTTAGATTATATGAATTTACTACAGTCTGTACTTTACTTGTACTTCCACAGTCATAGCTTGTGTTGTTAGTAATATAAATAAATGTATGTGTTGGGTTTCCACTTCCATTAGTTCCAGTAAAAATGATATCTCCTGCTTGAAGGTCAGATTTATTTTCTATTTTTTGCCATCCTTTTTCTTGGCAATATCTTGGAAGAGTACCACCTGAACAAGATTTTTGTGCACCTTTTAAATCTGTAAATCCACAATTATACAAAACTTCACATACGAAAGAACTACAATCTACTACTTTTCTTGAGCCTGAAAGTGGAATACTATTTCCTTGACTATATGTCCAACGTTCACGATTAAATCTTTCTTTTATCTTCTTAGCCTCTCCTAATATTTTTTCAACAGATATATCTAAATCATCATCATCTGTTACTGCTACTACTATATCATCTGAACTTGCAATGTCTCCTTGGTCTTGTCCACTAGATGGTTTTGCATTTCCACCAGCTTCTTCTATAAGTTCTTCCTCTTTTTGTTTTTCTTCTTCTCTTATCTTATCTACAGATGTTTTTGAAAGAATTAAAGTACCATAATCTAAAACTTGTTTTTCATATTTTGTAACAGGCCATTGTTTATGTCTATATCCTGGAATTGTCCATTCTAATACTTCTTCTACTGCCTCTTCAAAATCTTCGTAGTCAAAATAATCTAGTTCTACTAATAATTCTTTTAAATCTCTATAAATTAATTGTGAATCTATTGATGTCTCATGCTCAAGCATTGAGAATGCTGCTAATGATTCTTTATTAAATGTGATTTGCTCTTTCTTTTCTTTTCCATCTCTTATACTTTGTGCTTTTTCTGTTGTTCCATCATATATGTAATATTTATCTTTAAATAATTTTTTAGTAGTTGGATTTGTTACTCCTCTTACTCCATCTTCTTTTTGTGTAATCTTGTCTCCTATTGAGCCTTCAAAAACTACTCTATCTCCTTCGTTTAATCCTTCTATCTCTCCTGTATAATCAAAAGTTTCTGTTGATTCTCCTTGTGTTTCATATACATTTATAGCACCTGTTGTTGTTTTTAACTTTTTCTCTCCATTTACTTCTTCATATACATATTTAACATCTTCTTTTTTCTTGTAGTGATCATCATCTTCTTCCTCTTCTGGTTCATCTACTACTGCATACTCTACAGATTTTCCATCTGTATCAAAGTATACATTTCTAAACCAGTGATGAGTTACTGTCTTTATATATGGAGTTTTCGTTTTTATATTTCTTGCATTTCCTTCTAGTTCTTTTATCTTATCTATCGTTGAATCTGGATATCCTGCATCTTTTAACTGATCTACTGTGTATGTTAATCCATCTGCTGTTACTACTTTTACACTTCCTTTAAATGTTGCATTCTTTAATCCTATATTTACCCTTGTATCTAAGTCTTCGTTCATTGCTAT
>CANQYZ010000048.1 GCA_947628215.1 uncultured Clostridia bacterium | reverse complement strand
AAGACCAGGACATGATTTAGTAAAAGAAGCAGGTGGACTTCATAAGTTTATGAATTGGGATAGACCAATTTTAACAGATAGCCGGGGGATTTCAAGTATTTAGTCTTGGTGCACTTAGAACAATTACAGAAGAAGGAGTTGAATTTAATTCTCATTTAGATGGAAGCAAGAAATTTTTATCTCCTGAAAAAGTAATGGAAATTGAAAATGCACTAGGTCCAGATATAATGATGGCATTTGATGAATGTTGTAAATATCCTTCTACCTATGAATATACAAAAGCTTCAATGGAAAGAACTACTAGATGGGCTGCAAGATGCAAAGCTGCTCATAAAAGAGAAGAAAAGCAAGGTTTATTTGGTATTATTCAAGGTGGATTTTATAAAGACTTAAGAAAACAAAGTGCAGAAGATTTAATAAAATTAGATTTTCCAGGATATGCTATAGGAGGAATTAGTGTAGGAGAGCCTAAAGAAGAATTCTTAGATATATTAAGATATACAACTCCACTTATGCCAGAAAATAAACCAAGATATTTGATGGGAGTTGGAACTCCTGATTATTTAATAGAGGCTGCAATTGCAGGTATTGATATGTGCGATTGCGTACTTCCAACAAGACTTGCAAGACATGGTACAGCATTTACATCTAACGGAAAAATAGTTGTAAGAAATGCAACATATGAAAGAGATTTTACGCCACTAGACAGTGAATGTGATTGTTATGCATGTAAAAATTATACTAGAGCATATATTAGACATTTAGTTAAAACTAATGAGATTCTAGGAATTAGACTACTATCTATTCATAACATAAAATTCTTGACGAATTTAATGTATAAGGTTAGAATAGAAATAGAAAATGATAATTTAGGTAATTTTAGAGATGAGTTCTATCGTAAATACGGTTATGAACAATAAAGTGGAGGTTTTATGGATACAAATGATGAAAAACAAAAATCTGCTAAAACACAGCAATATATTAAAATTTCAATTGTTATAGTTTCAATAATTTCAATACTTGTTTTAGTTTTGTTATTTTATTTTATGTATAAAGAATCACTTTCAATAAAAATATATATAGATGATGTACAATATAGAGTTACAGAAGAACCACTAGAACAAGATGGAGAGCAATATAGACTTGGAAAAATAACATATAAGTCAAATAATAAAGATGTTGTAAAAGATATAATTATAATAGATAAAGATAATAAAGTATATTTCTCAATTCATACAATGGCTGATATTCAAAAGTACTCTTATACTTTAGGAGAATTAAATTCAAACAGCCAAGATATAAACAAATGTCACGTTGCATGTGATGGTGAAGATGTTAGTTTTGCAGCAAATTCAAAAGAAATATATAAATATATAAAACCTATCCAAAATTCAATAACTTCTGAAGTTCCACAATCAGATACAGAACAATATGAAAACTTTACTTTAGCTGATGAAGTAAAAATGTTTAAAGGAGAATTATATGCAACAGCAGATTCAATATCTATTGCATTTAATTCATCTATATCATCTCCTTCATCTACAGAACTTAGAGTATATTCATTATCATATTTAATGAAACAAAATGCACAAGTATTATCAAATGCTGGATACGCATCTAGTGCAGTTTATAGAAATCAAAGATCTATGATAAAAGGAAGACCAATAGTATCTAAAGCAGCTGATGCTTCTTCTCAAGGTGCTTTATATGGTATATATTCATTAAATAATAATTCAAATGTTACAGATATGAGATATCAAACTATTGAATATCTTCAAAATATAGACAAATATATAGTTTCATCTGATGGAAAATATGGCTTAATTGAGGTTGTAGAAAACGATGGAAAGCCTATTGCAAAAGAAGTAATACCACTAGAATATGATAGTATATCACTTCTAGATGAAAAAAATGGACTATTTATCATAAAGAAATTAGACAGTTTCGGAGTTTTAAAAGATGATGGTACTATGGTAGTTCCAACTGAGTTTACTTCAATTGGAATTCCAGATACAAGCATATTCTCAAAACAAAGAATTACAAATAAATATCTTTTATTTGGTGAATGCATTCCAGTAGAAAGAGATGGAAGTTACGGAATGTACAATATAAATGGAGACAAAATTGTAGATCCACATTATGCTGGATTTGGATGTGATACAGCTCAAGAGATTGTAGGAACAGGTGATAATGTATTAATTATTCCAGAAGAAGCAGGACTTGGATTTAATGGTATAGTTATAAAAACATCTTCTACAGGAAAATATGGAGTACTTGCTTCATCAGGTGCTATGAAGATGACAGCAATTTATGATTCAATTTATTCTGTAATGAGAGATAATACAACTCAATATTATGCAGTAATAAATGGATCAGAACCTAAACTTCTAACAGATCTACTTGAACCATTTTTCTAAATCGATAAAAAATAAAGAATAAAATGTATCCTCTTTAATATAAATTATTAAGGAGGATTTTTTTATGGAAAATACTGATAATGCAAATTTAAATAAATTTATAAATATAATTAAGGGGATTTTTATTTCTGTAACAATTACAATAGTATTATTTTTAATATATGGAATAATACTTTCTTCAAGTAATGTTTCAGAAAATACAATAAATCCTGTAATAATTGTAATCACAGTACTTAGTATCTTAGTTCGGCTCATCAATTTCTTGTATTAAAATAAAGAAAAATGGAATGTTTACAGGAGGCGTAATCGGAGCTTCTTATATTTTTATTTTGTATTTAATTTCTAGTATTTTATCTAAAAACTTTGGAATTAATGTTTATGCTTTAATCATGTTTATTTCATCTATAATTGCTGGTATGGTAGGTGGAACAATTGGAATTAATATTAAAAATTAAAATGTAAAAAACTAAGAAAAGATAAAAGATAAAAAAAGATAAAAAAAGATAAAAAATTTTGGACTTTTTACTCTACAGAGTAGTTGACTGCAATATTATATAATGATAAAATAATCAAAGATTAAGAAATAAGGAGAAACAAAAACAAATGCTAAAGCTTAAAAACGTTGTAACTGTAGAGAGAGAGAGAGAGAGAGAGAGAGCTATACTTCTAACGAAGTAAAATTTAGCTTTTGTTTTGATGCAAAAAATATAAAGGATAGACTATAAAAAAAGTCTGTCCTTTTTGTGTTTGTCTTTAATATTTTAAACTTAATATATATTTATTTATTCTAAAGAAAGGGGAAAGAATAATGAAAAACAAAATTTTATCAATAATGACAGCTTTACTTGTTCTTACATTAGCACTAACAGTTGCAATACCAGTAAAAGCAACTGTAGAAGCAGACAAATATGGTGCACTTGACATAATTGGTGGTTCACAAGGTAGTGTTTCTGGATCACAAGAAGAAAACACTATTGTAGTAGTAAAAGAAGCTAACTTAAAATGGGTAGCAGCTGATAAAGCAATTGGAAGAGACGTAGATGGATACTGGATTGGAATTAAAGTAACAGTTCCAACAAACGCAGACTTAACAAAATCTACAATGACAAGAGATGGAAATGTAACAAAAACATTTGAAAGTATAAAAGACGGAGATAATTATGCAGGTCTTTGGGTAAGAGTTGATGAAAACAAATTAGCAGCAGCTAAAGGTGATTTACTTCTTAAAGAATATACATTAACTTGGGTAATGAAAAATGGAAATGAACAAACTACTCCTACAGTACAACATGTAACTGTAAAAGTTCAAAAGAATGCTGTAAAATTAGACAAAGCAAATACAGTAACAGTTAAAGTAGGTGGTAAAACATTTACATTAACAAAAGGAAAATCTTTAAATGATTTAACAGATAAAGAAAAAGCAACACTTGCTGAATTAAAGAAAGCTCCAAAAGGAAAGAAATTTGTAGCTTTTGTAGATGAAAAAGGAAAAGTAGTTAAAGAATCAGATAAAATTAATGCAGATGTAAAATTAACTGCAAAATTTGAAAAAGTAGAAACTAAGAAAAAAGAAAAAGATCCAACACCAAACACAGGTGTAGATGTTTATTCAGTAGCAGGAGCTATATTAGTAGTTTCAGCTTTAGGTGTAGTTGCTTTAAGCAAAAGAAACTAATTTTAGTAAATAAAAAAATTTAGATAATAGTAGAGTAAGAATATTTTGCTCTACTATTTCTTTTATGTTACAGTAGTTGACTACATAAGTTTATAGTGATAAAATCATCTAAAGTTAAGGAAAAATAAGGAGAAACAAAAACAAATGCTAAAACCTGAAAACGTTGTAACTGTAGAGAGAGAGAGAGAGAGAGCTGTACTTCTAACGAAGTAAATTTAGCTTTTGTTTTGATGCAAAAAAATATAGGAGATAGACTATTTTTTTAAGTCTATCTCTTTTTGCGCTTGTTTTTAATATTTTTTAATATATATTATGTATTTTTTAGAAAGGGGAGAAATTTCATGAAGAAGAAATTTATAGCAATAGCTGTCTTAATGCTTTCTATCTGCTTATGCTTAACAGTATCTGTTAGAGCAGATGAAACAGGAAATGATACAAAACAAGACAGTTCTGTAGCTTCTGTAACAAATGGCAGTACAACAAAATATTATGATAGAATTGATGCTGCTTTAGCTGCTGTAGCTAATGACAATGCAACAGTAAAATTATTAAAAAGTGTAACAATTCCAACATCAGGTGGAGATAATGGTTATGTTGTATCTAGACAAGATAAAAAATTCACATTTGATTTTAACGGATACACTATAACATCTACTAAAGATGATGGACATGGAGCATTTTACATTACTGCAGGAGAAATTACTTTTGTAGATTCAAGTTCAAGCAAAAGAGGTGGAATTGAATCTACAAGTAAAACAGGTGGAGCTTTAGTTGTTCAAAAAGGAAGTGCCATATTAAAAGGTGGAACTTTTAAAGGAGCTGATGGAGCTTCAACAGCTGCAATTCAAGTTGGTGGAGAATCAAATGGTAATATAGGAGAACTAACAGTTGAAGATGGCGCAACAGTTGAAAATGGTATTTATGTTACTAATAAACATGCAACAGAAGCAGGAAAAGGTTCTAAATTAGTAGTAAATGGTGGAACAATTATTGGTAAAGGTAGTGAATTTGCTGTTTCTGGAAATGGAGCAGATACAAAACACTCTACAATTACAATAAATGGTGGTACTTTAATAAGTGATAAAGGTGCTGCTATATACCATCCACAAGAAGGAGAACTAAAAATTACAGGTGGTACTATAAAAGGTGCTGTACCAGTAGTAGTTCGTCAAGGAAATCCAGTTTCAATTACAGGTGGAAAATTTATAGCTACAGAAACTGATGAAACAGAAATTAGAGTTGGAGATGCTAAAGGAGACAGTGATGGATTTGCTAAAGTTCCAACAGGATATACAATTATAGTTGATAACAAGAGTGAAGGATATGGATCAGACACAACAGTTTCAATCTCTGGTGGAGAATTTGAAGCAAGATCAGATGTAGTTTTCAAGAGCTATGATGAAGATAAAGAATTAGCTGACTTCAATGTTTCAGGTGGAGCTTACAATAAACCATTTGAAGTTGGATATATTAAAGCAGAAGGAGATGCTGAAGTAAAAATTGGTTCTACATATTATGTAGGATCAGATGCAACAAAAGCTATAAAGAAAGCTGCTAAAAATAAAAATTCAATTATCGAAGTAATAAAAGGAAACGTAACAGTAACAGGTGCAGTACCAGGAGTTACAGTACAAAACTCAGGAAACGGAAACGTAACTGTAAATGGAATGAAAGTAACAGCTGAAGATGAAGTAGTAGTTCCAGCACCAGCAAAAGAAGAAAAAGATGATACACCAAATACAGGTGTAGACGTATTTGCAGTAGCAGGAGCTATATTAGTAGTTTCAGCTTTAGGCGTAGTAGTTTTAAAAAGAAAATAATACTTTAAAATAAATAATATATTATGTTTAAAATGTTGAGGTAGAGCAAAGTATTTTGCTCTATTTCTTTAACTTCAAGGGTAAACCACGGGTTATACCCGTGGTACCGGAAAACTTATAGTTTTGAGCAAAGTAACAAAAATTCCCACTCGAACATGGTATAATATTTAAAGTTTGACGGCCTTAAATATTAAATATGAGAGGAGTGGGACGTATGAAAAGTCCATACACGGATAGTTTAGCACACACAACGTGGGAATGCAAGTATCACATAGTGTTTGCACCAAAATTTAGAAGAAAAGAAATATATGGTAAGCTCAAGAGAGAAATAGGAATGATATTGAGAGAATTATGCAGAAGAAAAGAAGTAGAAATAATAAATGCAGAAGCATGTCCGGATCATATACATATGTATGTAAGTATGCCCCCAAAAATATGTATATCATCATTCATGGGATATTTAAAAGGAAAAAGTACATTAATAATATTTGAAAGACATGCAAATCTAAAATATAAGTATGGAAATAGAGCATTTTGGTGCACAGGATATTATGTGAGTACGGTAGGAAATAACAAAACAGCAGTATATAATTATGTACAAAATCAATTAAAAGAAGATATGATGTATGATCAAATAACAATAAAAGAATATAAAGACCCTTTTAAGGGTGGTAAGTAAAAAGAACGCAAAAGAAATGGCGAAAAGCCGTCAAACGATACCACTTAAGTGGTGGCTTGTAACAAGGCCTTATAGGCCGAAATGAAAATCCACGGGTTTTACCCGTGGATTGTTATTGTGTTACAGTAGTTGACTGTAATATTTCGTAATGATAAAATCATTAAAAGTTAAGAAAAACAAGGGGAAGATAAAAATAAATGCTAAAGCTTGAAAACATTGTAACTGTAGAGAGAGAGAGAGAGAGAGAGAGAGAGCTACGCTTCTAACGAAGCAAAATTTAGCTTTTGTTTTGATGC
>CANQYZ010000047.1 GCA_947628215.1 uncultured Clostridia bacterium | reverse complement strand
AAATATGAAGATAAAAGGGGGCTAGAGTCAGCGATGGAGAAAAATAAAGTAATAAAGAAAGCAAATGAGAGATTAGAGTATTTAACAGGAGACGATGAGGTAAAGAGACTAGCAGTGTTAAGAGACAGAAATGACAAATCACTAAATACACATATAGCAGGAGAAAGGATGAAGGCAAAAGCAGAAGGAATAGAGCAAGGAAAAGCAGAAGGAATAAAAGAAGGCGAGAAAAAAGGAAGAGAAGAGACAAATAAAGAAGTAGCACAAAAGATGAAAGAATCAGGAATGAGTAAAGAAGACATATTGAAAATACTAGACATAACAGAAGAAAAATTAGAAGAATATTTAAAATAAAAGAAAAAAATCTCACTTAATTTAGGTGAGATTTTTAGTTTGTAGCATTTAAATATTTTCTCCAAGGATTATTAGAATTTGGATCTGTAGGATCCCAGTTTCTACACTCTACATTACTTGAAATTTGTCTAGAAGTAGGTTTCCCAAGAGGTCCAGGATTTTCATCTGAATAAAATTCAACTTTTGTACCACTTCTGCAATTATCATATATCCATTTTGCATCTTCAACTGTAAGCCTGATACATCCGGCAGATGCAGATTTTCCAAGTTTATCATATTCCCAATATTCCAAAGAATCACTTGTTTCTTTAAGATATGGAACTGAATGAAATAAAATGTGATTTACTATTCTTGATGAATATTGACCTTTTACACCGCCAACTAATGAAAGCCATCTATATTTTTCTGAAATTGTATAAGTACCAAACTTTGGTGTAGCAGTACCAGTAGAGCAAATCATAGCTTTAAAAGGAACTGTATAATATCCAAATTCATCTTTAGAATATATAGTAACAACATTTGCTAAATAATTAACTTTTATAAAATATGGAGTAGTTCCAGTAACCTTTACAGTTATCGGTTCAGATACTTTTTCCTCAAGCAATTCATTAGTAGGAAGAGCATCAATGTCTACTACTTCATCATGATATTCAATAAAATTACTATTTTGAGAATTACTTAAAGAAGTCTCATAAGTAGAAGATACAGGAAGGGTAGTATCTAAATTATCTTTTTTACTTGTAAGAGAATGAAAAATTACATAAGAAAAAAATCCTATAAAAAGTAGGGCAATAAGTATGACCAGTATTATAATATCAATATATTGCTTTTTTAATGTATTTTTCAAAATATTATCCTCCTACAAAAAATTATACTAAAAGTTACTTTAAACTTCAACAAAATACGACTGGAAAATAAAGTAAAGGCTATTCTTCAATATCTTTTCTTACATCATATATATCTTGCTTTAGACAAGATACAGGAGATGTAATATATCCTTTTAAGGAAATAGTTTTAAACAAATCATATTCAAATGCTTCTTTTTCATTTCTAATTTGCTGAAAAATTTGTCTTAAATTAGTATTAGAAGTTTTCAAAATCATATCTTGATAAATTTTTAAATCATTCTTTAAGGTTTCTAACACATCAAGTAAAATATACTTTTCATCCATAAATAATCTCCTTTTAATTAGATAAAAATGACATTAATTTATGTTTTTCATTTAAATAATTTTGAGCACACTTGCTTAAAAGTTGTTTTGATGAAGAATCCTTTATATTTTCTATATAAAAAGATAACTTTTGATAATTACTATCAGAAATGTCTATTAAATCTTTTAGACCATAAAGCTCCACAATATTCAAATCAATCATAGAAAAATACTCCTTTGATTTAGTATTATTTACAAAATAAAGAAAAATATACAAACTTTTAAAAATATAACTTTTAAGAAATATTTAAGGATAACAATATATAATGCATTAGTCAAAATATGCCAAAAAATGTAGAAATAATACCTTGTTTTAATTTAAAATCTAAGATAAAATATAAAAAATAAAAGGAGTAATTTATGAAAGCTATTTTGTTTCATTTAAAAAAGCCAATTAAATTATTGATATTAATACTTCTTGGAGTTTTTTTAATCGGAACATTACTATACTTTTTATATAAACCAATGTATGCAGTTTACTTAGACGGAAAGCTAGTAGGATATACAGAAGAAAAAACAAAATTACAAGACAGAATAAACTCATATGTAAAAAGTGGTGATGGAAAAAAGATTGCATTTTATGAGATAGAAGAACTACCAAGTTATGAAATATGCTATTCAAAAAAAGACTTAAAAAACAATGATGATGAAATATTTGAAAAAGTAATTTCACAAGGAACGCCTTATTATAAGCAATATGCTATACTTGTAAATAAAGAAGAAAAATATTATGTATCAGATTATAAATCAGCCGAAAAGGTTATAAATACATTAAAAGAAAAGAAAAGTACTAATATAAAAAATATTTCATATAGTGTTAAGTATTCATCAGATGAAAAATTAGAAGAAACAGATACAGAAAAGATTGTAAGTAGCTTATATAAAAAGCCTGAAGTAAAAAAGCCAGAAGTAGAATCTATATCATATTCAGGTACTATCAGATACAAATCTGCTGGAACTGTTTCAACAAGTCTTAATATATCAAACAAAAAAGTTGCACTAGGAATAACACTAAAAAAACCAGTATCAGGAACAATTAGTTCAAAATTTGGAGTTAGAAG
Source organism: uncultured Clostridia bacterium (assembly GCA_947628215.1). Lineage (GTDB taxonomy): Bacteria > Bacillota > Clostridia > TANB77 > CAG-508 > UMGS1994. Next base: position 29,091 of record CANQYZ010000047.1, on the reverse strand, counting down.
CAGTATAAGAAAAAGTGCACATACAGGACTAGATATAGCAGCTCCAAAAGGAAGAGATATAAAAGCAGCAGCTACCGGAACAGTAAGCTATGCCGGTTGGAAAGGTTCATATGGAAATCTAATAGTAATAAGCCATGGAAATGGAATTCAAACATACTATGCACACTGTAGCAAATTAAATGTTACAGCCGGACAAAATATATCTCAAGGACAAGTTATAGGAAAAGTAGGATCTACTGGAAATTCAACAGGTCCACACCTTCATTTTGAAGTTAGAATAAATGGAGTAGCACATAACCCACAAAATTATTTATATTAAAATAAAGAATAAAAAGCAAAGGAAACTTTGCTTTTTTTGTACCATTTAGCATAGAAAATTAAAGAAAAAAAGAGAAAACTAAAGAAAATATGTTAAATTTTAACAAAACAATAAAAAAACAAATTTGAGTTTATTTCTATTATATAGTAAAATATACTCCGAGGAGAAAAGAATGAAAAGATTAGTATTTCATTTTAGAAGACTATTTAGATTAGCAGTAATTCTCTTTTTGGGGGCATTAATTATAGGAACACTATTACATTTTCTATATAGACCAATGTATGCTGTTTATCTAGATGGGGAACTTATAGGCTATACTGAAAAGAAAACAAAACTTCAAGAAAAAATAAATGAATATGTTAAAAATGGAAATGGTGATGGAGTTGCTTTTTATGAACTAGATTCTATGCCAACTTATGAAATATGCTATTCAAAAAAGAACATTGTTGCAGATGAAAACAAAGTATTTGATACAATTGTAGCAACACGGAACAGCATATTATAAACAATATGCAATAGTAGTAAATAAGCAAGAAGAATATTATGTAGCAACTTACGAAGAGGCTGAAAACATTGTAAATGAACTTAAACAAAAGAAAAGTACTAATGCAAATAATATTTCTTATAAAGTAACTTATGGAGAAAACAAACAAGAAGAAACATCATCTAGTAAAGTTGTTGCTTCTCTTTACAAGAAACCAGAAAGTAAAAAAGAAAGTAAAGAGAAAACATCAAAAACAACATCTAGACATAAAGACTCAAGTGATGATGCAGTAGATAAAGAAACTGTTAAGAAGTATTCTAAAAAAGTAGTACCAGCTGGAAAATTAAGTTCATCTGGATTTATGTTTCCAGTAGAAGGTTGCACAGTAAAAGATATACTTACAAAATCATATCCATCATATAGAGGACATACAGGTGTAGATGTAAACAGTCAAAGATCAAAAGGAAGATTAGTAATTGCAGCAAAGGCTGGTAAAGTTATAGAATCTAGAGCTAAAAAAAGTGGTGGTAGATATTATAGCTATGGTGAATATGTAAAAATAAGACATAATGATGGTACAGAGACTTTATATGCACATATGGCACCAGGATCTAGAGCAGTATCTAAAGGAGATATTGTAAAACAAGGTCAAGTATTAGGAAGAATGGGACAAACTGGAAATGCATCAGGTGTACATTTACATTTTGAGGTAAGAAAAAACGGAAGAGCAGTAAATCCATTCAATTACTTATATTAGAAAAATATAAATTATATAAAAAAAGGCGATAGTAATTTAGAATTATTATCGCTTTTTTTATAGCTTTAAAATGAGTAATAAAATGTATTTTTTATTGCCAAAAAGAAAAACAAATAGAAAAGAAGCTAGAAATAAAATAATGAAACTATTGAAAATAAAGAATAATAGAAATTGTAAAAATAAAAAAGATTTAATTTTTTTAAAAGCATAAAGGATAAAATTAAAGATAAATTAAAGCTTTTTCTTATAAAAGGTTATTATTAAATAAAAAAATAAGAATCAAACAAAATTAAACTAAAAACATTTCTAAAAAGAAAAAAGATATAAGATGATTTTTTTATCTTATATCTTTTTCTATTTTATATAAATTTTAAAAAATATAAAAATAAAGCTTTATATTAAAAAGATTTTTTATATTAGATTTACAAAAAAACAAAAATAATATTTTAGAAAAAATGACAAAACATTATAAAAATTTCTCTAAAATTTGAAAATTTTTCAAAATTTTAAGGCAAAAAATAATAAAAAGTCTAGATACTGTGCACAAAATATTAACAATTTGTTGATAACTATGTGCAAAATGAGAATTTTTTGCAAATGTTTTTGTGAAAACAAAAAATATATTTTATAGTTTTATAGCTTTATTTAATTTGATTTAGCAAATTTTTACTTGAAGAATTACTAGAATATGAGCAAAAACAAGAAGAATTCAATCAAAAAATATAAAAAAGAGAAAAAAAATTAACTAATTTGTAATAAAGAATAAAAAAGCTTTTTATCCGTAATTTTTATGTTTTAAATTAAGTATTTTTAGATAAATATTTATGATTGACATATATATATAAATATTTAAAATAAGGCTTATAAAACAAGAAAAAGAAAGGTTTGGAGGTTTAGTTATGCATAACAAAAGAAAATTAAGTCAAAAATTAATCGCAACAATCTTGGTATTTTGCTTGATGGTTACTGATCTTGCAGGATTAGGTGCGATGATGGTTTCTTATGCTGCAGATAACACTGGAGTCACATCTCAAGATGAGAATTTGACATTTGTAGCAACCATCTCTAATGAGACTGGAGAGAAACAAAGCTCTTACATAGCAGAAATTACTGAGGAAAATTTACAAGTAAATGTTAATGTCGGAGTAAAAGGAAATGGATATTTGAAAAGCCCAGTTCTAGAAATAGCAGATCTAGAAAATCAAATGTTCCAGATTAAAGGAGAAATCTTAACAGGAGAATTCATTCAAGCTGTTGATGGCAAAAAGCTTTATTTGAACCAAATTGCAGATGGAATGGAAATTGAAATTAATATTCCAATTGAATTCAAAGAAACAGAAAGCTTTGATATAAACAAGATTAATTCAAATATAAACTTTAACTTAACAGGAACTTATGTAGATGGTGAAGGAAATTCATCTGAAATTGCAAAAACAAGTGTAGTTTCATTAGGATGGAAAAATACACCTTCTATAGAACTTAATTCAACAGTTGAAAAGTATGTTCCATATGTTCAAGAAGGAGTAAATTATGCTTTAGTTCAATATAAAGTAAAATCTAACTTGACAGCCGGAACAGAATCTTTTCCTATTAAAGATACAAATATTTCATTTGCAATACCACAAATTGAAGGAGCAACAGCTACTCAAGTTGCAGTATCTGCTATAAATACAGGACTTACAAATGGTATGCAAGGAAATGATGTAGTATTTAATAATGATAACTGGAACTATAGTGATGGAAAAGTAAATATAAATGTAGTAAATCCAGAAAACGAAGGAACTTATAATCTACCAAAAGGTGATGATGAATATGTTATTTCAGTTACATATTCAAATGTAAATCTTGGAGAAAATACATTATTAAATGGAGAAGTTAGTTTATCATCAAATGTATTTTCAGCAGAAGGTACACAAAATGTAGCAGGATCTACAGTATCACAATATGATTTAAGTAAACAAACTGGAAGCATAGTTACATATTCTGTGACTGGACAAACAGAAAATGTAAGTAAAGGAAATATATATGCAAACTACAATTTAAATTCAAACTTCTATGAAACTGAATATTCAAACCTATTAAGTATAAATGTATCTAGACCAGAAGCTGTAAGTGTAATTGAAGTTAGAGAAAAAGAAGAACACTTTACAGATGATTCAAATAATAAATATGAAACATCAGATGACAAACTTACACAAACATATTACAAATCTACTACTATTAATAAAGAAAATTTAGATAGTATATTAGGAGAAAAAGGAAACTTACAATTATTTGATGGAAATGGTGGTCTACTTGTAACAGTAGATAAAAATACTCCAACTGATGAAAGTGGAAATATAGTTATTAATTACAACCAAGCTTTAAGCAAAGTAATAGTACAAATAAACAATCCAGAAGCAGAAGGAATATTAAATATAGTAAATAATAAAGTAATCGGAAAATTATCATATGGAAAGACAACAGCAATTGCATTAAATAAATTAACAACTACATACAAAGCAACAGCACTATATGATGGAGATGTAAAAACAGATTTAGGAGAAGCTACTATAGAAACAAACTTAACTGGAACTAAATCAAATGCAACAATTAACTTAAGTAGAAATGAATTATCTACATTAGTAAAAAATGAAAACGTAGAAATAAATATTTCACTTAATAACTACAATGATCAAACAGATTTATTTAAAAATCCAATATTCGAAATTACTTTCCCTAAAGAAGTAAAAGAAATTACAGTAAAAACAATGAATGTACTTTATGGAAATGAAGAATTAAAAGTAGAAAAAATTGAAGGATACAAAAATAAAGATGGAAATGTAGTATTAAAAGTACAAGTAAGTGGAACTCAAACACAATACAGTTTAGGTGAAGCAGTAGATGGAACAACAATTATATTAAACTCAGATATTACACTTGAAAAATACTCAGCATCAGGAAGCAAGACAATTAGAATGAACTACTACAATGAAGCAGCAACAGTTTATGAAAATCCAGTAGAGTGGAAAATGGATTCTAAGAAAACAGATGCAACTTTACTTTCAACATGTGGTGAAGTAAATATACCACTTGTATTATCAGCACCAGAAGGACTATTAAATGTACAAGAATTAAGTGGATATGCAGATAACCAAGATCCAATTTACTCAATAAATCAAGGTGAAGTTGCAGGATCAATTGCAACATTTACAGATGAAAAAATAGTTACAGAAAAAGTAACAATGATAAACAATACAGAAGATGTAATAAGCAATGTTTCAATATTAGGAAGAGTACCTTCTAAAGATAATAAAACAATAGCAACAGGAGAAGCTCTAGGAACAACAGTAGATGTAAAAGTACTTGAAAAATTATCAGAAATTGAAACATCAGGTAAAAAAGTAAAAGTATATTATTCAGAAAATGCAAATGCAACAAAAGATTTAGAAAATAGTGAAAACGGATGGCAAGAAGAATTAAAATCATACGCTAACGTAAAATCATTTATGATAGTAGTTGAAGGCGATGTTCAAGTAGGAGATATAATCTCATACTCATTTAAATATGCAATACCAGAACAATTAAAAGCAAATAATAGCTTAGCTGGTACAATGGCAACATATTATAGAGCAAAAGAAACAGACTACGTTGCAGAATCACATAAAGTTGTATTAAAAACAGTAGAAGAACCAGTACTTTCTGTAGAAACAATCTCAGATGCTGGTGAAGAAGTAAAAGAAGGACAAATAATTACTTATACAGTTACAGTAAAAAATGATGGTAGAGCAGAAGCAAAAGATATTAAATTAACAAGTTTAGTTGCAGAAGGAACAACTTATTTAGAAGCACAAGATTCTGGTGCATATGTTGAAAAACCAGATACTAAAGAATTAACTTTAAATATGGGAGAAATTGAAGCAAATAGCTCAAAATCAATATCTTATAAAGTAAAAGTTAATGAAAGAGCAGTAGAAGAAATAGAAGAACCAGACAGTGTAGAAGAACCAGAAAAGAAAATAGCTTCAACTGCACAAGTAGAAGCTGAAGGTCTAGAAAAACCTATCTATACTCAATCAGAGGAAACAAAAATCGAAGAAGCAGAAGCTACAATATCAATTTCTGAAGAGAACTATGAAGTTCCAGTAAAAGAAGGTAAAGAAATAGAACTTGATATTTTAACATCACCAAATATACTAATTGAAAATACAAAAGTTACAGTAGAATTACCAAGAGGAGTAACTTTTGAAAGAGCATATAAATTAGCATTTAAAGAAGACGGACTTACATCTGAAGAAGTAGAATGTGGTACATATGATGAAGCAACTCGCACAGTAACATATGATCTTCAAAATATTAATAGAGGAACATACGTAAAATTAAAAGTTAAAGTAGATAAAGTTGAAGAAAATGGAAAATCAATCAGCTTTATAGCAAAAGTTAAAGGAGATAATACTTCTGAATATACATCAAATGAATGGGTACATACTTTAAGTAGACCTGAATTTGAGACAAGTTATGTATCTTCATCTGATAGCAAATATATAAAATCAGGAGAAGAAATAAAATATACACTTACTATAAGAAATTTAAGTGAGTGTGCAGCAGATGATGTTAAACTTTCAACAGTATTTCCAAAAGAATTAAAAATAACATCTGCAAATTATAAATTTACAGATAAATTATCAGGATCTAGCTTATACATTAAAAATGATGGATCAATAGATTCTACATTAACATTCCAAGGAAATGAAGAAGCAATAGTTACACTTACAGGAAAAGCTGAGATAAGTGGAAATGAAAAACAAGTTGAAAGTTCATGGACACTTTCATCAGAAGAAATGGATACAGTAAAAACAGACAAGATTACACAAATAGTACAACCAGTAGAAAAGAAAGCAAAACAAGCAAAAGAAGAAACTAAAAAAGTTGTTGTAAAGACAGCTCAAACAACAACAAAATCACCATCTACTAATAATTCTACATATAGAATTACTGGTAAAGCATGGCTTGATAGTAATGAAAACGGAAGAAAAGATACAGGTGAGAAAGGATTATCTGGAGTACTTGCTAAATTATATAATGCAACAACAAATACTCAAATTGCAAAAGCTACAACAGATGGTTCTGGAGAATATGTATTTAGTAATTTAAGTAATGGAAATTATTATATAGTATTTGGATATAACACTTCAAAATACAGACTTACAGCTTATAATGCAGGAGGTGCTAATTCAAGTTCTAATTGTGATGTTGTTTTAACAAACTCACTTGCTATTACAGATAAAATTGGAATATCAGGAAATAGTCAAGGTGATATAGATATAGGATTAGTTGAATCTAAGATGTTTGACTTAAGCTTAGATAAAACAATATCTAAAGTTACAATTCAAAATAAAGCTGGAGTAGTAGCTTATGATTATGATGATGTTACTACTGCAAAAGTTGATATTAGAGGAAATCAATTATCTTCTTCTAAAGTATATGTAGAATATAAAGTAACAGTAAGAAACAAAGGTGAACTTACAGGTTATGCTAAGAGCATAGTAGATTACATTCCAGATAGTATGGTATTTAGTCAAGATATGAATCCAGGATGGTATCAAGATGCAAAAGGAAACTTATATTCAACAGCTTTAGCTAATACTCCTATAAAAGCAGGAGAAGCAAAATCTGTAAAATTAATATTAGTAAAACAAATGACAGAAGATAACACTGGTATTTATAATAACATGGCTGAAATTGCAAAATCATTTAACGAATCAGCAATTAATGATATTGACTCAGTTGCTGGAAATGGAAGCACAACAGAAGATGATTTAGGATCAGCAGATGTTATCATCTCAGTAAATACTGGTGGAGGAGTAGTAAACCTAATGGTGCTTTTAGCTACTCTGATAACGTTATTCATAGCATTATATGTAATTAAACTGAGAATAGATAGAAATAATAAGGGGGTGATAACATGGGAAGATTAAAAAATAAAAGTCTTAAGAAAAAAATAGTAACAGCTTCCGTGTTATTTGCCACTGTACTTGGAACAACATTCTTTGGAAAATCATTTGCACAAGAAGTAATAAAAAGTGTTGCAGATCATACAGGTGATTATCCACTTCCAAGATATATAACATATGAGCAATACATAAACGATCCATTCTTACTATGTACAGGTCATGGTATAGCACTTCCTGGATATGGTTCAACATGGGTTATAAGTGGAGATAATAAAACTCACGTAACTGATCAAGGAAAAGACACTGGATATTTAACAGCAAATGACTTAGGTAATGCAACATGTTTTGCTGATGGAACATATAAAGGATTAGTTCCAACAGAAAGCAAAACATATGGTTATTTCACAGAAAAAAATGTTTACGATGCAACACCAGCAGAAGCATATGTTTTATCAGAATTAAATGATAACCTTCCTGGAAATGGTGTTACATTCCAAGAAACAGATGAAGAATATACAGGTACTGTTGATGAAGGTGCATACCTAGATGTTAATGGTACAAGATACTACATGGTAGATTACAAAGACTCAAACAACATAACAGATATTGAAGCAAATTACGTTGTAAAAAGAGGAGATAAATATTATATAGTAAATGCAACTAATGACGGTGGACAAGGAAACTACTCAGCAGTTCAAGTTGCTTGGTGGGAAGTAGGTACTAAGCAAGAAGGTTCAAGATCTGGCGGAAATAGTCTATCAGATGAAGCTTTTGCTTTTGAAGAATACATCAAGAGTCTAAATGATGGTAAAGTAGAAATAGTTCAAGGTGAAGAAGAAGAATCTGATTCAATAGAAACATTAAAGATGGATCATGCAGAACTTGAATTAGTAGTTGGAAAATCAGAAACATTAACTTATGTTGCTACTCCATCAAATGTAAGAAAACAAGCAATAACATGGACTACATCAGATAAAACAATTGCAACAGTTGATGCAAATGGTAAAGTTACAGGAAAGAAAAGAGGAAAAGTATTAATTACTTTAGCTCTAAAAGATAAACCAGAAGTAAAGACAACATGTACATTAACAGTAAAGAATTCAAGCTCTGGAAATCCAACTAATGAAAAACAAATTTTACTAGACAGAGGAACAGTAAAATTAAAAGTAGGTGAAAAGATTACTATAAATGTAAGTCCAACACCTTCAACACTAGTTTGTGCAGCAAAAATGAGCGATAATAAAATTGCAAAAATAACAGATAGCAGTGAAGAAAAAGTAGGCGGAAATACAGTTAAAATAAAAGCATTAAAAGCAGGAACTACAACATTAACTGTTTATTCTAAAGATGATAGCTCAGTAAAAGCAACTTGCACAGTTAAAGTAGTTGATGAAACTAGTAGCTCTAAAAAGGAAATACTACTAGATAGATCAGAATTAGTTATTAAAAAAGGCGATAAAGGAACAATCAACATATCTGTAAGCCCAAGTAACTTAAGTTATTCTTCAACTATAAATAATAAAAACATAGCATGTTTTACAGATGGTAGTGAAAAAGTTTCTAAAGGAAATAAACTAATTATAAAAGGTGTTGAAACAGGAACAACTACTGTAAAAGTAGTATCAGATAAAAATAATTCAATAAGTAAAACATGTACAATTAAAGTTATAGGTCCAAATGACAAAATAGGAAATATAAGCGTACATAGAATTGAATTAAATAAAACAGAATTAACAATAGTTAAAGGTAAAACAAAAACTTTAACAGCAACTGTTTTACCAACAGATGCAACTAACAGAAAAGTTTCTTATTCAAGTTCTAATACAAAAGTTGCAACTGTAGATAACAACGGAAAAATAAAAGCAGTTAAAAAAGGAACAGCAACTATTACTGTAAAAGCAAAAGATGGTTCAAATAAATCATCAACATGTAAAGTTACAGTTGTAGAAGCAGGTGAAGATCCAGATAAAGTAGATGTTTATAGAATAGAGTTAAATAAGACTTTTTTAGAGATGAAAAAAGGTGGAACAGCAAACTTAACAGCAAAAGTTTATCCAGAAGATGCAACTAATAAAGCTGTAACATTTTCAAGCTCAAATACAAAAGTTGTTACTGTAAATCAAAATGGAAGACTATCAGCAGTAAAGAAAGGAAAAGCAACAATTACAGTAAAATCAAAAGACAATCCAAATGCTAAAGCAACATGCGAAGTAGAAGTAGATACAACAACATCTGATGAAATAAGTGATAAAAATCCAGAAACAGTAGATGGATACTATACAGGAAAAGTAACAAGTAGAAATTTATTTAAAGTAAAATATGAACCTACTCAAAAATCAGATGATGCAAAAGTTTTATTTGATGCAACAACAAATAAATATAAAATAGGTCCATTCTCTACAAATTATGTTAGAAAAATCGTAAAATGTGGAAATAGAAAAGCTGCTGACTTTGCAGGTATCGTTGGATCAGTTTTAAAAGGAAAATTCTATGAAAATGGTGAAGAGATAATAAAAGATATCTCAACAGAACATTATAAAATAGTTTATGCACATGATCATGAAGCATTAATCAAAGAACAAGGACAAGATAGTGAAGGAAATGATATAGATGCAGATTATATTTATCCATACTCTGATGAAGAGTTCTATATTGAAGTAGATTACTTAGAAGGATTATCTGCAATTACAGACTTTACATTTAATTACCATTATTGGAATGGTGGAGGAAAATATACAGTATTCCATGGTACTTATTTAAAAATTCAATGGAAAGTTAATAAAACTTACATAGTACCAGGTAACTCAGGCGGATCAGGTAGTTCAAACAGCAATGGAACTCAAGTTGCTTCAAACTTATTAAATAAAGAAATGAGTTTACAGGACAATGTTGAGAAAACAGCAGCACTTTGGGTAAACACAATCCCATTAAGAGAAAGTATTGAATCAAGCAGAGTTACAATAAATAATGGAGGAAGCAGTGGTGGTGCATCAGCATCTGCTATAACATCAAGTAATGGTTCTGTATCAGTTACAAAAGAAACTGACACTACTATAGAGTTAAAGTGGACAAGTAGTAAAAAACACTCATTTTTGGGAGTTACTTTAAATAGTGGAAGTATTGAAGGACAAGGTACTTTACAAAGTAAAGGTACATTAAATAGTCCATATGGATACTATACAATTACAGGAATTACTATAAATAAAGACCATAAAAAAGTAGTAAATGAAGCAACTGTAAGTCTTTCAACATCTCAGGAATCAATAAAGTTTAAAGTAACTTATTACGCAACATATAACACAGCTACAGCAGTTAAACTATTAGAATATTTATCTCCATATATTAAAACAAAAACAGTTATAGATGGATTTGATTTGCAAAAAGAAAGCAATACTTTGATAAATGTTAGAAGAGAAGGATTTTTGGGAACAGGAGCAAATGCTTCTAAACTTGAAGCTGATTTCCATGAAAAACCAAGTGGAGAAATTGTTGGATTACAAGCAGATTCAGGAATATTAGGTGGAATATCAGGAAATACAATAACAATAGATAAATCACCATCTAGTGGAACAGTAACATTTATCGCTAAAAATATTTCTAGACAGATTTCCTACAAAATTGACATAAAAGTGAAAAAGCCTTATCTTGAAGATAGTAGTGAGTTTGAAATAAGAAATAAAAAGAAGAGTGTACTTATATATAATTTAAATGGAGATTATGCAGCAACATCACAAAGTGGTGGATTAGATACATTAAAAATTATGGGATTAGATACTACAGTTACAGCAGCTGGTGGACCAAGTGATGATCCTACAACATATATAAAAATATTCTCAGATAGCGAAGAAAGAAATGCAGTATTTGAAGGACAAACTGACAATATAGCAAAAGATAAAGTTGCTAAAATTACTGTAAAATTAAAAGATAGTAATAATCAAACAGTTACAATAAAAATGAAATATACAGGAAATTTAGACCAAAATGTAACACCTGAACCGGACAATCCTGCTGGAGGTAGCGGTGACGATGATACTGGTGTAGGTGGTGGTGATGACGATGCTCCAGAATCAGGAACACCAACATCAGATAACTTAACACCATCAGGTGCAACAGAAAACAAGGCTCAGCCACAAACAACTCCTGGTCCAGGAGGTAGCGATGACGATAAAGATGATGACGACGATCCAAAACCAAAGGAAGAAGAAACAGAACTTGAAACAGGAGCAGCATACATTATAGATACAGTAGTTCCAGGTGACTTCCTAGCAGATGATGATGATATAAAAGAATTAGACTTAACAACAGCTTTAGCTGGTATGGTTTGGGAAGACTTTGAAAACTTCGCAAAAGGTGAAGATACAAAAGCAAACGGCGTTTACAATGCTCAAGAAGGAGACAAGAAATTATCTAAGATAGAAGTAAGAATCTGGAGAGTTGTTTACGAAAAGACAGGAGACACTTATACAGAATGTACAGATAATGAATATAAGAGAACATTAGCAGATGCTTATAGAAAGAAGACAGTAGATGATAAAGGAAGCATTAAGCTAGAAGATAAGATTAAATTTGACTCAGACAAGATAGAAGATAGATTATTCACAGATGATAAAGGTGATTATCAAGTTTACTTAACAATTCCTTCTATTGAAGGATTAGATTCAAGTAAATACAAAGTTTCATATGATGTTGAGTTTATCTATGACGGACAAACTTATGAAGTAACAGAGTACTTAGCATCTACAGAAAAGACTAAGACAGATGAGAAAGTACAAGAATTTGAAAGTACTTCAGCTACTCCATCAAATGCAGGAGCTGACCCATCAACAATAGATTACTCTAAATATGCAAATGACTCATATGCAATTGAAAGTTATACAGATAGACATACATTTGATGAAACATTTACACAAATTAAAGGTGATAAAGAAATTCAATCAGACGGTACTACAGTAGGAAAAGCAGAAGATGCAAGCTCTAATACTAAAGAGCTAGACTATACATCAGAAGATCAAGGATTTGATCCAGATCCAACAGGAGAGGCAGATGCTACAGACAATGGAAATGATGAGACTAGAAAAGCTTCTACTTTAGTAACAAAGAATACTGATGGTTATGTAAAAGATGAATTCAAATTAGCTGCAAGAACTTCAACAGCCGGATTACTTCTTCCATATGAAGATAGAATTCATATTGAAAAAATGAAAGAAGATTTCCCACTAGAATATCTTGATACACAAACTGAAGACACATTTACATACTATAAACCAGTAACAGAATACTTTAGCCACATTAATTTAGGATTAGTAAAGAGAGATACTACAGATATTTCTGTAACAAAAGACTTATATAAGGCTGCAGTTACAGTAAACAATGATGAATTAACATATAAATATAGTACATTAAAAGATTATGAAAATTCTAAATATGCAGATACATTAAATATGTTACTTGATATGCAAAATAGTGGAGTTTCATATGAACTTGGATTATATGCATCTGACTTCTACTATAGATCAGAAGTATATGCTCCAGCTACAAATGCAGAAGTAGTTAAGAAATCAATTTACGATGAGAAGAAAAACTCAGAATTAAGATTATTTGCTACATATAAGTTCAGCGTATACAATGATTCTACAACTCAAGACATGAGCGTAAACAGATTATCTGATTACTTTGATAGTTCATTTACACCAGTAACTGAAGAAATCAAAGCAAAAGTAAATAATGCTGATGGTATTTCAGAAGAACAAGTTGTAGCAGAACCATCTTACTATAGATTATATAGCCTAATGGCATCAAGCGATATGGATACATTACCTTACTACTACAATAAAGCAGAAGATACATCAGTAAGCTCACTTCAAAGAGCTAAGAGAGGACAAGAAGACTCTGCTAATATGGTAACTGGTGATGTAACATGGCAAGTAGATGAATCATTTACAAAAGAACTTACACCATTAGACGGAACAGTAGAAGGTGGAAAATATAAGAAGATGTATACAGATACATTCACAGCAAGAGACGAAAACGGAAAATATACAACTAATGAATTAACATTACGCCCAGGTGAAAAGATTGAAGTATTTGTAACATTTGAAATAGACAGCAAAGGATATGAAGATGCAACAAAAGAACAAAATGAAAATAGTTCTTATAGAGGTAACTTACTAGGTGGAAAGAACAATGTAGTAGAAGTATCTAACTACACAACATTCTACACAGATAGCTCACTTCAAAAGAATAATAACGTAGCTTATAAATCAGGAGAAATTTCTGGTAGAGTTGATAAAGATTCAGCTCCAGATAACGTAAACTTTGCTATGACAGCAGTAGAAGAAAACAACGGAGTTAAATACACAGTACTTGATAAGAAATGGTTCGAAGATGATACAGACTCTGCACCAGTATTTAGAATCTTCCTAAGAGATCCAAAAGATACTCCAAGAACACTAGATGGTGTTGTTTGGAAAGACGAACTAAATAAAGATGTAGATGGTACTATAAATTCAAAGACGGGCGATGGAAAATATCAAGATAGTGAAAAGAAAGTACAAGGTGTAACAGTATCATTAGTAGAAAAAATTAAGATTAAAGATAAAGACAGCGGAAACATAAACGAATATGAATTCGTATGGCCAGACAATGCATTTGGTACTCCAAATGAAACAAAACCAGAATATACTTCAGTACTTATGACAAATAAAGACGGTGAATATAAGTTTAGTAACTTCGTAGCCGGTGATTATGTAGTAAGATTTGAATATGGTAACACAGCACTTACAATGAAATACAACGGACAAGATTACAAAAATACTGCATATCAAACAGGAATTAAGAACCCAACTGAGAATAAGATTATAGAAAAATATACAGAAAAAGATGAACAAGGAAACGAAAAAGAAGTTCATTATGAACAAATGAACAATGATCAATATGTAGACGGAACAGGAATAAATAATGCTCTAACAGATCAGATAACACTTAATAACGAATGGCATGACTTAACAGGACTTACTGAAAAACTAGCAGACGAAAGAGTATCTGATGCAAGAGATTATGAAGCAAGAAGATTAAATACAATTGAAAATTCTAGAACAATAAGTAATAGAATGGCAGAAATACTAGCATTAGCAGATTCTGATGAAGCAACAGAGTTAATTACTAAAGTAACAGACAAGATGAATGCAGGAAACGGAATGACATATGGAAAAGCTTTAGATGAAGTTAAAGCTGAAAATGAAAACTTAAAACAATTTGCAGAATCAGATGAATATAAAGCTTTAATAGAACTATACAGTATGGAAGCTAATACTGCAAAACTTAATATTGAAGTAGAAACAGCACCAAAGATTACATATGCAAAGAGTAAGAAGAGTGTAAATGGTACATTTACAGTTACAGCTGGTGGTAAATACGAAGATATTATGAATGCAATAGAAGAAGGAAAAGACGATAAGAAAGAATACAATGTTAAATACATTGACTTCGGTATTGAGAGAAGACCAAATACTATATTACAAGTAGATAAATACTTAGAGGGAATTGAACTTACAAAACAAAACGAAAAAATATTTAGTATTAAGGTAAATGAAGACGGAACATTAAATACAGATGGAGCAGTT
Source organism: uncultured Clostridia bacterium (assembly GCA_947628215.1). Lineage (GTDB taxonomy): Bacteria > Bacillota > Clostridia > TANB77 > CAG-508 > UMGS1994. The sequence goes on along the minus strand of CANQYZ010000047.1, from coordinate 13,976 downwards.
GAGCAAGACAAGATCTTATCAATTGAAGAATCTTATGGTGTTCAAGGTTTCAAATATATCAATATAGAAGAAGAATACTTAAAGAATACAAAAGTTGCTATTCAATACAAGATAAGAGCAACAAACAAATCAGAAGCAGACTATACATCAGATACTTTAGTTAAGACATATACAGGTGATAAGATCCATGAATATGCAGATGAATTAAATAATTCATCAGAAGCACAAAGTGGTGAAAACATTAAATATGGTAAATATGTAGGACTATACTACTATACACATGATAAACAAGCAATAGATAGTTCAAAGACTGTAGCTGGTCAAGATTATACAGATGCAGCAGTTAAATCAAGAGTTGATAGATTAGTAGAATACATAGATCCAAATAGTTCAGGACTTGAAGAATCTACTGTAAACTCAGACGACTCAGCTTGGGGAACATCACTTCCAACAGATATACCAGCATCTGATAAGACAGCAGATGGAAAAGCAATAGAAAAAGGAAAGAGAATAAAAGCTCTAAACGGATTAATCTCAGATGATTCATATACTAATACTGCAAACTCAGGAGAAGAATACTATCTAGCAGATGAAGACGGAAGAATCTACATTACTGAAACTAGAAACTTAGTACAATTCTCACATGCAGACAAGATTAAAGAAAAGACAATACAATCTCATAGATTAGATAGAGGCGAAAAAGGTGAAGGTCAATTAACTTATAAAGCAAAAGGCGATAAGAAATATGCGACAACTCAACTTGGAGCTACATCACAATATGATGACTTATTAATAAACGATGTATTCGTATATGATAATGCAAACGGTACAGAATATGTTGGAGATTCATTCAACAAGAAATTAACTAAAGAATTAGATACAATGGCAATTAAGAATAACGAAGAATACAAACCATCAGATGATGAAGATGCAATAATTCGTGTAACAATTAAGAACGACATAAGCAATGATGTATCATTAGATAACATGATTTACTACAACTTAGCCGAAGTGTTAGTATACTCTAACTCAGTAGGTAGAAGAAGTATGAATGCAATTCCAGGTAACGGATTTGAATATGTAAAACAAGAAATAGAAGTAGATCAAGCAACAGGAGCAAAGAAATCAAACGGTATCTGGGAAGCAGGACATAGTAGTAACATGAACACAAATGATGAAATCAAAGGAAAGATACAAGAAAACATAAGCATATCTGATAATACAACAAACAACTTAATGAAGACAATGAAATATGCTATAAATACAAATAAAGTAATGAACGAATATAATAAGAATGCAAATGGATACACAGTATACACAGTAGCAGAGCTAGATGCAGACGCAACAGACTTCGTAACATTCACAGAACCTACTGGTCTTGCATATGCAACACAACGTCAAAACATAATTATAATAGCTCTTCTAATAGCACTAGCATTACTAGCAGCAGGAATTATAGCAATAACAATAAAAGTTGTACTTAGAAAATCTACAGATGATATAGTTATAGAAAGCACAAAAGAAGAACAACATAATTAAATACAAAAGAAAAATAAATAAAGCTTATAACTAAACCAAATAAAAGCTCTGGAATAGAGGAAAAACCCAATATTCCAGAGCTGCTTTTTGTCTAAAAAAATATATATAAAAAATAATATTTAACATTTAAAAGAAAATCTTTTAATAAACAATTGCAAATTAAATGTGGATAACTATAAAAGAAAAATAAAATATTATGCATTTAAAAACAGAAAAAAATCTTTATCAAAGATAAAAAATAAAATAATAATTTCTAAAAATAAAAAATTAAATTAAATATTATTTTTAAAAATATTGTCAGCATAGCAATTAGTAAAAAGTTAAAAAATCGCTCAATATAAGAAAGTATAAAGAACTTTAAAAATTACTAAATTTAAAAAATAAAATAATTTTTAAAAAACAACTAAATATTTTTAAATAAAAATCTACAATAAAAGCAAAAAAATTTAAATAAATAATTTGCAAAAATTAAATAAAAAAATAGAAAAATTAAATAAAAAATTTATTTATGAAGATAAAAAAATTTAAATTTGCTGGGGAAAGAAAAGGAAATATATGTAACTAAAACAAAAGCTTAAAAAGATGGATATCGCTTGTCCGTAGTAATCTTTAAAATGTTACTAAAAAAAGAGATATAAAAGATTTTTAAATGTAAAATATCTTAAAAGTAGCCATTTCAAAGGATTTAAAGATTTTTCAAAATTATTTAATTGACTTTAGGCCCTTTTCTTTTAAAATCTAAATTAATAAAAGAAAAAAGACGAAAGAATACAAGAAAAACATGCAAACGAAGAATTTTAAATGCGTAAAAAAATACGCTTTTGTAATTTCATAAATTAAAAAAAGAGATGTTTATCATCTCTAAAAGTATTGCTAAAAATAACAGAGCTATGAAAAATCATAGACTGTAATTTTAAATATAAATTAAAAAGCTAAAGAAAAAAGGAGAAAAAAATGGAACAAAAAACAAATTCAAAAAGCATGAAGGGATTATTACTTATCGCATTTGCTTTGCTACTTGCAATTGTATCAGCAGTACTTTTGATAGGTAGTACGACATTAAAGAAAGAAAGCCAAAAAACATGGGAAGAGACTTTAGCAGAGTTCGAAGAAAATAATGAGACAATCAAAAATGAGGAAGAAATAGGAAAAAAAGCTAAAGTTAGTGGTGCAAAGTTAAGTGAAATAATTACAGGTACAGCACCATTTGATGAAACTGATGGAGATGGAAACGATAAAAGTAAAGACGATAATATAGTTCGTACTCTAGATACTGTTACTTGGATGGTTGAAGTTGACATGGCATTGACAGATGAAACAGCTAGTACTTTATCAAAAGTATCAGAAGTATCAGAGCCAGCACCACAAGCTGATGTATCAAATGGATTAACTGGTGGATGCTTAAAAGTAACAGCTAAATTTGATGAAAAATTCAAAGATAAATTAGAGTGGGATACTATATCTATGGGATGGGCAAATGACCTATATGTAATAGACAAAGATAATCTTACTTTTACAGGTTATTATCTTTTAGCAAAAGATAAAACTACTATCCCAGGACACCAAAATTTAAGTTTAGTAGCAAATGTTCTATTTGGAGCCGAAAATGGGCTAGAATTTTCTCCTGAAATTGAAGTTTCTTTAGTTGGAAGCAGTGAAACAGTTAAAATTGAAAAAGCAACAGAAGAATTTGAAGTAGTAGGACCACAAGAGGAAGCTGCAGATGATGATGCAGCAGATGATGAAGGTAAAACAAAATCTGTAACTAATAGATTAATAAAAGTTTCAGCTAAAGAATCAATAAATATAGAATTAGTAAGCAGTCAATCAAGAATACCAGTAAAAGTAGATAAAGATACAGGATATGTTGTAGACGTATCAGACTACTTTAAAGAACAAAGTGAAAAAGAAGCAAAATCAGAAGGACAAGTAGAAGGACAAGCAGAAGATCAAGATGGAAATGAAGAATCAAAATATGTAGATAGATATCTTTATAGTTATGGATTCGGATATATGCTAGAAGGAGATAGCGCAAAGGGACTAAGAGGTTTATCTAAACCAAAAGGAAATTTAGAGTTTGATATAGATTATTCAATGCTTCAAACAGGAGACAACGGAGAAGTCCCAAAAGATGCAGTAACATATTATGCACAAAAGAAAAATCAATTTGATTTAGAAGAGGATGAGCCAGATAAAGATAAACTAAAAAATGTTTCAAATGGTGTTTATAGAGTATTTCAACTTCCACATAGCCGAGATTTTAGTTATAACAGAGGAGAAGGCAAGACTCCTGAACAATTATACAAAAATGGTGATGCTACAGTAACAGTTACTGCACAAAATGGAAAGCTTGGAAATGAAGATGAACATATACAAGGTGTTACAGATGGAGAAAGTGTAGAAGGAACAGATGGAACCAAATCAGCTAAAAATGGTACAATACATATCACAATTAAAGATTGGGATATAGATAATCACGGGAAGTTTTTAGGTGTAACTGGAGAAGGTCAACCACTTCCTTCTTATAAAGGGTATATATCTACAGGAGTTTTATATTTCTTAGTTGATATTGATAAATTAAAAGAGACAAGTGATACAAACCAAAATAGTTTAGAGCTAGAAGTTAAAAATCCAAAATTTACAACAAATAAAGATCATGAACCAGAAACTGAAAAAAGTATAGAAGATGCATACAAAGAAGATAATACAGTAAAAATGCTTGTTGAAAAAAGGGTTGAAGGAACATATCAAAAAAGCATTCAGTTTGGAAATAAAGGAAACGGAGAGCTTCTTTCATCATCATGGGCAGCAGGAGATACAAAAATTGCAAAAGGACAAGAAATAAAGATAAGAAATACTATATCAACAGGATTTTCAGTAGAAATAGATAATTCAATAAGAAGAATAGATTGTTTAACAAAAATTGATGACGAAGAATTAGAAGTATTAAGTCAAGGTACAAGTGAAGTACAAAAAGACGGAATGTACCAAAATGATGAGGTTTATTCAATGTCTACTTCAGGACAAAAAGAAGGCGTTACATTTAATTTATTATATGGGGCTTTAATTGCTCACCCAACAGAAGGTTGGAAGTCTGATGCAGAAATGATTAACGCAAAAATGGAGGATTTCGTATATTTTGACAAATTATCAGATTTAAAATCACATAACTATGTCTGTGTTGCAACACTTGCAGAATCTAAAAAAGGAAGCTACATAGCACCTGGATTTAGTATTAATGTAAGTATTCCAGTAAAAACAAAAACATCATCTAAAATAGATGGGGAATATCAGGTCTTAAATGATGTAAGATGTTACAATAAAGACAGAAAAGATGGAGAATCATTCTTAACTACAAACAGTTATAACCAGAAAAAATCAGAACTTGAAAAAACAGAAAAAGAAGGTAAATTATTAACAATTGCATCTAGTGAGGATAATCTTTTAAAGAATGATTATACTAGTTTAACTAATGAAGAGTTAGAGAAGCTAAGAGTGGCTGGAACTACTATTTCAGAAGAACAAAAGAAACAAGGTATGGTATTTAGAGCAGAACATCTTCCATATTTAAAAACAGAGTTTAATGAAAATGGTGGAGTAAAGGATGGGACTCACAGAGGAAGCGTATATTACGGAGATAGTTCAAAAATAGTTGGTGGAAATCTAGAAGTTACAGTAAAACCAGTTATTGAAAAAGAAAATAAAGCAGATGAAGATGACGATGATGATGGAAATGTATCTGATGAAGATAAAGAAGTAGTATTAGAAGATAAAACAAATTATGATATGGGTAAAGGAGAAAACGAAGCAGAATTTGAAGTAACACCAAAGATTACAAAATCAAATCCTAACGATCCAACTATAGAAGATGTAGAATTAGAAGTTACAGTAACACTTCCAAAAGGTGTAACATATGTACAAGGAAGTAGCAGTACAGAAGAAGAGCCAGAAGTTAAAGTAAATGAAGATGGTACAACTACTCTTACATGGAAGATGGGTGGATGTACTTCAGGAAAAGATGGTACAGAGCCATTTACATTTAAGACATACATAGATGAAAGAACTCCAAATAATACACAATACACAGTATTAGCATGTGTAGAAGAACAACCAAATGATGATGGCGATTATATGGTTGGAAATTCTGGAAAATATACATTTGGAGCAAATGGAGAAAAATACTACGAAAGAGAAGGAAGAGGAACAATTACAATCACAAGTTTAGATTCTTGGGTATTCACAAAGAAAAGAGAAAATCCATCTGTAGAACTAAATGAAGGATTAAAATATACAATAACATTTGCAAATACAAGTACAAAGCAAGATGGCGGTGCAGACAAATTAGTTAGATTATTAGATATACTTCCATATAATGAAGATGGAAGAGGAAGTAAATTTACTGGAGATATTGATTTAGATTATGTAGATATAACAGTTCCATTAAGCAAAAAAGATAAAGTTCAAGTTTATGTAACAACAGATGACAAGATAAGACAAGCAAGTGAAGATGTAATATTATTTAAAAAAGCAGAAGAATCAAAAGAAGGAAATCCAGGAGCACAAGCAGATGCTCCAACTACAGAATCACCATCAATTGGAGATGAAGGACAAGAAAAGAAAGATGAAGGAGACACTGAATTTATTTCTAAATATCAATTTAAAGAAATAAAAGATGATAATGTAAAAGATGTGACAGAAGCAAGTCCAGAAGATTTAAAAGGATTACCAGTAGCAATAAATGCGGAAGAAGGATCTGGAGAACCAGTTGTAGCAGAAACATATGCAATTAAGAGATTTAGTGTTAAAGATATAGAAGCAGGCAAAAAAGTAACAGCAGTTTATATTAAAACAGTAAGCTCATCTGAAGAAAAATCAACAGCAGATATTCATATTAAAACATCAGGAAACAATCAACCAGGAGATATATTCGTAAACAATGCAATAAGCGCTACAGATACATCAGCAAAAGAATTAAAAACACAAAATGTTGATATTTCTGTTGTAAAGAGAATAATTAAAGGAAAAGTATGGATTGATGCAAATAGAGACGGACTTTTAAATAATGATGAAAAAGGACTAAAGGATGCAAAACTTACATTAACAGAAATAAAGGATGGAAAAGAAGTTACAGATACAGAACTAAAAGATGTATTTGATAAGAAAATTGAACCAGCAACAACAGGTGAAAATGGAGAATATACATTCGAAAACTTAAAAGCTGGAGTATATGAAGTAGCAATAGATTTAAATGGTGAAAACTTTAAAGGTTATTGGATTACAGAAAAAGGTGTTGGAACAAACGATAAAATAAATAGTAAATTTAATACTAATACTAAGAAGACTGACAAAATAGAAAAACTAAATAATAAAAATGACTCAATAATAGTTGCAAATAACGTAAACTGCGGATTAATTTCTGATGATGTAGAAGATCCAGAATTAGAAGCTAGAAAGAAAGCTACTATAAAAGATAGTGATGGAAATGTAAAAGAAGAACCAGCAAGACCAGGAGATACTATTCACTATGAAATAGATATCCAAAATGATGGTAAAAAAGACAAAGAAGTAAGTGTAAAAGACATGATTCAAAAAGGAACTACTTTTGTAGATGATAGTCTAAAGATAAACGGAGAAGAACCAAAACTAGAAGGTGAAAAGAAATATACAAAAGATGACTTAGAATCTGGAAAAGTTAAATTAACAATTCCAGCATACAGAGACATTTTAGAAAACTATACTGAAAATATTACAGATATAAAGAAATTAGATGTTTCTTCTGTAGCAGAAGGTACTAAAACAGTAGAGTCAGCTGTAAAAACAGAAGACGGCGGAACAGAAAAAATAAATGAAGTATTTACTTCTCCTGATTCTGAGCTTCAGATAGAGAACATATCAGGTTATAAAAAGATAGTTGGATTAAATTCAGTTGTTAAGGGTGATACATTAAAGACAAACTTATTCTCAGTAGAATTTAATACAAACAGTAGTGAATTGCTATTTGCAGTACAAGGAAAATTCAAACTATATGTAGACGAAGGTGACGGGTATAAGAGCGTTGCAAGTAGTGGAGTTACAATTGAAGAAGAGACACAAGATGACAATGGATTATATGAAGTAATATTTAGTTCAAAGAAGAGTAGAGATATTAAATTAGAGCTAACAGGTGGATTCTTTGGAGCAGCAGTAGAAAAAGGTGGTACAATTCAAAAGGTTAATAGAGATGCACAAAAGAAGATTCTATTTATAGGAGACACTTGGACATCATGCTCTTGGGATAACCCATCTGAAAATTCACTTCCTGGATATATGTCATTTGCAAATATAATTTGTCAATACTTAGGATATGAATGTATAAACAATGGTGTATCTAAGACTGGATATGTATCATGTGAAGATGGTACTTGTGTATATAATGATAGAGTAGAAAAAGAAATTGAAAAATTCCACCCAGATATAATAGTAATTCAAGGTGGTACAAATGACTGTTATGGGGGAGATGCAAGCACAATTAAGGCTGGAGCACTAACTTTATATAATCATGTAAAAGAAAAATGCAAGAATGTTATAGTTATAGGTCTAGATTATGCAGAAACTTCTATGTTTACAGGTGTTAAAGAACATGTAAAAGGAATGAATGATGCTTTAAAAGAAGCTGCAAAGGAATGTGGAATTCCATTTATAGATATTATGACAGGAGATACAATTTCTGAAAACGGAGAAACTATAACAGAAGGTAAAGGACCATATTTGAACGAAGCTGATAGCCAAAAATATATTGTACCAGATAATTTAATAAATGAAGAAGGAAATATTTTCTTAGGACAAAAACTTGCTGAAGAATTTTATAAAATATTTGTTGATGAAGGAATTGAAATCTATGTAAAAAATAGAGCAACAGTAAGCTTTGATGTAAAAGTAGATAAATTTAAAGGAAACACAGAAGTAATTAAGAACCAAGCTAAAGTTTCTGGAAATAAAACAAACGAAGAAACAACAAATGTAAAGAACTTTATGCCAGAAATTACTGCAGAAAAAACAGCAACAATTAAGCATAAATCAAATGAGAACAAAGAAGATGGACAAGTAAAAGAATATGATTATGCAAAAGAAGATGACACTATACTTTATACAATTACATTAACAAATACAGGAGAAGCAGATTATGTTGGAACAGTAAAAGATACTCTTCCAGAAGATGTAACATATGTAGAAGGCTCACTAAAAATAGTATCTCAAAAAGCTGAAAAAGCAGAAGATGTTGAAGACGATGACGCAGAACCTAAATACGAAGCAAAAGAAACAGAAATAACAAAAGAAAATGCAGTAAAATATACATATGAGGAATTAAAGAGCGGAATAGAAGTAACAGTTCCATGTAGTGAAGAAGAAATACCAGGAAAAGTTATTGTAACATTAGAAGCAAAAGTAAATAAGCTAGAAGAAGGAACTTATACAAAGACATTCAAAAACACAGCAGTAACTAAAGCAAAAGAAGATCCAGAAGATCCAGAAGGAGATCCAGTAGAAAAGAACATAGAGCAAAAAGACCAAACAGTAGTTAAAAAGCCACATCTTACAGTAAAAAAGAAAACAACAAGCACTCCAAAAAACGGAGAAGAACATGGATACGGATTAGGAGAAACAATTACTTACGAAATAACAGTAACAAATGATGGTCAGTTAGATTTATCAGATTTAGTTTTACAAGATGATTTAGTTCATGATAATTTAAATCTTCAACCTACAGAAGAAGATACAGAAGAAAATGGAATAAAAGTTGGAAAGAGCAAGACTTATACAGCAACTTATACTGTAACAGAAGAAGACATTGTTAGAGGAAAAGTTCCAAATAGAGCTACAGCTTCTGCAAAAGACGAACAAGGAGAAGTTGTAAACGATGAAGATAGTATAGAAACAGATACAGAAGATGTAAATCCAAGTATCAAACTAGAAAAGAAAATAACAAGTACTCCAGCAAATGGAACAGCATATAAATTAGGAGAAACAATTACATATCAGATAACAATCACAAATGATGGAAATGTTACTCTTAAAAATGCAGTTGTAAGCGATCCAGTATTAAATATGTGCGAAATTAATAACAATCAATGGAAAGTAGAATCATTAGCACCCGGAGCAAGTCAATCTTTCACAGCAGATTATCAAGTAAAAGAAGAAAATATATTAAATGGTAAAGTACCAAATACAGCATCAGTAACAGCAGATTATAATGAACAAAAAGTAACAGCTACAGGAAATCAAGAAGCAACAACAGAAGAAAAAGCACCATCATTAAGCGTAGAAAAGGAAACAACAAGTAAGCCTGCAAATGGAGAAAGCTACGTACTTGGTGAAACAATTACTTATAAGATAAAAGTTGTAAACAATGGTAATGTTACAATTTCTGATATAACAGTAACAGATGAATTAACAGGAAATACATGGACTATAGATAGCTTAGCACCAGGAGCTTCATCAGAAGACTATACAGCAACATATAAAGTTCAAGAAAAAGATATTTTATATGGAAGCGTTACAAATAAAGCAGTAGCAGAAGGAACAGATCCAAAAGGTGAAAAAGTAACAAATGAAACTAGTGTAAATGATGAAACAGATGAACCAAATGGACATCTAACAGTAACAAAAGAAACAACAAGTACTCCTGAAAATGGAGAAACATACGCTTTAGGTGAGACAATCTCTTATAAAGTAACAGTAACAAATGACGGAAACTTAACTATTACTGATATAACAGTAACAGATGAATTAACAGAAGATGAATGGACTATAGATAGCTTAGCACCAAATGCTAAAGATGAACATACTGTAGAATACGAAGTTACAGAAGATGATATCTTAGCAGGATCAGTAGTAAACGTAGCTACAGCAAAAGGAACATCACCAGACCCTGAAGAGCCAGATGTTCCAGTAGATCCAGGAGATACTGAAGACCCAGTAGATCCAAAGAATGGTCATATAACAATAACAAAAGAAACAACAAGCAAGCCTGCAAATGGAAAAACATATGCTTTAGGAGAGACTATTACATATAATGTAAAAGTTACAAATGATGGTAACTTAACAATGACAAATGTAGTAGTTACAGATGAATTAACAAATGCTGAATGGACAATAGATGAACTAAAACCAAATACAGAAAAGACATTTACAACATCACACGTAGTTACAGAAGCAGATATATTAGCAGGAACTGTAGTAAATACAGTAACAGGTACAGGAACATCACCAGATCCTGAAGAGCCAGAAGCTCCAATAGATCCAGGTGAAACTACAGATACACCAGATCCAAAGAATGGTCATATCAAGATAGAAAAAGATACAACAAGCGAGCCTGCAAATGGAGAAAAATACGTACTTGGCGAAACAGTAACATATCAAATAACAGTAACAAATGATGGAAACTTAACACTTACAGATGTAGAAGTTAAAGATGAATTAACAGGAGACACTTGGACAGTAGAATCATTAGCTCCAAATGAAAGCAAACAATATACAGCTCAGCATAACGTAACAGAAGCAGATATATTAGCAGGATCAGTACTAAACGAAGCTACAGTTACAGCTAAATCACCAGATGAAGATGAGCCAGAAGTTACTGATGAAGTAGAAAAAGAAGATGAGCCAGAAGATAAAAACGGACATTTAACAGTAACAAAAGAAACAACAACTACACCAGAAGATGGAGTAGCATATAAATTAGGAGAAACTGTAACATATAATGTAACAGTAACAAACGATGGAAACTTAACTATTACTGATATAACAGTAACAGATGAGCTAACAGATGAATCATGGACAGTAGAAAGCTTAGAACCAGGAGAAGATGAAACATTTGAAACATCACATGTAGTTACAGAAGATGATATCTTAGCAGGAAAAGTACTAAATAAAGCAACAGCAGAAGGAACATCACCAGATCCTGATAAGCCAGACGTTCCAGTAGATCCAGGTGAAAAAGAAGATCCTACAGAAGACCCAAACGGACATATTAAAGTAGAAAAGAAAACAACAAGTACTCCTCAAAATGAAACAAACTATGTACTAGGTGAAAAAATAAAATATCAAATAACAGTAACAAATGATGGAAACTTAACTATAACAGGCATAACAGTAACAGATGATATAACATACGATGAATGGACAATTGATAAATTAGAGCCAGGAAAGAGCTTAACATTTATTACTGAACATAAAGTTACAGAAGATGATATTATAAATGGAAAAGTAGTAAATGAAGCTACAGTAAAAGGAACTTCTCCTGACCCAGAAGAGCCAAAAATAGAAGAAAAAGATAAAGAAGAAGATCCAACAGATCCAGAAAAAGTAATAGTAGAACATGAAAAAACTTCTATTCCACCAGAAACAGAAGAAGTACAAGAAGGAGATACAATTACATATCATATTAAAGTAGAAAACAAAGGAAACGTAACAGCAAAGACTACAGTAAAAGATAGTATCCCAGAAGGTACAAGCTTCGTAGATGGTTCAATTAAAATTGATGATTTAACAACTTCAAATTCAAAAGATGACTTAGAATCAGGAATAGAAATAGTACTTGGAGTAGGAGAATTTAAGACATTAGAATTTAAAGTAAAAGTAGACAATATAGAGAATGAAGCAAAAATTACAAATAAAGCAAATATTACTTATAAGAGAAATAAAGATGTAGATGGAAAAGAAAATCCAGAAACAACAGAAGACACAAATGAAATTGAACATACATATGTAGAACCAATTATAAGCATAGAAAAAGCTCAAGCTAATACTAAAGGAAGAGACTTCGTAGTAATTGGAGATGAAATTGAATATACAATCAAAGTTAAAAATGAAGGAAGTTTAGGAGCATATGTAAAACTTATAGATTCTATTTCAGAAGAAGTAGAATTTGAAGAAGGTTCAATGAGAGTTGATGGAAAAGAAACATATGATGATTTAACATTAACTGAATTAAATGATAGTAACTTAGAAGAAGGAATTGACATCTTTGTAGAAAAAGATTCTGAAATTAATCTTACATTCAAAGTAAAAGTAAAAGATTCAGCAAATGGTACAATCAAAAATGCTGCTAAAGTACAAAGCACAGAAAAGAAGAAGGATAATGAAGAAGATCCATCTAATCCAAATAGACCAAAGCCAAATCCACAAATAGAAGAAGAAACAACAGAAGAAGTTAAGATGCCATTACTTATTATTAGCAAAGAGCAAGTAATAGAAAGAAAGGCAAATGAACCTTCATTAGAAGATACAAAAGTTACAGCAGATGATGAAATAACATACAATTTAATAGTTACAAATACAGGAGAAGTAAAAGCAACAAATGTAAAAGTAACAGATACTGTTCCAGAGGGAACAAGATTAAAAGCAGTAAATAACGATGGAGAAGAAGAAGACGGATTAATTACATGGAATATTTCTGAAGTAGAGCCAAATAGTGATTCTACAGTAAGCTTTACAGTAGTTGTAGCTTATGACGATAAAGATACAAAAGAAATTAAGAACATTTCTTACATAGAAGGTATTCCAAGTAATGAAACAGAAACAGAATATAATAAACCAACACCAAAGATGGATAGCACATTAGATAAGACAGGCTCTGAAGAAATACTACATAGTTCAGATAAAGTAGATTACACAATTAAATATCATGGAACAATTGATAGCTACGTAGGAGATGCAGTATTAATAGTAGTAGATAAATTACCATATCCAATAAATGCAGAACAATCAGAACTTGGAGATGTAGAGTACAATCAAGCAGATAACACATTAAAATGGACTATAAAATTAGATAATATTAATACTTACGAAAATGGTACAAATGAAACTCATGAAATCAATGAAGAAAAACATGTAAAATTATTATTCAAGAATGTTGATTTAACAAAAGATTTAATGACAAATGAGGTAGAAAGTTATCTATACTTAATAAACGACTTAAAGAATCCAGATAAGGCAGAAGACACATATGATACACAAATAAATGTAGATGGAAATGCAATTGTAGAATACAGAGATAAATACACAAATGAAAAAATACATGATGATGTTATCCACACAGGAAAAGTTGGAAATGATTATGACATATCAGGCGATAAGAAACAAATAGAAGGATATACATCATTAGAAGAACCAGATGTAACAACTGGAGTATATGTAGAAGAAGGAAAGACTTATACATATTGGTATGCTAAGAATTCTAAAGTTCATGTAAAATATGTTGATAAAGTAGATGGTAATGAAATTGAAGAAGATGTAACAATAGACGGATACCAAGGACTTCCATATGAAACTGAACAAAAGAATATTGAAGGATATACATTTGTAGAAGATAGCAAAAACACATCAGGAACAATGGGAAGAGACACAATAGAAGTTACATACTACTACTTATATAATACAAAAGTTATAGTACAACA
>CANQYZ010000046.1 GCA_947628215.1 uncultured Clostridia bacterium | reverse complement strand
AGTGAAAAAATAAGAATAAGACTTAAAGCTTATGATCATGTTGTTTTAGAACAGTCTGCTGAAAAAATAGTAGATACTGCTAAGAGAACAGGAGCAAAAGTATCAGGTCCTATACCACTTCCAACAGAGAAAGAAATAGTAACAATATTACGTTCTCCACACAAAGATAAAGATTCAAGAGAACAATTTGAAATGAGAACTCATAAGAGAGTTATTGATATTCTTTATCCAACACAAAAAACTGTTGATAGCTTAGAGAAGTTAGAACTACCAGCAGGTGTTAATATTGAAATCAAATTATAATTTTTATAAAACAAAAAGTTTTAAACAAACCAAGCTGGTGAAAATCAGCCAATAGTTAGGAGGAAAATTAAATGAAGAAAGCCATTATAGGTAAAAAAATTGGAATGACACAAATCTTTGATGAAAAAGGTGCAGCAATTCCAGTTACAGTTATAGAAGCTGGTCCTTGTAGAGTTGTTCAAGTAAAAACAGAAGAATCTGATGGATATAATGCAGTTCAATTAGGATACGGCGAAGTTAAAGAAAATAAAGTAAATAAACCAGAAAAAGGACATTTTACAAAAGGAAATGTAAAACCTACAAAACATTTAAGAGAATTCAGACTTGATGATGTATCTGATAAAAAAGTAGGAGATGAAATAAAAGTAGATATATTTGCTGAAGGTGACATCATAGATGTTCAAGGCAAAACAAAAGGAAAAGGTTTCCAAGGTGTTATTAAACGTCATGGACAATCAAGAGGACCTATGGGACATGGTTCTATGTATCACAGAAGACCAGGTTCAATGGGATCAACATCTACACCAGGTAGAGTATTCAAAGGTAAGAAATTACCAGGACATATGGGAAATACTACAGTAACTATTCAAAACTTAAAAGTAGTTAAAGTAGATGTAGAGAAAAATGCAATATTAGTAAAAGGTAGCGTACCAGGAAATAAAGGCGTTATCTTAAAAATAAAAGATGCAGTTAAGGCATCAGTGTAAAGCGGAAAGGAGGAAAAGTAATGCCTACAATAGATGTATATAATATAGAAGGAAAGAAAGTAAGCACTGTTGATTTAAAAGAAGAAGTATTTGGTATTGAACCAAATGAAAATGTAGTACACAGTGTTTTAGCTAATTACTTAGCTAATCAAAGACAAGGTACACAAAGCACAAAAACAAGAGCTGAAGTAAGAGGCGGTGGAAGAAAACCTTGGAGACAAAAAGAAACAGGTAGAGCAAGACAAGGAAGTATAAGAGCTCCACAATGGTTCAAAGGTGGTATAGCTTTAGGACCAAAGCCTAGAAAATATAGCTATAGAATAAATAAGAAAGAAAAGAGACTAGCTATTAGATCAATATTAAGTTCTAAAGTATTAGAAAATAATTTAGTAGTTTTAGACAAATTAGATTTAAAAGAAATAAAAACAAAACAAATGGTAAATGCATTAGCTAAAAATAAAGTTGAAGGTAAAGCTTTAGTTATGATTGCAGAGAAAAATGAAAAAGTTGAAAAATCAACAAGAAACATTGAAAA
Organism: uncultured Clostridia bacterium; assembly: GCA_947628215.1. Classification (GTDB taxonomy): domain Bacteria; phylum Bacillota; class Clostridia; order TANB77; family CAG-508; genus UMGS1994. The sequence goes on along the minus strand of CANQYZ010000046.1, from coordinate 1,250 downwards.
TGTAAAAATAACTTTAGCAAATACAATAAATGTATTTGATTTATTAAAATATAATAAATTAGTTCTTACATTAGATACTGTTAAGAAATTAGAGGAGGTGTATGCATAATGTTACCAGAAGATATTATTATTAAGCCAGTAATTACTGAAAAAAGTAATGAAGCAATAGAAGAAGGTAAATACACTTTCAAAGTAGATAAAAGAGCAACAAAAGTTGATATAGCAAATGCTGTAGAAAAACTTTTCAATGTTAAAGTATTAAAAGTAAATACAACTCACGTTAGAGGAAAAGATAAAAGAGTTGGAGTACATCAAGGGAAAACTGCTAGCTGGAAAAAAGCAATTGTTATGATTGATACAAATCCAGAAGAAACAGTTTATATGAAAAAAGGCGGAAAAGAAACAAAAACATCTAAAAAATATAATTCTTCAATAGAAGGATTCATGGGTATGTAATTATACCTAAAATATCTAGATTAAACTAGGAAAATAAATAATAGGATACGAAATGTATTTTAGGAAAGGAAAGAAAAATGGGAATCAAACATTTTAGACCAGTTACACCTTCAAGAAGAAATATGACAGTATTAAGCTATGAAGAAGTAACTAAAAAGACACCAGAGAAATCTCTACTTGCAAAAAAAGATAAAAAAGCTGGTAGAAATTCATATGGAAGAATTACAGTAAGACACCAAGGTGGTGGAAATAGACAAAAATACAGAATAATAGATTTTAAGAGAAAGAAAGATGATATGGAAGCACAAGTAATCGGAATAGAGTACGATCCAAATAGAAGTGCTAACATAGCTCTTATAGAATATGAAGATGGAACTAAATCTTATATCTTAGCTCCAATCGGATTAAAAGATGGAGATAAAGTAGTATCTGGACAAAATACAGATATTAAACCAGGAAACTGCTTACCAATCGAAAATATACCAGTTGGTACATTAATTCATAATATTGAATTAAATCCAGGTCAAGGTGCAAAATTAGTTAGAACAGCAGGTGGTTCTGCTCAACTTATGGCTAAAGAAGGAAAATATGCACATGTAAGACTTCCTTCAGGAGAAATGAGATTAGTTTTAGCTAGATGTAGAGCTACTATAGGAAGCATCGGAAATACAGACCATGAAAACGTAAAATTAGGTAAAGCTGGAAGAAAAAGACATATGGGAATTAGACCAACAGTAAGAGGATCTGTTATGAACCCAGTAGATCACCCACATGGTGGTGGTGAAGGTAGAGCT
>CANQYZ010000045.1 GCA_947628215.1 uncultured Clostridia bacterium | reverse complement strand
AAAAGGAGATTTATGGATAATAATAAATTAGAGACAATTTCAAATTTATTTGAAGATAAAGAAATAAGAAGTATTTGGGATAGTGAGAAAGAAGAATATTTTTTTAGTGTTGTTGATGTTATTGGAGCATTGACAGATAGTGATGAACCAAGAAAATATTGGTCTGTATTAAAGCTTAGATTGAAAAAAGAAGAATCTGAGTTGACTACAAATTGTAGTCAACTGAAATTAAGAGCAAAAGATGGAAAATTTTATAACACTGATGTGTTAGATACAAAAGGAATTTTAAGATTAATTGAGTCTGTTCCAAGTCCTAAAGCAGAGCCATTTAAGCTATGGCTTGCAAAATTAGGAAGTGAAAGAATTGATGAAGTATTTGATCCAGAAATTGCTGTAAATAGAGCTGTTGAATATTATAGAAATAAAGGATATACAGACGAATGGATAAAAGCAAGATTAAGTGGAATAGTTGATAGATTTAAACTTACTGATGTTTGGAAAGAGGGCGGAATTGCTAAACCGGTTGAATTTGCACTCCTAACAAACGAAATATATAAAGGCTGGTCTGGAATGAAAGCTAGTGAATATAAGAAGCTAAAAGGACTTAGAAAAGAATCTTTAAGAGATAATATGTCAGATATAGAAGTCGCTCTTACCAATATTGGAGAAATTGCAACAAGAGATATAGCAAAAGAAGAACATCCACAAGGCTTAAAAGAAAACTTAAATGTAGCAAAGCGCGGTGGAGGAGTTGCAAAAGGAGCAAAAGATTTATATGAAAAAGAAACAAAAAAATCAGCTATATCTAAAAATAATAGTTTAAATTATGAATACATAGATGAAAAGTTATTAGAAGATTAAAAATAAATGTTTTAAAGGCGTCGAATTCGACGGTTTTAGAGAAGAAATATTCTCTTTTTAACTGATAAATGAAAAATTTCAGTTAGAAAGTGAAGATTTTACGAAATTTTATCAAATTTAGTTGACAGTGCCGACCGAATTAAGTTGGATACATTTTCAAGAGTTAATTAGAATAGAGAGAAAATATAGTGAGAAAGTGGGAAGATGGAAAGTAGAAAAATGAATATCAGCGGGTATATATCAACTTTAGTTAATTATTTACAAAATGCTTATAAATAGAGAATTTTAATAAATTTACTTTTAACATTTTGTTGTAATAAATAAAATATAAATTATGAAAAAAAGGGAGTTCCGACATAAATTAACAAAAAATGAAATAGGAGAATTTTAAATGAATGACAATAATTTATAAAAATAGTGATGGAAATATAATAGTAGATGCTATATTTAAAGATGAAACGTTATGGCTTACATAAAAAGGAATAGCAAAAGTTTTTGATTGTTCCACTGACAATATATCATTGTACTTAAAAAATATTTTTAAGGATAATGAACTTGATGAGAATTCAGTTGTCGAGGATTCCTCGGTAACTGCTTCTGATGGAAAAAAATATAAAACAAAAATATATATACTTTAAGGGAGGTAATTTAATGTCAAATGAAGAAAAATTAACTAAAGCTGGAATTAACTGGTATCCAGGACATATGGCAAAAACTAAAAGACAGATTATAGATGATTTAAAATTAATTGATGTAGTAATTGAAATATTAGATGCAAGAATACCAGTATCTAGTAGAAATCCAGATTTTGAAAACATTATAAGAAATAAAAAAAGAATTGTTATATTAAATAAATCAGATTTATCAGACAAAAAAGAAAATCTTAGATGGATAAACTTTTATAAATCAAAAGGAATAGTTGCTCTAGAAGTAGATTCTAATTCAGGTAGAGGTACAGAGAAAGTATCAAAAGAAATAGAAAATATAATGAGAGAAGATATAGAAAGAAATATTGAAAAAGGAATTCAAAGAAAGACAATAAGAGTAATGATACTAGGAATACCAAATGTCGGAAAATCATCGTTCATAAATAGAATATCTAAGAAAAGCTCTATGGAAGTAGGAAATAGACCGGGAGTTACAAGACAAAAACAATGGATTAGAATAGGAAATCAGATAGAACTTTTAGATACCCCAGGTGTATTATGGCCAAAGTTTGATGAGCAAACAGGTTTAAAACTTGCCTATACTGGTTCTATTAAAGATGATGTAATAGATAAAATAGATGTATCATATAACTTAATAAAAGAATTAATAAGTAATTACAAAGAAAATCTTTTAAATAGATATAAAATATCAAATGAAGAATATGAGGAAACTCTAAAAAAATCAAATTATCCACTTGAATTTATGTATTTAATAGGAAAGAAAAGAGGAGCTCTAATTTCTGGAGGAGAAATTGATTTAGAAAGAACATCTAGCATAATATTAGATGATTTTAAAAATGGTAGAACAGGAAATATTACTTTAGAAAAAGTATAAAATAAAAGGAGAATTATATTGGAAATAATAGAAAGAAAAAAAGACTTAAACGAAATTAAAATGCTATCTCCTATTACATGGGCATATATTGGAGATTGTATATATGAATTATATATTAGAACATATCTTATAAATGAAACAAGATTAAAACCACATAATATGCATGTTGAAGCAACAAAATATGTTAAAGCAAAAGCGCAAGCTGATATTTTAAAAAAAATAAGTGATAACTTAACAGAAGAAGAAAAGGATATTGTAAGAAGAGGAAGAAATGCTGAAAATCATCATCTTCCTAAAAATGCAGATCCTGAAGATTATATGTATGCTACAGCTTTTGAAGCTTTAATTGGATATTTATATTTAATTAAACAAGATGATAGATTAAAAGAAATATTGAATATGACTATAGAATAATAATATAAAAAAATAAAAACTTGTAATTTACTATAATAAATAATTACAAGTTTTTTATTTTGGTGACCCCTACGGGAATCGAACCCATGATTCCACCTTGAGAGGGTGGCGTCTTAACCGCTTGACCAAGGG
>CANQYZ010000044.1 GCA_947628215.1 uncultured Clostridia bacterium | reverse complement strand
TTAAGACACAATGTAAGACTTAATGCAATGGATAATATTTAAAATTGCGTTTACATTTACACTCCTCGAAACTAAAATAACTATAAATTTTTTTATAAATATTTGATATTATTTTTGCTATATTATATAATGTAGAAAATGAACATAAGATAAAAGGAGTAAAGAGAGATGAAAAAAGGTACAATATCAATAATAATTCTTATTATATTCTTTATTTTGTTAATTGTGCTAGGTGTGTTTGCATATAATAAATTATATGTTCCAAAGGACTTTGTATTTAGAATTCAAAACACTGTATCACAAAATGCAAATGTCGTATATATTTATGAAAACGGAAATGTAATTTTAAATAATGGTGGAATAAATAAATATAGATATAAAATGAAAAAAGAAGATATAGAAGATTTAAAAAAGCTTTTACCAGAATGTGAATTCTCAACAAGAGTTTATGTAGTTACAACACAAGATGGAAAAGAAACAAATGTAGCAAATAAGTTTTATTTAGAAGTTTCAGAAAAGCTTGGAATTAAAGATGTATTTACAGAAGGAATAGAATAAAAATAGTCCTATAGCATATGCTATAGGATTTTTTTTATCTAAAAGAGTTGTGATATTGTTGAAAATATAGCTGAAAAGAAAGCTATAATTATATCAACAAAGAATTTTAAAACAACATTTGTATTATATAAATTTACTAAATAATTATGTATAGGTGGAATGAAGAAAAGTATTGTAAATAAAAGTATGATTGAAATAATAACTAAAGCAGTAATTCCAATACGTTTTAAAGTCCACTTATATTTTAATTTATATCCTCTTGAACGAAGATAGTTATCATAAGCTTCAATATATCTTTCTTGTAATTTTTTTTGTATTTTCTTTTTTTGCTTTTCATCCATATATGTAGTATCTACTACAAATTTATCTCTATCATATTTTGCAGGATTATTTATAGGAGAATCTTGAATATTTTCATCTTGCATGTTTGAAACGTGAGAAGACCCGGTATTACTAATATTATGAGCAGTATTATTTTGACTTCTAGATACTTCTTCTTTAGCTCTTTGAAGTTGTCTTTTTCTTTCTAAAACAGTATCATAATTTTTCCTTTTTTCTTCGTTAGATAAAACATCATAAGCTTCATTTAATTGCTGCATCTTTTTTTCAGCATCTTTTTTATCACCCTCATAAATATCAGGATGATACTTCTTAGCAAGTGCTTTGTATGCTTTATCTATAACTTCAATAGAAGCTTTTTCATTTACTTCTAATATCTCGTAATAATTTGCCACGTAAAACTCTCCTTTATCCTATGTATATAAAAAATTATAACATTTGAAAAATAAATATACAAGGAGAAAGAGACTGATAAATAGAATAAGAATTTTAAAATATACAAATAACAAAAAAAGTGTTATAATTTAACTTGCAAATTGTATTTTAAGAGGTAATTATGGAAAATAGTGATAGAATAATAAAATTTTTAGCATATGATGGAAAAGTAAGTATAGCATGTGCAAAAACAAGCTATTTAGTAGAAGAAGCAAGAAAAACACACGATTTGACTCCAACTAGTACTGCAGCACTTGGAAGAACACTTACTATTGCATCAATAATGGGCACAGAACTTAAAAGTTTAGATGATAGTTTAACTATACAAATCGATGGAAAAGGACCTTTAGGAAAGATTGTTGTTGTTTCTAATGCATTCCCAAGAGTAAAAGGATATGTTCAAAATCCACATGTAGAACTTCCATTAAAAGAAAATGGAAAAATTGATGTTGGAACAGCCGTTGGAAATAATGGATATTTAAATGTTATTAAAGATATAGGAATGAAAGAACCTTATATTGGAATTACTGAACTTGTGTCTGGAGAAATAGCAGAAGATTTTACTAAATACTTTGCAGAATCAGAACAAAAACCAACAATTCTTGCTCTTGGTGTTTTAGTAGATAAAAATGGCGTTAAAGAAAGTGGTGGATATTTATTAAATTTAATGCCAGATGCTACAGATGATATAATATCAAAACTTGAGAATAATATTTCTAAGGTTCCATCAATAAGTCAAATGTTATCAGAAAACAAATCATTAGAAGACATTGCAAAAATAGTAACAGGAGATAATGAAGTTAAAATTATAGAAGAAAATATTATTCCAGTGTATGAATGTGATTGTAGCAGAGAAAAATTTGAAAGAGGACTTATTTCACTTGGAAAAGATGAGTTAAATGATATACTAAAAAATGAAGAAAAGATAGAAACAGTATGTCAATTTTGTAATAAAAAATATGTATTTGATAAAGAATATTTAAAAGAAATAATAAATAAGGAGGAGTAGAGATGAAGTATAGTTTTAGACCAAATGGAGTTTGCTCCGTAGAAATGAGTGTTGAAGTAGAAGATGGAGTAATAGTACATGCTGAGATTATAGGAGGATGCCCTGGAAATACTGTTGGAGTTACAAGACTTGTAGAAGGAATGACTGTAGATGAAGCAATTAAAAGACTAAAGGGAATTCCTTGCCGAGATAAAGGAACTTCTTGCCCAGATCAATTTGCAAGAGGATTAGAAAAGATGAAAGAAGAAATAAAATAGATATTAAAAAGCTATCCATAAAAATTTAGATAGCTTTTTTTATTTATTTTATTTTTATTTTTATTTTTATTACTGTCCACCATGACCAGATTTTTTACATTTTACAGATACGATTGTACCTTCTTCAACTTTAGTACCTTCAGAAATATCTTGAGAAATTACTGTTCCTGAACCATCAACTTCTATATTTAAATTCATTTTTTCAAGTTTTGATTTTGCATTTGAAAGTCCAAGTCCTTTTAGATTTGGAACTTTCACCATTTTAGGTTCAGCTTTATCATCATATAGACAAATAACTCCACCTTTTTCTAAAGAAACTCCAGCTTTTGGATATTGATTTACTATTGTATAATCATCAGATTTTGATAAATTTACTACAGTAAATCCAGCTTTTTTAAGTCTCTTTTCTGCATCCTTATAAGAAATTCCTGTTACATCTGAAACTGTAATTAAATTCTTTTTAGAAGATGTAGCTTTTGTTGATGCTATACCAAGAGCAGGTAATGCTTTTGATAATATTTGTGATGCAACTGGAGCTGCTATAGTACCACCTTGATGACTTCCAGCTCGAGGATGTTTTAAAATTACTAAGCAAACAACTTGAGGATTATCTATTGGTGTAACGGCAATAAATGAAGCTGTATAACCATCTATTTTTAATCTTGATGCTAATGGCTCTGATGTACCACTTTTTC
>CANQYZ010000043.1 GCA_947628215.1 uncultured Clostridia bacterium | reverse complement strand
GGCTATTAGCTCAGGTGGTAGAGCACTTGACTTTTAATCAAGTTGTCCCGCGTTCGAGTCGCGGATAGCTCACCAAATCAAGCGAATATTATAAAAGTACAAAGTAAAATAATATTCGTATATGGCCCCGTGGTCAAGCGGTTAAGACATCGCCCTTTCACGGCGGAGACATGGGTTCGATTCCCGTCGGGGTCACCAAAAAACAGAATATGCCACTTTAGCTCAGCTGGTAGAGCAACTGACTTGTGGGATAGATAAGTTTTACTTATTTTGAACTATCTTGCACCTTTAAAAAGAAATTTTTAAAGTGGACACCGCTAATTCGGGGAAGCCTTAGCGTAATAGTTGGTAATCCCGAGCTAGAAAAGAAATTTTCGAGTGTAGAGACTTTATACGGTGTGTCTAAGGAGAAATCTATGACAAAGAGAAAGTCCAGACTACAAACAGTAATGGTAGTGAAAACTATAGTAGTATGAATCAGTAGGTCGTCCGTTCAAATCGGACAAGTGGCTCCAAAAAGTTAGCAGTTTTGAGATAACTCTTAATTGTTGACTTTTATTTTTTTAAGGAGAAAAATATGTCTAAAGTTGCAATAGTAACAGGTGCATCTAGAGGAATAGGTGCAGAAATTTCAAAAATGCTAGCAAGAGATAACATAATAGTAGTTGCTATTTATAATAAATCTTTTGATAAAGCAAATAAATTAAAAGAAGAACTAAATAAAGAAAGCTATAAATTAGACTTAGTACAAGCTGATGTATCAAAAAAAGAAGAATGTCAGAAAGTAATAGACTATACTATAGATAAGTACGGAAAAATAGATATTCTAATAAACAATGCAGGAATAGATCAGTGTAAGTTATTTACAGATATAACAGATGAAGAATGGAAAGAAATGATAGATACTAACTTAAATTCCGTTTTTTATATGACTCAAGGTGCAGTAAAGAATATGATATCAAATAAAAAAGGATGTATTATAAATATTTCTTCTATCTGGGGAATGGTTGGAGCTTCATGCGAGGTTGCTTATTCTGTAACAAAAGCAGGAATAGATGGGATGACAAAAGCTTTAGCAAAAGAACTTGGACCATCAAATATTAGAGTAAATTCAATTGCTCCAGGAATTATAGATACTGATATGAATAAAAACTTATCAAAAGAAGATATAGAAGAGATAAAGAAACAAATACCACTTGAAAGAGTAGGAACAACATTAGATATTGCAAAATGTGTTAAATGGCTTGTAGAAGATGAATATACAACAGGTCAAATAATATCTCCAAATGGTGGATGGGTTATAAATTAAAACAAAAAATAAAACCTTACTTATGTAAGGTTAATTTTTTTTATTTATTCTTCATTTGCTTTTCTTGGTGTATATTTTCCAGAAACAAGTCTTGGAAGATATTTTAATATTTTGTATATAGCAAGTTTTATTTTCTTAGTAATAATATATGATTTTCTTAATCTTCTTGGAGCTGCTAAACTATATGAATTATCTACAACAATTAGATCTGTTTCAATATGTTCTATAGGAAAAACATAGTTTTGACCATCATTATTATCCCATTCATCATTTCCATTTTTAAAGCAAAAAGCAAAAGATTCAGCTTCTAATAAAGTTATTTCAGCTTGAAATCCTAAATCACTTTTTACCATTTTTATATCATTTACTCCAGTCCATTCAGATCCAAATCCATAATGAATATATACATCCTCTGAACCATCTTTAAAAAACTTTCCAGTATAGGAAATTTTTACTTCAGAATTTGGTGTTAATTTATCTGTGTTGAAAAATATATTTTTACTTAATTCCATATATATTACCCCTTATCATTTGCTAAAAACAATTATAAGCATAAAAAATTTTTAATTCAACATATTATGACATAAAAAACCAAATTTAATTAAAAAGAAATACAGCTGTAATTTTTATGTTAAATTACAGCTGCATTTACTTTAGAAATATACTTTTCCCAGTATAGTGAATGTATCTTCAGGAGATACTGTATAATCTTTTGATAATAAAGTATCAGATTTAAGAATAATTTTATTTTTTCTATAAAGTATTCTTCTAACCATTACTACTCCATTATATATAAATAAACCAAATTCTCTATGATCTGGAATAGAATTAAGCTCTAAGTATAGTAGTGTTCCTTTTGGGATACTTCCTTTCATTGCATCATCAGGCATTCTAAATGCTAAAGATACATATGGAAATTTTACAGGACATTCTACCATAGTCTCAATATTGGAGATAAGTGGTATAGTATCATAAGGAATGTTATTTACTAAATTGAATTTTCTTTGTTCTTCAGTAAGTTCTCTTTCATATGTATAATATAAAGGTTCGAATGGAACTTGAAGAGCATCTGTAATTGACTTTAAAGCTTTTTGACTAGGGTTTCTTTCTCCTTTTTCAATATGTGTCAAATGTCCAACATTTATTCCAGTCATCTTTGCAAGATCAGTCTTTGACATATTTTTTTCTTCTCTTATTCTTGAAATTAAACTTCCTAACATAATTAAAACTCACTCCTATCATCAAACTTGTCTATATTATATATAAAAAAAATAATTATGTCCAGTTCATTTAGACAAAAAAATTAATAAAACTTTAGGGATAAGTATATTGCATAAAAAAAATAGATATGATAATATAAAGCTGTTATCAGAGACAAAGGAGAGATAAAAATGGATGAAGATAAGGATTTAGAAAATGTTGACACTGATACACAAATGGAAAATGATGTAAAAGAAGAATCTACAGACATTACAAAAGCTGATAAAAAGAAAAAGGCAATAATAAATAAGAACACTCAAGAATACGTAGATAAAATGATAAGCAGAAGAAGAAAGATTTTTAAAATCTCTATAATTCTAATAATTGTTCTTTTTATAGTTGCTGTATCACTTACGGCATTCTCAATAAATGCTTCATTAAATAATAAGATAATAAGAGGTATTTCAATAAACGGTATTGATGTATCAGGACTTTCTGTATCAGAAGCTGAAGAAAAGATAAAGAAACAAATTGAAAGCACTGAAGTTCAAGAGCTTAATTTGAAAAAAGATGAATTTACAACGACAGTTGCTAAGAAAGACTTAGATGTTAATTTTAAAATAGAAGAAGCAACTAAAAAAGCTTTTGAAATGGGAAGAAAAAATAATATTATAGTAAATAATTTTAGCATAATCAAAACAATGATACAAAAACAAAACATTGATATTGAAACAACGTATAATAATGAAATGTTAGAAAAAACATTAGATGATGTTGCCGAAAATATACCAGGACTTGTTAAACAATATACATATTGTATAGAAGATGATGAATTAATAATTACTCCTGGAACTGACGGAATAGCTTTAGATAGAGAAACTTTAAAAAATACAATACTTGAAAGATTTGCTAAAAATATTACTACTAAAAATGAAAGTGATTTAGAAATTCCAGTTTTAGAAGAAAAACCAGATGATATAGATTTAGACAAAATATATAGTGAAATTCATACAGAACCACAAAATGCTTATATAAAAGAAGATCCATTAGAAATCGTAGTAGATAAAGATGGTGTTGACTTTAAAATATCAATGGATGAAGCAAAAGAAATACTATCAGAAAAAGACAAAAAAGAATATGTAATTCCACTTAAGATTACTAAAGCTAAAAAGACGGTAAAAGATTTAGGAGCTAAAGCTTTCCCAGATAGATTATCAAGATATACAACAAAATATGATGCAAGTAACAGAAATAGAAGTACAAATCTAGAACTTGCAGCTGGAAAAATAAATGGTACAGTTGTACTTCCAGGACAAGAATTTTCATATAATAAAGTAGTTGGAAAAAGAACAATAGAGAATGGATACAAAGATGCAGCAATATATGCTGACGGCGGAGTAGTAGATGGACTTGGCGGAGGAATTTGTCAAATATCAACTACATTATATAATGCAGTATTACTTGCTAATTTAGAAATAGTAGAAAGAAGAAATCATACATATGTACCAAGCTATGAAAAAGCAGGAAGAGATGCAACAGTTGTTTATGGCTCACAAGATTTTGTATTTAAAAACACTAGAGAATATCCAATAAAAATAGTAGCATCTGTAAAAAGTGGTGTTGCAAGTATGACAATTATGGGAATTAAACAAGAAACAGAATATACAGTAAAGATAAGATCTGCAGTAACTTCAACAATTCCTTTTAAAACACAAACAACAAAAAATCCAAAACTTGCAGAAGGAAAAGAAAAAGTAAAACAAAAAGGATCAGTTGGTTATAAAGCAGTATGTTACAGAGATTTATATCTAAATGGTAAAAAAGTAAAAACAGAGCTTTTATCAAGAGATACATATAGTCCAATGAAGAGAATAGTAGAAGTTGGAACAAAGAAAGTTAAAAAGAAAACAACAACTAGTGATAAAACAGATAAAGAGCCAGAAGTAAATACTAATACTACAGAAACAGAAAACACACCTGAAGAAGAAAATGAATAAAAATAAAGCAAAAAGTGCAATTTCAATTGAAGTTGCACTTTTTTAAGTGATTTTCTATTGACAAGGAAAGTAGAAAAGTATTATAATAAGCATTGTCAAAGAAATTTAGGGTGACTAGCTCAGTTGGTAGAGCAGCTGACTCTTAATCAGAAGGTCCAGGGTTCGATTCCCTGGTTGCCCACCAATAAAAATATCATTCTGAAAAAGGATGGTTTTTTTTGTCAAAAGACATATAAAAAACAAATTAATATGTATGTACTAAAGCAAATGTCAGGGCTTGATACTATCTTGTGAAAGTTGCATTTGACAAAACAAAAAAACGAATGTATAATGAAAATAGAAAATGAGAGCCACAGAAATGTGTGCTACCATAAAAAATATGATAAAACACCACATAGCTTGGCGTAGCAAAATGTGGTGCTTTTATTATTTGCTCAAAATTATTACTATTGCAATAATCAAGGCAAATGCTATAATAGTCATTCCTACTAAACCGTAGAAAAGTAAGTATATTATCAATAACATAGCTTGTTCTACCATATAGCACCACCTCCATTCTCACAGCTAAAACTGTGTATGTAAAGTGGTAGCACACACACTACTTATTCTCATTTCCTATATTGACCAATATACAACATTATTGAATAAAACACAAGTAAAACAGAACAAATTTTTGAAAAAATTTTTAGTTTAATATTAGTTAATAAAAAAACGATAGCTTTTTGAACTACCGGATTATAATTATTATGTTCTTTTTTAAGAACGGACACTAATGTTTTATTAATTTAATATAAATGATTCTATAGAAGAAGTATGTTAAATTTCAATTATAAAAAGATGATTGACAGAAAATTAAAAACTTTGTATAATAAGTATAGGAATAAGAAATCACAAACGTGGTTTGCCGAATTAATATGTAAAAACACATCGAACAAGACATGTGTAATGAACCCAAAAAGTTAGGCTTTTTGGGTTCATTACATAGTTATAGATATTTTTTTATTATCTATATGCTTCTAGTTATGCTGGTAGTATTTTAAGTGTAAAATATTTGACAAATACGATAAAAACGACCTATAATAAACATAGAAAGTAAGTAACCGCAGACAATGTGTGTTACCAAAAGATTTTTTTAGAAACACCACATAGCTCGGCTAAGCTAAGTGTGGTGTTTATATATATGTTTGTCAGTCCACATTATGTATATAATACACAATAAGGCGACATTTATGGTTAATGAAATCATAAATCCTATAAT
>CANQYZ010000042.1 GCA_947628215.1 uncultured Clostridia bacterium | reverse complement strand
TATGGCGAGTTAGCCAAGCGGTAAGGCACGAGTCTGCAAAACTCTGATGGAGGGTCCGACTCCCTCACTCGCCTCCAAAATAAACAAAAATAACACTTTTTGAAGCTTTTTCAAAATAGTGTTATTTTCTTTTTATTCTTTTAAATTCAGTATTATCAAGCATTTCCGTCTTTGTCTATTTTGTTTCCTTTTTCGTAAAATTTATTTTCTTTTTTCTATTGCATCACTTATTGCATTAATTTTTGCATTAAATTTATGCTTTAATTAGTTTGCCATCCTTTTTTAGCTATTTGTCCTTTTCATTTTATAATTCTTCTTTAAAATTTTTTATCAATTATGCTAATAATTGAAGTAATAATGGTTGGTAATTTATCTATTGTTAAAGTGATTATAAATAGAACTAATTTAATTATTATAGGTAATAATTTAATAATTTTTATATAAACTATTGCAATTTTTCAAAAAAAAATACAAAAATTTGTTTTGTTCTCTTGATATTTGTAAATAAATTTAGTATATTATTGGACATAGGAAATGAGGTAAAAGCAGATGTGAGTGTTGCCTTTGATTCCTCAACTTATGTTGAGAGATTGGAGGTGGTGTTTATATGTTAGATTTTTTAATGTTCTTAATAATAGGATTTATGATTTCTATAACTATAAACGTTGCCTTATTAAGTGTTATATACATAATACTAACTAAGGAACAATAAAAATACACCACATTCGCTTTCACGGGGCTTTGTGGTGTATAACTAAATTTTTTTAGGCAACACACATTATCTGTGTTCTCATTTTCTATCTCTATTATACACAGATTTAGGGAATTTGTCAAATATAGATTTGCTGGAAATAGCGTATTTCAACGAATTTGAGAAACGCTATTTTTATTTCATTTTGTAAAACATTAGGAACATAATGTTTCCTATTTATACTTCATTTTATAGTATTAATAATAAATTGCTCATCTATTTTAAATATATTATTTCTATTCCGAAAAATTAAATTTTTTTCATTTTTTCGGAATAGATTTTTTGAATTTGATAAGTACTTTGATATTTAGTTATTAATTCACTATAAACCAATACTTTAAACCAATTAACTCCATAAGCCAACATTTACATTTATGGAGTCAATTAGTTCAAATTTTTCAAATCATTACTTCCAAAAATATTTACTGTATCCACTTTTAAACTCATCTTTAGCGTAATATCTGCCTTTCTATCCTTGAATATCCTTAAAATAATATATTTAATTTATAAAAAAATTAAGTTTATCTTTAAATAATTTCATGATATAATCCATATTAATATTAAAGTTAATAGGAGGCTTACTATGCCAGGTAATATTCTAGGACAAGATGGTAAATATTATGAAACAGCAGCTGAAGCTGCAAGAGCAAATGCTGTTGTTGAAAATCAAAAAAGAATTGAAAAGAATCTTGAAGAACAAAACAATCTTATAAAACGTCAAAATGAAAACAATTATAATATTGCTATGGAAAAAGCTAAAATAGAACAAGAAAATATTAATATGCAAAAAGAACAGATGGAATTAGAAAAAAAGAAATTACAAGAACAAAAAGAGCAAAGACAATTCCAAGAATATTTGCAGAATCAGAATTTTGAGAACGAAAAAGAACTTAGACTATTAAAATTATTTGATGAAGTATCAATACCTTATGAGTGTTTTAAAAATTTCAAAAATGAATTATTAAAATATGACTTTACAGAAGATGAGCAGAAAGAATTAAAAGAAGCTATAATAGAAGATACTACTATTTCAAATGCAGAAAAAGAAGAATACAAAGTAATTTTACCTTTAACAATTGAAAAGTTAAAAAAAGTATATCCTACTGAAAGAACTCCTCTTATAATTAGAAGTGGTCTAATTACTGAAATAAAAGATTCTTTAGGATTTAATACATACAAAAATTCAAAACAATATACGAATCTAATGGAATTTTGCAAAGAACCAAATTATAATTCTTTTAATAAATTAGACACTACTGACTTTAATATTTTAACAAAAAAGCAAGAAGTAACAAAACTTTATGATGAAGTTAAGAACTGGAAACAACAATTAAGAATTCCTTGTATTGTTACAGGAGTATTAGGATTAATCATTATACTTGGAATCAATTCATTCTTCATGTGGCTATTGTTTATATGTGCATTTTTAGCAATATTTGCACCAATAATTATAGAGATGAAAAAATAAAAAGTATAAACAATATTATATATAATGATTTCAGGAGTAAAGAAACAGAACAAGAAAATTATATAAATAATAAAATTGATAAAATAGTTTCAATATATGAAAAACAGAAAACAGAATATATAAATAAAAAATTAAAAAACTTATATGAATATAGAATAAATCATTATAATATTTCTATAGAAAATATATTTTACAACTCAGGATTAATAGCAGAATGTGAAAGTGATAATCTTTATTTTCAAAAAATCGAGAAAAAAAATATAATAAAAGAAGGAACAACAGAAGATTATTTCTTTTACTTCAATAGTTACTCTTCATTATCTAAATAAAAAGTTCAATTTTTAAAGCTCTATATCTTAGTACAAAAATGTAATAAGATTAGAGCTTTTTTATTTAAACAACTTTATCTAGTTCTGTATAATCTATTTTAAGTACTTTAAATAAAGCAATCAATTCAAAATCTTTTACTGTTCTTCTATTATTCTCAATTAAAAATAAGTCACTCTTATATAGGCAAACTCCTAATAATTGAAGCTTATTAGATAAATCAGATAAAGACATATTCTGCTTTATTCTTTCTCTTCTTATTATCTCAGATACAATATTTGTATTTCCATTAAATTTTCTAGTTACCATATACTACCTCATTTATTTTATATCTTGATTTTAAAGTAAAACTATTGTAAAATTGTTATGATGTTCATAACGTTTTAGTAATTTTTTTAATATTTAAACAAAATATAGAAATATAAAATAAATGGAGAAAAAATGATAGATAGAAAATGTAATATAGAAAGCTGCAAGTTAAAAAATAAATGCATTTCTTATAGATTTGGTAAAGGACAAAAATTAAATAATTGGTTTACTTGCTTTGAATATAATAATTTTGAAAGTATAGATCCATATATGCAAAAATATAAAAATGATAAATTAGAAGAATATCTCACAAAAAATAACTTAAGTATAAATTATGATTTATCAAATGAAGAATATAATGAATTATTAGAATATGTTCAAAAAATAAATAATGAGATAATTAATTTTTCTTTAGAATCTAAATAAAATTATTAAAGCTAGAAATGTAAAATTCATTTCTAGCTTTAATTTATCTTGATTTATATCTTTTACTCTACTTGACTTGCTCCTAAACAAACAATTGGAAGATTATCATTTTCATTATTTATAACGCATACATCAATGCTAATGGATACTCCTTCATATTGAATAATAAGTGGTACTTTTGAGTATTTATTTTTTGTTTCAAACTTAGATACATCAAATGATGAACTTAAGTACTCCTTATCCCCTATTTCTTTTATTTTCTTTACTAAATTTAAATAATCTTCCTCTGTATTTATTCCAAGATCAGAATAAATAGTCTCTTTATTTGTATTAAAATAACTAATTATTAAGCTTTCATCT
Source organism: uncultured Clostridia bacterium (assembly GCA_947628215.1). Taxonomy (GTDB): domain Bacteria; phylum Bacillota; class Clostridia; order TANB77; family CAG-508; genus UMGS1994. The sequence goes on along the minus strand of CANQYZ010000042.1, from coordinate 3,111 downwards.
GCATCTTTTAATTCTTTATATGTCTCAGGAACTATTTTTCTTATAAAATTGTATATTTTTGAATATAAAACTGTATCTGTAACATTTCCTTCATACATTCTAGTTAAAAAATTATAATTTTCTGGAACTATTTGTCCTATTTCTTCAAACTGTTCTTTTACAACATTCATAGTCTCTTCATATTCAACATCTGGTGTATAATTAGTTATAATTTCATCTTGAGAAATCTCTTCTTTTTTAGTAGTCTCCTTTTTTATAGCATTTACTAAAAAAGCAAATATAACTATAAGTACAATTATTATAATAAGAATAACTATTAAATTATTGTTTTTCTTTTTTCTTTTACTCATTTTAGCTCCTCTATCTATTTAGAATCTTTTGATATGCTGATGTCATTAAACTTGCAACTGTAACACTCCAATGTGCATTACAATATACTGGACCTATTGTAGATACTGTTGTATTTCCTCTTCTATAATAATATGGTGCATTTGCAATTAAATCTCCAAAGTCATCTACTGCAGCTGCAAAACTTGGATAACTTCTCCATCCATTTAGTGACTGTCCATGATATGAACCTTTAATACTAAACCAGTTATGAGTACTTGGACTTATTGCAGCCCATGCAGTACCACCACCTGATTCTGCTATAGTTACACATGCTGCAAATACTGCATTAACTTTATATTTTTCTTGCATATCTAAGAATGCTTGTGCATTTGCTACAATATTTGGTCTATCTGCAAACATTGTTTTAAATTGTTCAATATCTCTTACGAAATATGATTCATCAGATACATCATAATCGTCTCCTAGAACTATATCTCCAAGACCTTTTTTCTTCTTTGGTACTTTTACATAATCTTCTACATTTTCTACATTGGCTCTTTCTCTATCTATAAGCATTATTAGTAAATCTTGTCCTTTTTTAGTAGTACCAATTACATCTTTTGCTTTAACTTCATCATTTATTCCTATAGATACATCAAAACCAAGTATTAATAAATCATAATCTTTTACATCTGTAGTCTCTATATCTTCACCAGATAATCTAATTCTAACACCTGTGCCATGTTCTACACTATTTACAAGTTCTGTTACTTGTCCGTCTCCCATAGCAATTACATCTAAGCCCTCTTCAAATCCTACAAGTTCATCATCGCTTCCAAGATCAAATACATGAAGTCCAACCCATCCTGGGAAACCAAATTGAGGATTACTTACATTAATAACATGTTTAAAATTACCGCTATTTGTAAAATAATGTCCTGAATCAAAAAGTGTAATTGTACCTTCTTCTTTATTAACTTCTCCAACATAAGCAACATGTCCCCATCCACTCCAGCTTGAAGGATTACTATAATCTGTAATACTCTGATCAAAGAATTCTACAATGTCGCCTACTTTAAGTTGATTTGCATCAGATATTATTTTAGCATTATATTTATTAATTAACGTCTTATAATCACTTGAACTACTTGGTTTAGAATCTCCAGATTTATCTGAGAATAATCCAGCTTTTCTATAAACGTAATCTACACCCCAGTTACAACATACAGTCATATTAGTACCATTTGTACCGCTACAATCCTCACCTGCACATATCTTATCTATATTTCTAGGAGGTACTGAACCAGTTGCTCCATTTGTTCTATTTTTATAAAATCCATCTGTTGATCCACCAAGACTTGCTTTCCATATTCCATAATGTCCTGGATCTCCATTACAATAGTCAAATCCATAAATGCACATAAGTCCAAATACATATTCAGAAACTTCTTGAAGCTCTTCTTCTGTCTTTACATTAGCTATCTTATCTTTTCCTGCATACTTAGCAAATACTCCTCCAAGCTCATTTATAAGATAAGATTCATATCCGCCATAACTTGACATCTTAGATCTAAAATTATCTACATCAAAATCATTTACGTGAGCTTCTACTATTTGCTGAGTAGCATCAGAAAATTTAGACTTTACTAATCCTGAATTTGCAGCTTTAGTTTTTGTAGAAACATTAGCATTATTATTGCTAACTGCTCTTACATTATCATGACTTACATTACTTCCCCCACCGCCAATGCTTGGTTCTACATTATTATTTCCATTATTTTCTTCTGCACCATTTACTGGTTCCATTGCACTTAAGTTTGTAGATGAAGTAATACTATCTATGCCATATTTTTTCTTAATCTTATCTACGCTTTCTTTACATAGCATTAAAGTACCATAATCTAAAACTTGTTTCTCTAGGTAAGTATAAGGCCATATATAATATTTATATTCTGGTATTGGCCATTCTAGTACTTCTTCTACTGCTTCATCAAAATCTTCATAATCAAAATAATCAAGCTCTACTAATAATTCTTTTAAATCTCTATAAATTAATTGTGAATCTATTGATGTCTCATGCTCAAGCATTGAGAATGCTGCTAATGATTCTTTATTAAATGTGATTTGCTCTTTCTTTTCTTTTCCATCTCTTATACTTTGTGCTTTTTCTGTTGTTCCATCATATATGTAATATTTATCTTTAAATAATTTTTTAGTAGTTGGATTTGTTACTCCTCTTACTCCATCTTCTTTTTGTGTAATCTTGTCTCCTATTGAGCCTTCAAAAACTACTTTGTCTCCTTCGTTTAATCCTTCTATTTCTCCTGTATAATCAAAAGACTCTGTTGATTCTCCTTGTGTTTCATATACATTTATAGCACCTGTTGTTGTTTTTAATCTTTTTTCTCCATCTACTTCCTCATATACATATTTTACATCATCTTTTTCGTCGTAATCATCGTCTTCTTCTTCATCCTCTTCCTCTTCTTCTGGCTCATCTACTACTGCATATTCTACAGACTCTCCATCTGTATCAAAATATACATTTCTAAACCAGTGATGTGTTACTGTCTTTATGTATGGTGTTTTTGTTTTTATATTTCTTGCATTTCCCTCTAATTCTTTTATCTTATCTATTGTTGAATCTGGATATCCTGCATCTTTTAACTGATCTACTGTGTATGTTAATCCATCTGCTGTTACGACTTTTACACTTCCTTTAAATGTTGCATTCTTTAATCCTATATTTACCCTTGTATCTAAGTCTTCGTTCATTGCTAT
>CANQYZ010000041.1 GCA_947628215.1 uncultured Clostridia bacterium | reverse complement strand
AAAACAAAAGCTAAATTTTACTTCGTTAGAAGTATAGCTCTCTCTCTCTCTCTCTCTCTCTACAGTTACAATGTTTTTGGGCTTTTAGCATTTGTTTTATTTTCTCCTTATTTCTTTATTTGTATGATTATTCTATCACTTGCAAATTTTTATGTCAATAATTAGATAAAAAACGTACATTTTGTTTTACTTTTTCTATATTTATTATATAATTATTTTTAGATTTTTATTTTAGGAGGAAAATATCTTGAATGCAAGACTAAATAATTTGCTAGGATGGATTTTTTGTATAATAATTGCTATTGTTTTAGCATTAATTATTAGATTTTTTGTTGGAACTCCAACTGTTGTAAATGGTGAATCTATGTATCCAACACTTCACCCAAATGAAAGACTTATTTTAAATAGACTTCCTATTACATTTTTTCACAAATGGAAAAGATATGAGATAATAACTTTTGAAACGCCAACTGTATCAAATGTATCTATAGATAATGCTAATTTATCTAATCCTGTAGCAGTATATGAAAAAAAGAATTTTTCTCTTTTTAAGAATTTTTCTTATTATATTTTAGAAATAAATAAAATTAGTTATATTAAAAGAATTATTGGTCTTCCTGGTGAACATATTGAAATTAAAAATGGAAGGGTTTATAAAAATGGACTAGAACTTAGCGAGCCATATTTAAATGGACTCGAAACTCCATCTGAGCGGAAGGCCATATACAGATGTAATTGTTCCTAAAAATCATGTCTATGTACTAGGAGATAATAGAATAAATAGCACTGATAGTAGAAATTTCGGATGTATTCCACTAAAAAAAGTAGAAGGAATAGTTGCTTTTAGATTCTGGCCGCTTAGCAAATTTAGTACTATAAAATAAATATATAAAGCTGATTTTCTAATCAGCTTTAACTTTTTTTAAATCGACTTTATAATTATCTAGTACTTTAATAAATCCGTTTTCTTTTTCTAAACTTTTTAGAATATAATATGTATCTTTATTTTGATTTTGCGTTACAATCGTTATATTTTCAAAAATATCATTATCTAAGTACATATACAAAAACTTTTTTAAAAAGATTTCTAGATTATCCTCGCTATTATCAATGCTAATAAAACATTTCATATTCTTTCCTACATTTAAATTTTTAAATAAAATATTATACTCAATTTGTTTTCCTACATAATATATTCCAATTAACGTAAAAAATATAATACACGCAAAAATAATGTATCCCATTTATTTCACCTCTTAAAATATAATATGCTTTATAATATTTTATGTTAATAAACAAACGGATACTTAAAATATACAAGAAATTCTTGCACATTTTAGGTATCCGTTTTCATATACAAATATAAATTATAACAATTCTAGAATTGCCATATCTGCGTTATCACCTTTTCTAGGAACGCATTTTACTATTCTTGTAAATCCACCAACTCTATCTGCATATTTTGGTGCAATTTCTTCAAATAATTTATTCATTAAATCAACATTTTCTACTTTGTTGACTTTTCTCATTATTCTTCTTCTAGCATTTAATCTAGAAGGCATATCTTTTTTTCTTTTTTCAGTAGTTTCTTCTTTAACTACTTTTAAATATTCTTTACCATTTTTGCTTGTAGCTTTTTCTGTAACTTTATGTCCTCTACTATCAAGCTTTGCTTTAACTACTTTTACTTCAACTTCTTCAAAGTTATCTTTTTCTTTAATAGCTAATGCAATAATACTATCTACTATAGCTTTTACTTCTTTAGCTCTAGCTTCAGTAGTAACAATTCTACCATTTAAGATTAAATCAGTAGTTTGAGTTTTAAGCATTGCTAATCTTTGATCTGTTGTTTTACCAAGTTTTCTTGTACCTGCCACGGTTTCATTCTCCTTCCTTATTATTAGTCTTCAGTTGATGAAAAATTAAGTCCTAAAGCAATCAATTTATTTGTAACTTCATCTAATGATTTCTTTCCTAAATTTCTAACTTTCATCATATCATCTTGTGATTTATTTGCTAAATCTTCTACAGTAGCAATTCCTGCTCTCTTTAAACAGTTATATGATCTAACTGATAACTCAAGTTCTTCTATTGGCATCTCTAATACTTTTTCTTTCTTAGATTCTTCTTTTTCTACCATTACTTGAGTATTTTTTGCTGTTTCTGATAAGTCAATAAATAATTCTAAGTGTCCTGTCATAACTTTTGCAGCTAAGCTTAGTGCTTCATAAGGTTTTAAACTACCATCTGTCCAAACTTCTATTGTTAATTTATCATAATCAACCATTTGTCCAACTCTAGTATTTTCTACCTTGTAGTTTACTTTCTTAACTGGTGTAAATATAGAATCTATTGGTAATACTGCTAAAGGCATATCTTCCTTTTTATTTTTCTCAGCAACATTATATCCTCTTCCTCTTGCAACTGTCATTTCCATATGTAACTTTTCACCTTTTGCAACAGTTGCTATATGTAATTCTGGATTTAAAATCTCTATATTGCTATCTGTAACAATATCTCCAGCTTTAACTTCTCCAGGACCTTTAAAATCTATACTTATAGTTCTTTCTTCATTATCGTGCATTCTTAATCTAACACATTTTAAATTTACAATGATTTCTGGTACATCTTCAACGACACCAGGTACTGTTGAAAATTCATGTACGACACCATCAATTTTAACACTTGTAATAGCAGCTCCAGGTAGTGATGATAATAATATTCTCCTTAGTGAATTTCCTATTGTCATTCCATAACCACGCTCTAATGGTTCGCATACAAACTTTGCATAATTTCTTACATTATCTGTTTCTACGCAATTGATGTTTGGCTTTTCAAATTCAATCATTTATTTACCTCCATCTTGGAATATATCTATTTATAAATTTAAATATTCCCAACTCTTTTTAATTTACATACTAAACTGTATATTATAACTAATATAGCAATAATTGCTAATAAATTACTTAGAGTATAACTCTACTATTAAGTGTTCTTCTACTGGTAAGTCAATATCTTCTCTATTTGCAAGTCTTACTACTTTTCCTGACATTTTTTCTCTGTCAACTTCTAACCATTCTGGAACTGGTCTTCCACCATTTCCTTCCATATTCTCTTTAACTACTGGATTATCTTTTCTAATTTCTCTTATAGCTACAACATCACCTGCTTTTACTAAGTATGATGCTATATCAACTTTTCTTCCATTTACTTCGATGTTTCCATGAGTTACAAGTTGTCTAGCTTGTGGTCTTGAAGAACCAAATCCAAGTCTATATACAACATTATCTAATCTGCTTTCAAGTATTTGAAGTAATACAGTACCAGTGATACCTTTTTTCTTTGAAGCAAGTTCAAAATATCCTCTAAATTGTTTTTCTCCAACTCCATAGAATGATTTTGTTTTTTGTTTTTCTCTTAATTGATTTCCGTATTCAGAAAGTTTTGTTCTTTTTTGACCATGTTGTCCTGGTGCATAGTTTCTTCTAGTTACACTACATTTATCAGAATAACATCTGTCGCCTTTTAAAAATAACTTTTGACCTTCTCTACGGCATATACGGCATTGTTCATCTTTATATCTAGCCATGTAATAATTACACCTCTTTCTAAAATTCTTTTTAAATTATATATTCCCTTAAAATTAAACTCTTCTTCTTTTTGGTGGTCTGCATCCATTGTGTGGTATTGGAGTTACATCTTTAATCATAGTAATTTCCAAACCTGCTGTTTGTAAAGATCTAATTGCAGCTTCTCTTCCTGAACCTGGTCCTTTAACATAAACTTCTACAGTTTTTAAACCATGTTCCATAGCTGCTTTAGATGCAGTCTCTGCTGCTTGACCTGCAGCAAATGGTGTGCTTTTTCTTGAACCTTTGAAACCAAGTCCACCAGCACTTGCCCAAGATATTACATTACCTTGAGTGTCTGTTATTGTAACAATTGTATTATTAAAACTAGAGTGAATATGAGCAGCTCCACTTTCAATGTTTTTTCTGTCTCTTCTTCTAGTTACTGTTTTCTTAGTTACATTCTTAGCCATATCTAGCTTATCCTCCTTATAAAAATCTAATTAACTAAACTGTTTTTTTGCTTTTACTTACAACTTTTCTAGGACCTTTTCTTGTACGAGCATTAGTCTTTGTTCTTTGACCTCTTACTGGTAGTCCTTTTCTGTGTCTTAGTCCTCTGTAGCATCCGATTTCTGTTAATCTTTTAATATTAAGTGCAACTTCTCTTCTTAAGTCACCTTCAACTTTATAAGTTTCCATTGCTTTTCTGATTAAATTAACATCATCATCAGATAAATCTTTTACTCTAGTATCTGGATTTATTCCAGCTTCTTTAAGTATTTTTTGAGAACTTGATAGACCTATACCATAAATATAAGTAAGTCCTACTTCAACTCTTTTTTCTCTAGGTAAATCTACACCTGCTATACGAGCCATTTTTGCACCTCCACAATAAATTTGTTTTATTTTTTTAGTTTAATTAGTATAAATTGAAATGTAATTAAACTGGATTGTATTTATAATAAATATAAAAATAGCAAATTCAGCCGCATCTATTTTTATATTATTAACATGACTTTATGGGTTGCTAACTATAGCAACCCTATTTTTGCGATTTAATTATCCTTGTCTTTGTTTATGTTTTGGATTTTCACAGATTACTCTGATTACTCCTTTTCTTTTTATGATTTTACATTTTTCGCATATTTTCTTAACTGATGGTCTAACTTTCATTTTTTTCACCTCTTTTTGTATAATCTATATTTGTATATTTTATTTATTTACTACTAAATCTTATTATTTTGCTCTCCATGTAATTCTTCCTTTATTTAAATCATATGGTGAAAGCTCTAATTTAACTTTGTCGCCTGGTAATATCTTTATATAATTCATTCTAAGTTTTCCAGATATATGTGCTAATACTTGGTGTCCATTCTCTAGTTCAACTTTAAAATTAGTATTTGGCAATGCTTCTACAACAGTACCTTCAACTTCTATTACATCTTCTTTTGACAAATTTTTTTCCTCCTTAGATTTAAATTTAAGCATAAAATTTCAAATAATAAGCTAGTATAGTATATATCATTTTTATAGTAATGTCAATATTTCAGGTTCATTTTCTGTAATTAAAATTGTATTTTCATAATGAGCAGTATTTGTACCATCTTCTGATATAATTGTCCATCCATCATCAAGCTCTAAAATATCTGGTCTTCCTGCTATTACCATAGGCTCAACTGCAATTGTCATACCGAGTCTCTAATCTTGCACCTCTTCCTGGTTTTCCATAGTTTGGAACACCTGGATCTTCATGCATTTCTCTTCCAATTCCATGTCCTTGAAATTCTCTTAAAATGCTAAACCCATTTTTTGTAACATATTCATATATTGCATTTGATATATCGCCTACTCTATTTCCTTTTTTAGCTAACTTTATTCCTTCAAAAAATGCTTGTTTTGTAACTGAAACTAATTTTTCGTCTTCTTTCGAATTAGCTTTTCCTACTATGTAAGTTCTTGCAGCATCTCCATGAAATCCATTTTTGTATGCTGTTAAATCAAAACTTATTACATCTCCTTCTTTTAAAATAACTTTTGAAGAAGGAATTCCATGTATTACTTCATCATTTACTGATGCACATATAGTTCCTGGAAAATTTGGTACTCCTTTTATTCCACTAGGATATCCTTTTTGTGATGGAATAGCTCCTTTACTTCTAATAAAATCTTCTGCAATTTTATCAAGTTCTAAAGTAGAAATTCCGAGGTCTAATTGATTTTTCTAATAATTCATGTGTTTCAGCTACTATTCTGCAAGGTTCTCTCATTAGCTCTATTTCTCTTTTTGATTTAATAGTAACCATTATTAGTTCTCACCTTTCTTTAGATATTCTATAACTTCTTCAGCAGCTTCTTTTGCCATCTTATTTATTTTCTGGCTTATTGTTATTCTATAAAGTGCTCCTGTTTTTTCATAATAATCTTCCAAAGGCTTTGTTTGTACTTCATAAATTTTTATTCTATTTTTTACTTTTTCAACTGTATCGTCTTCTCTTTGATAAAGTTTAGATCCACATTTATCACATATTCCCTCTACCTTTGGCTTATTTAATTTTATATTGTATACTGCTTTACATTCTTGATTTGAGCATATTCTTCTATTTACTATTCTGTCTAAAATTTCATCCTCTGGTGATGTTAAGTCTAAAACTATATCTATCTTTTTATTTTCCTCTTTTAAAAACTCGTCTAATTCTTGTGCTTGAACTTCAGTTCTTGGAAATCCATCTAGAATTACACCATCTTTTAAATCTGGTTCTTTTAGTCTTTCTTCGATTACTTTAATTGTAAGTTCATCTGGTACAAGTTCTCCTTTGTTCATATAATCTTGTACCTTAAGTCCAAGCTCTGTTTTTTCTGCCATAGCTTTTCTAAAAATGTCTCCACTTGAAACTTGAGGAAGTCCTAATTTTTCTGTAAGTAATCCGAGCTACAGTTCCTTTTCCAACTCCAGGTGCTCCTAACATAATTATTACCATTTTCTTACCACTCCTACTTATTTACTTATATAATTTTCTAAATAATTATTCTTCTAATTACTTGGAAAGTTATATAACATACATATTGGGGTAGATAAAACTAAACGTTTACTACCCCTACAATGTATATATTAAATCTTATTTTATTACTCTAAGAATCCTTTATAATGTCTCATTACTAATCTTGATTCTAATTGTTGCATTGTCTCTAAAGCTACACCTACTAGGATAAGTATTGATGTACCACCAAATGCTATATTAATTGGAGTAAATCTCATAAGCATTGGAAGTATAGCAATTAATGCTAAGAAAAATCCACCAAATACTGTAAGCTTTGTTAAGATTCCAGAAATATAATCTGTAGTTGGCTTTCCTGCTCTAATACCAGGAATAAATC
>CANQYZ010000040.1 GCA_947628215.1 uncultured Clostridia bacterium | reverse complement strand
ATAATAAATGTTATTTTTTTATCCAAAAAGTATGATATCCATAATTAAAAACTATTGCATCTTTTGGTACTTGTTTTATAGTATTATAAATATTAACATAATCTCCAACTGCTGATAAAACATTAATTATACTTACAGTTACAAAGTCTAATAATAAAGGGCCTCCTAAAAACTTTGCAAAAATCATACTAAATATAAATGGAAGTATTCCAAGTACAAAAGCTGGCATAATATTTATTAAAATGAATCTTTTCTTTGATACTTCTGCCTCTGAATACACAAATAAAGATAATTGTGATAAATACATCCAAATTTCTTTTTTATCTTTTAATGGAAAAGTAATAGCATGTATTAGTTCATGAATATATAAAAATACAAATGATACAAGACAGCATATTAAAAATCTTGTACTATCATATTCAATCTTTAACCCATAATTTTTTGAAACTAAAAATAATCCAATAATCATTATAATTACAATTGGAACTGCAAAAATTAAACCATGCAGAAAAACTATAGTCATATTTTCTGGTTCTTTATATATTGTAGCGCCGTCTTTTAGTGTTTTACCTTTTTTTAATACTTTCTCATCATCTTTATAATTTCCTTTAAATTCAATATTAAACATTTATATTTTCTCCTATTTCTATTTTTAAAAGTTTTTCTTTTACATTTAATCCTCCTGCATATCCAGTTAATTTTCCATTTGATCCAATTACTCTATGGCAAGGAACAATTATTGATATTGGATTATGAGAAATTGCACTTCCAACTGCTCTCAAAGACATATTACTTTTTCCGTAATTTTATCTTTACCTTTTCTGCTATTTGCTTATAAGTTCTTGTCTCACCATATGGAATATTTAGAAGTTCTTCCCATACAGCTTTTCTAAAATCAGTTCCAATAAACTTTACATTTATATCAGAACTTAAAACTTTTTCTCCTGAAAAATATTTATCTAACCAATTTACTGCATTTTTTAATATTCTTAAATCATCTTTTCTAATCATAGAAGAAAAATCAAAATTCTCTAGAAAATATTTTTGATTTTCTATATAAGTTCCAACAATGTTTTCTCCATCACTTACAATAAATATTTCTCCTATTTTTGATTTATATTTTGTATAATAAAACATTTTTCACCTTTAACATTTTTTATTTATTATATATTTAATTTTCCATAAAATAAAGACACTAAAAAGTGTCTTTATTTACAATGTCAATAAATTTATTTATTTTGTTGTATCTCCACCTATAATTTCACCAGTGGTTGCATCTACAAAGAAATCATCTTTTACAGCAAATTCTTCAGAACTATCTATAGTAACCTTCCAAACTTTTCTAATTACAGTCTCTGGAACTCTATAGCTTTCACCACTTGTATCTATTGTTTGATTTGTTTCTGTTTTATTTTCTATTACTTTATTATTTTCATTTAGTCTTTCGGTATCAAACCATATAGTGTTCATTTTTTCAATTGAAAGTTCTGCAATAATAGATTTTACTTTGCTCTCATCTCTTCCTATATCTTTTAATTTATTTTTTGCAATTTTTATAGCCTCTTCTTTTGTAATTTTTACTTCATTATTTTCAAATGGTTCATCAAATACTGTTAGCATTTTTATTCTCTTAACTTCTGGTACAAAAGATATTCTTATGCATTGATATATATTAGCTATTCCATCATATTTTTTGCAAAAGTCTGCTCTCCATAAAGGATCATCTTCACTTATTTGGTTTTTGTTAATTTCTACTAATTCATATTCTCCTTCTTCATATCCTAGATTTTTATATAATTCTTGTGCAACTTTTTTAGCTTCTTTTTTACTTGCTGTACTTTTAATTTTAAATTCATCAAAATTATCATCACTTAAGTTTATAAACTTTCCAGTAATTGCATCTAAAGTAAATCCAATTCCATTATCCATTTTTCCGGAAATTTGCATTTTTTTATATTCTGGGAATTTTATAATATCTTTGCTTTCTATCTTAGCATTTTCATATCCTAATAATTTCATTCTTTCATTAACAATTCTTTCAATTTCTTCATCTGATATTGCTTTTTCTTCATCTTCTTTAGTAACATTGCTTTCACTCCAATTAAACTTTTCTGGCTCTTTCCATACTTTTGTTTTTTCTAAAACAACTTTTGTAGCATATACAATTCCTGATAAAATTACTGATATACATATTATTAAAATAACAACTTTTTTTACTTTATTCATTTCATTTAAACCTTTCTTAATTAATATTTTTCTAAGTTCAATTTTTCCTCTATGGATAAGATTTTTAACATTTTGAATTGATAACTTATAAATATCTGCAATTTCTTTATAAGACATTTCTTCTATTTTATTTAAATAAATTACATTTCTATATTTTTCATCTAAAGAATCTATAGCATTTAAAATTTCTTCTCTTTCTTCTTGCTTTTCTAAAATCTCTAGAGCATCTTGATCTGTTTTATATTCTTCAAAAATTAGATATTCTCTATCTATTTTCTCTCTTCTTTTACTACTTTTTAATTCATTTATAGCTCTACTTCTAGCAATCATAAAAATAGAATATTTAAAACTATATTCATCTTTAATCTTATTTTTTAATATGTACATAAATGTTTCTTGAGTAATGTCTTCTGCTTTTTCTATGTCTTTTACTATATTAAATACAAAGTATTTTATTTTATCTTTGTACTTTAAATATAAGATTTCAAATGCCTTTGTTTCTCCGTTTAAATAATCTTTATACAATTTTTTATCAAAATCAAAATCTTTATCCATATTTTTCTCACTTTCACTTATATAAACAAATATAAATTAAAAAAGTTTCAAAATATTTTTATTTTTTATAAAATATCATAAAAAATCACAAAAATATAGAGTAGAATTTTTATCTACTCTATATCTTTTATCATTATATTTTAATTTCTTCTTTTAGCACTTCTTTTTCCTTATGAGATTTCTTATCTTTCTTTATAATAAGCTTATCTGCTAAAGCTAGAATTGCTGGTAAAAATACTAAAATTAATATAGTTGAGCAAAGTGTTCCTTCTGAAATAGTCTTACATATTTTTGCTGCAATTGCTGATGCAAAATTTGCAACTATAAAAGTTACAATAATTAAAATAGAACTTGATGTTAAAATTGTATGTATTGATTTATTATATGATTCTATAACTGCATCTTTTATATTCATTGTTCTTCTATTTTCTAAGTAATAAGATGTATATAATATTGCATAATCAATAGTAGCACCCATAAGTATACTTTGAACTATAATTATTGATAAAAAGTATACACTTTGTCCTGACACTGATAATATACCCATCGTTAAAAATACAGCACTTTGTATTATAAGTACAAGTATTAATGGAATAATAATAGATTTAAATGTTATTGCAACTACTATAAATATAGCAACCATTGTAAGTATTGTAATAAAGTTTAGCTCATCATTAAAGGTAGATGTCATTTCATATGCCATTAATGAATCTCCAATAACATAAGATTTTTGAGATAGATTTTTATCTCTTAAGTCTTTTACTTTTTTAATAAAAGAAAAAGTTTTATCTCCTTCTTTGTCAAAGCTTGTATTTACTACCATTCTTGAATATTTATCACTTACAAGCATTTTCTTTGCATCATCAATGTCTTGTTTGCTGCTTATGATTTTATCCCTCATATCTTGCTTTATGAAATCATCAAATCTTTCATCTTTTAATATATTATTATTTAAATAATTTATAAATTCTTCAACTGTTAATTCCCATTTATCATTATATTCATTTTGGCTTCCATAATAAATATATAGTATATCTATTGTGTTACTATCTATATCATCTGTAAATACACTAACAATTGCCATTATTTCACTTGCAGTATATTTTGTGCCTTCTACTGCTCTTTTCATTATTCCATCTACTGTATTTAGCTTTAAGATTTTATCATCATCAAAATTACTTGCATAATCTTCATTTGTTATAACATCTTTTAATAAAAAGTCTATGAATTCTCTGAATGATACTTTTCTATTTTTATTTACATATTTTGTACTATATAAACCATATAGTAATTCTACTTTTTCATTTTCTATACCTAATAATTTTGAAATTTCTTTTGATGTATATTTTTTATCATTAAGTACTCCTTCTAGAACTGATTTTACTAATTTTAAATTGTCTAAAGTCTCTTTAGATAATCTTCCTTTTAAAAGTTCGTTATTTTGGTTTTCTAAAATAAATTTTGTAAATGTATAAGGAGTAAGTTTTAAAGTAGTCTTACCTGATTTATATAAAGCATATACACTTTTTATAGTATTCTTATCTGCTCCTATAAATTCTGCAAGTTTTGCATATGTATATTTTGTATTATTTTTACTACTTTCCATAATTCCTATTACTTGTTTTAATTTAGAAAGTGTATTTTTATCTAAGTTTTCTTTTATCTCACTATTACTACTGTTTTGTATAATTATTTTTGCAAATTCATAAGGAGTAGCATTCCAATTAGAAGTTGTTTTATTTTCAAAACTAATTAAAGCATAAAGTTTATATAAGTCATCTTTATTTTGTCCTAAAACTTTTGCCATTTTGCTTGCTGTATATTGTTCTTTGTTTCCAGATACCGCTTCATCTATTATTTTTTCAATAAGCTGCAATTTTCCAATTTCTTGAACATCCGCATTTGGAATCTGACTTAAAATTTCGATAGTTTTCTTTACAAATCCTTGAATTGTAAATGTTGTATTTTCAGGCAATTTTCCTACTGTATAAACAGTATCTACTAAATTCTTACTTATGTTATCTAAAACATATTTAAGATGTTCTTTATCCATTTGTGTAGTATTTATATTGTTTGTATTATTTGCAAAATCATATAAAGAAATAATACTAGACACATCTACTCCATCTAAATAATTTGTATTTTCCTTTATAATTTTTGTTTTCTTAATAAAATCTGTTATAGATAATTTTTCACCACTGTCTATATTCATATATTTTAGAAGTAATACTTTAGATGCCATATCCTCATCAATTCCAAATAATGAAGAAATACCTTTTGCATTCATCTTCTTATTTATTATATCTTTATTGCTAAATGTTGATAAAAGCTTAATTTGTGCTACTGTATCTTTATCAAAACTTGAGCTATAAGTTTTATTTGTAATTACTTCATCTAGTACAAAATTTGAAAATTCAGCAAGAGATAATTTTGTATCTATCTTTCCTTCTAATATATATAGCTGATAAAGCTGATCTACTGTATTCTTGTCTATTCCAAAAAGTTCTGCCATTTGTTTAGAAGTCATTTTAGTTTGCATTTTTGATTTATTTGTAAATTTTGATAAAGTATCTAAACTTTGTCTTGCATCTTTATCAAATTGTGATGAATATTCTTTATCAGTAAGTACATCTTTATTAATAAATTTTATAAAATCTCCAAGTGAAATTTTTATATTATCATGTTTTGTACTATAAAGAATAAATAATTTATCTAATGTATCTTTATCTATATCTAAAACACTTGAAATTTCAGCTTTACTTCTTTTCTTGTTTATTTCTTCTTTTGTTATAAAGTTTTCAAGTTTTTCTACATTTGCTTTAACTTCATCATTTATCTTGTCATTTATTTCTTCATTATCATAAATTTCTGATTTTAAAAAAGTAGTAAATTCTTTGAAAGATACTTTATTTTCTATATCTTTATTGTAGTAATGATAATAAAGAATTTTTAATAAATAATCTTCAATATCTGTGTCTGCACCTAAATCATTAATTTTTTCATTTAACTTATCATATGGTAATTTTTCATTTATAGTATTTGAATATGATAAAACTTCATCTACGCCTTCATCATTTTCAATTTCTTTTACGATTTTATTTATTTTATCTTCATCTTCATTTTTATAAATTAAAGCAATTTGATTATTTTCATCAAATACTTTTGATACTTCATCCATTTGTGTATTTGAATAAAGTATTCCTAAGTTGCTTTTTAATAAGAAACTTCCTACAAAAATAACTAAAAATAATGGTACTAAAATATATCTTAATTTGTAATTTATTTTTCCAAATAAATTCATTTTAATAGAAAATTTCTTTTTCTTTTTAGTCTTTTCTATAAGTTTATCAAATAATAAGATTAATCCTGGAAGTACAAAGAAAATACTAATTAAGCTGAAAAGTACTCCTTTTGCAAGAACAAATCCTAAATCTTTTCCTATTGTAAAACTCATAAATACTAAAACTGCAAGTCCTACTATTGTTGTAACTGAACTACTAGATATTGCTTGAAAAGCATTATACAATGCCTCTTTCATAGCTTTTATCTTATCTTTCTCTTTTTCTTTTTCCTGGTTATATCTATTCATAAGCATAATAGAATAATCCATTGAAAGAGCAAGTTGAAGTATTGCTGATATTGACTCAGTAATATTAGATACACTATCAAATATTATATTAGATCCTTTATTTAAAACTACAGCAATTAAGATTGTTCCTAAAAATAAAAATGCCTCAAAGTAAGAATCACACATTATAATTAGAATAATCATTGCACATACAACTGCAAATACTAATATCCAAACTTCAACAACTGGACTATTTTTATCTGATATACTTCCACTTGTATAAAATTCATAATCTTTATATTTTTCTTGTACATTATTAAATATATCAGCAGCCTTTTTTGAATCTTCTTTATCTTTTACATTTACTACATACAAAGTATAATCATCTTTGTTGTATTTTTCTGAGCTATCATATTCTACTTCATCTACATTATTTATTTTAGATAAATAATTATATACATCTTCTTTTTCTTCATCTTTTAAGTCTTTAAACATTATATTAAAAGAGCTGGTTTCTGTTCCTTTAAACTCTTCCTCCATAATATCTAATCCTTGTTTTGTTTCAGATGTTTTGGGTAAGTATTTTTGAATATCATGGTTAATATTTACTTTTGTAGATACTATAGCTGAAATAACCGTCAGTATCAAAAATATCACTATAATTAAATATCTTTTATTTACAATAAAGTCTGTAATCTTTCTCATAATAACATCCTTTCTGAACGAATCTTATTAATTATAAGACTTTTATTATCAAAAATAAAGTATAAATTTAGCATAAGTGTCTAAA
>CANQYZ010000039.1 GCA_947628215.1 uncultured Clostridia bacterium | reverse complement strand
GGAGCTGTTACAATTTTTCCTCCAGAAGCATTTTCTTCACTAACTGCTATAGCATAAGAAGTTAATAATCTTGTTTGCTTTAATGCTTCATCTTCATTGTCTACTACTGTATTATATACATTTTTTGCATTTCTCATAATTCTAAGTCTTCCCGGCATCTTACCAGATGCTACAAGTCCTCTTTCTACTGCTTCTTTCATAGCATCCCATACTGTTTTTAAATATTCTTTAATATTATATCCTTCAACATTATATACATACTCATATAATTTTAAATTATTCTTTTTACAGTATAGCTTTATATCTTCAAATTTGCTAAGCTCATATATATCTTTTGGAGTTGCTTCTTCTTGTCCTTCTATTTTTATAGTTCCACCACCTACTGAATATACAGTCCAATCATCGATTTGTTTTCCATCTTTAAATCCAATAATTTGCATTGTATTTGGATGTACAGTACATTCTTTTTTAGTATCAAATATTATTTCTGTTTCTATATCTTTTGCAGCACTTTTTATAATGCTATCTGTTAAATGTCCTTTTCCAGTAAGTGCTAAAGAACCATAAAGAATTACCTTTAGCTTATCTATATCTTGATGAATATTTATGAATCTATCTACTGCTCTTTTAGGTCCCATTGTATGTGAACTAGATGGACCATTTCCTATTTTATAAAATTCATATAATGATTGCATATTTTTTTCTCTCTTTCTAAAATATATACTTTATTTTCGTCTTTATTATTACATAAGTAATCTATAAAATCTATATAAAAAATAAAAATTTAACAAACATTTTTAACTTTATAAATATAAAAAAAGAAACCTAAAAAAATTTTTAGATTTCTTTCATATTTTTTTATTTTAAATACTTTTAATCTCTTCTATTTCCAAATAAAGATAATATTCTTAAGAATATGTTAATAAAATCTAAGTATAATTCCATAGCTCCATATACAGATACTTTTTCTGCATCAAATTCGCCTGACATTAAAACTTGTTTAATCTTATTCATATCATATGCTGTAAATCCTAAGAATATTGCTAAAATTACCCAATCTAAAACTATATCAAGCATTGCATTTCCTAAAAAAATATTTATTACACTTAATATTAATCCTAAGATAAGTCCTACCATGCAAATAGTTCCAAGTGAGCTTATATCTCTATCTGTTCTATATCCAAGATATGCAAGTGATCCAAAAGCAATAGCTGAAGCAAATAATGCCATAATAATTGAATTTACTTCATAAATATAAAATATAGTAGATAGTGTAACTCCTGTAATCATTGCATATGCAAAGAATAATAATGTTACTACTGCAGCAGGAAGTTTTCTAAATAATAGTGAAAATACTAGTACTACTACTATTTCTGCTATACATATTAAAGCAAAAGTTCCATCCATAACAAATGTCTCTGCAAGTCCTGTTGAATAAGTAAAAACAGCTATTATTGCTGTAGCAAGTACTCCCATGAACATCCATAAGAATGTTTTAGCAAGAGTATTTTTAACATTTGTTACTTCAGATGTATTATATTGTAAGTCTTCCATAATAATCTCTCCTCTTTTAATAAATTAATATTATTATATTCTATATTAAATTTTTTAACAATACCCATAATAATATTTATCCATATATTCACTTGGCGTTAAAATAATTAATCCTTCTATATTTATATTTTTAAAATCTTTGTCTCCAGTAATTAATATATCTACATTTGACATGATAGCAGAACATAAAATTGGAAAGTCTTTAGAATCTCTAATATAATAGTTTTCTATTTCATATATTTTTGAATCTATGATTATTAACTCGAATGGTATTTTATATAATACTTTATATATTTTTTCCTTCTTATTAGGAAATTTTCTTTCTACTACTCTTTTTAATTCCTCTAAAATATAAGAACTTAAAATTAATTTGTGATTTAAACAAATGTCTGCAATCATGTTTTTCAATTTGTAGCTATCAAAAATTAAAATTGAAATCAATATATTTGTGTCTAACATAATTCGCATTTATTACTTAGGGTTATTCTCCTTTCTGATTTCTTTTATCATTTCTGCTACATCTTCTTCATTTTTAAGACCTAACCTTTCAGCTTCACCTTTAAGAGCCTCTCTTGCTTCATCAATTATTAATTCTATCGGATTTACTAAAAGATAACCGCCATCTTTTTCTATAAAAGCAACTTTTTCTCCGTCTTTTAGTCTTAATTTTCTTCTTATTGAAATTGGTAATGTAATTTGTCCTTTTGAAGTTATTTTTGCAAGTTCCATAGTTTTTCTCCTTTCATTCATTGTATTCCTTGTTTTCATTGTACTATGTTTTAAAATAATTTTCAATATATTTTTCAATATATTTTTTCAATATATTTTTTTAATTTATAGAAATTCTATACATAATACTCTTGCTCTTCAAAATATAAGAATTAAATTATCAAAAATAAAAAAATAAAATATATTGTGAATAAAAAAGATTTAAAATTTATTAGAAATAAATATGAAGAAATTCATATTAAAAATGATAAAAAAATCTAAAATATTATTTATAAAAAAATTTTAAAGGCAAAAAATAGTTAAAAATATTAAGAAAGATTAGTTAAACTATCTTTCTTAATATCTTTTATTTAAGTTTATTTACAAATTTTATTCTATTTTAAGAAATCCACCGAAAACTTTACTTGCTGGATAATTTGGAAGTACTTTACTTCCACCTGCTAGGATAATAGAATCTCCTACCTCTAAATTACCAAGCTCTCTATGTTTTTCAATACCTTTTTCAATAATAGTATCAATATCAGTTTCATCTTTGATAAGTACTGGAAATACATTCCATACTATAGATAATTGATTATATGTTTTTTCATTATCTGTAACTACTAATATAGGACAAGCAGGTCCAATTGCAGATAAAAGTTTGGCAGTTCTTCCAGTATTAGTATAAGCTACTATTGCATCAGCCATCATATTTCTAGCTGTTTTTCCTGCAGTATATGCAACGTTAAACTCTAAATCATTTTTATCTAATTCTAATACTCTATTATCAAATCTCTTCCAATATTTAATGTTTCTTTCAATATGTTTTGCAATAGTTGACATTGTTTCAACACATTTTACTGGATATTCACCTTGTGCACATTCTCCAGATAGCATTACGCAGCTACTTCTATCATATACAGCATTTGCAACATCGCTTACCTCAGCTCTTGTTGGTCTTGGGCTATGTGTCATAGATTCAAGCATTTGTGTTGCTGTAATAACTGGTTTTCCAGCAGCATTACATAATCTTATAAATCTTTTTTGAACAACTGGAACATCTTCCATTGGAATTTCAACTCCCATGTCTCCACGTCCAATCATAATACCATCAGAATTTTCAATTATTTCTTCAATATTATCAATTCCTTCTTGGTTTTCTATTTTGCATATTATCTTAATATCTTTTCCGCCATTTTCATCTAATACTTTTCTTATATTTCTTACATCATCTACGTTTCTGATAAAAGATCCTGCAACATAATCAAATCCAACTCTAGCTCCATCTTTTAAGTCTTGAATATCTTTCTCACTTAAACCTGGAAGATTAATATGAATTCCTGGAATATTTACACTCTTTCTATTTCCAAGTTTTCCACCACTAATTATAGTACAATAAATATCCTTATCTTTAATCTCATCTACTCTAAGTTCAATTAAACCATCATCGATTAATATCTTTGTACCAACTTCTACATCCTTATATAATTCTTTATAAGTAACTGTAACTTTAGTATTATCTCCTATAATATCTTCATTTACAATTACAAACTTATCACCGCTATTTAATATTTCTGGATTTTGCTCTAATTTTCCTGTTCTAATTTCAGGACCTTGCATATCAAGTAATAATCCAACTGGAAGACCAAGTCTCTTTCTGATTTCTAGAAATTTTTCAACTTTTGATCTTTGCTCTTCATAGCTACCATGAGAAAAGTTAATTCTAGCCATATTCATTCCTGCATTCATAAGTTCTTCTAACTTGTCTTCACTTGCAGGACCTATAGTACATACAATGTTTGTTTTCCTTAAATCTGATTTCATTTTTCATTCCTCTTTCTATATAAAAATTTATTATAAACTAACTTAAAAATTAAACTTTGCTATTTCGCCTTAGCAATTATAACAGAAAAACTTTTAATAAACAATATTTTATTATAACTTTTTTACATAATAAGTAAAAAAAGTGAAAAAGACATAGAAGAAGTAGATTTAAAACCTACTTCTTTCTTAAATACATTTATTTTTATTATTTTACCATCCATTTTATTAAATTCATATTTGCTGAATCTATTAACATATCATGTTTTGGCATAACTCTAAAAGTATAACCAAAATTTCCACCAGTTGTAAGTTTTATTGAAGTCTCATATTTTATTACATCAGAGTTCTCAGAAGATTTATCTGCTTTTTTCATTTCAGTAACACTAATATTATTTACAGTACCATTTTCTAATATTTGACCATAGTATACTTGTACAGATACATTATTTGGATCAAAATTTGGAAGTTTAACAAAACATGAAACTGTAATTACATCTCCTGCATTTAGTTTTACATTATCTATATTATCATTTTGTGTAATTTCTATTTCGTTCCATCTTTCTTTTGCAGCTTTTTTCCATTTATAGAAATCCATTACCTTCTCTAAATCTGTGAAGTTTTGATTATATTGATCACAAAGTGGAAGATATAAATTTTCTGTATATTCTACAAGCATTCTTGATGTACTATAATTTCCTCCTGTTGAAATTATAGAATTCTTCATATATTTAAGCCATTCTTTAGAAATTCCGCCTTCTGGTTTATTATAATATGCAGGAATTATTTTGTTTTCTAATGTATTATATATACTATTGCTATCTGCTGTATCTTGTATATCATAAGATTCATAATTTGCATTTGTTCCAATTGCCCAGCCGTTTGTTCCATTATAACCTTCTGCCCACCAGCCATCTAGTACACTAAAGTTTACTACACCATTTACAGATGCTTTTTCTCCACTAGTACCAGAAGCTTCCATTGGTCTTCTTGGATTATTTAGCCATACATCTACACCACTTATTAAATATCTTGCAATATTCATATTGTAATTTTCAAGTATAAATATTTTTTCTTTAAATTGTGGCATCATTGCAATATCATGAATTTGTTTTATTAAATCTTGTCCTTCAATATCTGCTGGATGTGCTTTTCCTGCAAATACAAGTTGAACTGGTCTATCTTTATCATTTAATATTTGTGTTAATCTTTCAATATCTTTAAATATTAAAGTTGCTCTTTTATAAGTTGCAAATCTTCTAGCAAATCCTATTGTCAAGGCATTAGGATTTAATTTTGAAGTAAAATCTGCAATCTGTTCATATCCGTATCCACTTTTTCTAAATCTTTCAGTAATATTTTCTTTTATTACTGTCATAAGTCTTTCTTTTCTCTTTAAATGTTCTGCCCAAAGTCTTTCATCTGGAATAGAACTTATCTTCTTCCATGTATTATTATCATGTATATTTTCTTGCCAATATGGAACTAAATATTCGTTATATAATTCTTTTATATTTGGAGCAAGCCATGAGCAAGTATGAATACCATTTGTTACATAAGTAATTGGTGATTCATTTGGTGCAATCTCTGGCCAAACATCAGCAAATAGTTCTCTAGATACTGCTCCATGAAGTTTACTTACACCATTTTTCTTTCCAGAAATTCTAAGTGCAAGTATTCCCATATTAAATCCTGATTCTAAGTTTTCAGTCTCTCTCATTCCAAGTTTTAAAAATTCTTCTCTTGTAATTCCATATTCATCCCAGATACCATTAAAATATTTATCCATTAAACTTAAATCAAATATATCATTTCCTGCTGGAACTGGAGTATGAGTTGTAAATATAGTTTTTGAAGTTACTATTTCTTTTGCTATATTAAATGAAACTTGTTTTTCATCCATTACATCTTTTATAAGCTGAAGTGTTAAGAAAGATGAATGACCTTCGTTCATATGATAAACAGTAGGATTATAACCTAATACTTTAAGAAGTTTAACTCCTGCCATTCCTAAGACAATCTCTTGT
This sequence comes from uncultured Clostridia bacterium, assembly GCA_947628215.1. Taxonomy (GTDB): domain Bacteria; phylum Bacillota; class Clostridia; order TANB77; family CAG-508; genus UMGS1994. The sequence goes on along the minus strand of CANQYZ010000039.1, from coordinate 1,205 downwards.
CTTATTCTCATTTCTTTATCTCCACCATATAATCTAAGTGTAATATTTTTATATTCTTCAATATTTTTCTCTATATCTGAATCCATTAGATAAAGATTTACTCTTCCTACTTTAATTTCCCATACTTTTAAGTATAAATCATTTCCAAGCATTGGAATAGAAATTACTAAATCTTCTCCTAAATCATCTTTTACTGGGTTTATTGGAAGATTGTATAAATCAATATTTTGATATTCTGATTCTTGATGACCAAATGCATTAATTCTTTGAGTAAAATATCCATTTTTATATAAAAGTCCAACTGCAACTAGTGGAATTCCTAAATCACTTGATGCTTTTAAATGATCTCCTGATAAAATTCCGAAGTCCACCAGAATAAATTGGAAGTATCTCATCTAATCCATATTCTGCAGAAAAATATGCAATTGTATCTTTCATGTTTTTTGGATGTTTTTTAGAAAACCATGTATCTTTACTATATATATAACTATCATAATTGCATACAACTTTATCATATGCTTTTAAAAATTCTGTATCTTCTGCTATTTTCTCTATTTTTTCTTGATTTACTAATTTTAAAAATTTAGTTGGGTTTTTATCTATACTTTCCCATAAGTCTAAATCTATCATCTTGAAAAGTTTTAAAAATTCTGTATTCCATGACCACCATAAATTATTTGCTATTTCTGCAAGTTTATCAATTCTCTTTGGAAGCTGTGGAACTACTGTAATTCTATTGAAAATATACATAAATTTTATCCTCCGTACTTTATTATTCTTTTGTATTTCTTATAATATTCTATAAAATATTATCTATTAAAAAATATCTTTTGTCAATTTAAAAATAAGTTTTTTACTTTTATCTCATATTACATTTTTGTTATTTTTACATTACATAGGATTTAATCTCTATTATTATCTGCTATAATATAATTACATTTTATATATTGGAGGTAATTCTTATGGCAGCACGAAACAACAACTATCGGGGTTCTCACTCCAGTTCCAAAAGCAACATCCACTATGTGACAGAGGGAAACCTTTGCAAAGTGGACTTTGAAAACTCCAGCACCAGCACCCCCCGCCGTCACCGCAGAGCAGAAACTTTCTCCGGAACCGCCGCTATCGTTCTCCTCGCTTTCTTCGTCCTCACCGGCTGGCTTGCCCTGAAGGTCTCCTTCGTTGGGATTCAGCACTTTTTCATC
>CANQYZ010000038.1 GCA_947628215.1 uncultured Clostridia bacterium | reverse complement strand
GAGGATCTGTTATGAACCCAGTAGATCACCCACATGGTGGTGGTGAAGGTAGAGCTCCTGTAGGTCATGCAGGACCAATGACTCCTTGGGGTAAACCAGCACTAGGATATAAGACAAGAAAGAAAAACAAAGTAACTAACAAGTTTATAGTTAAGAGAAGAAAATAATAAAAGGAGGAAATGAGTATCATGTCAAGATCAAGCAAAAAAATACCATATGTGGAACCAAAGCTATTAAAGAGAATTGAAGCTATGAACGAAAGTGGTAAAAAAGAAGTTTTAAAAACATGGTCAAGAGCTTCTACAATTTATCCACAAATGGTTGGTCATACAATAGCTGTTCATGATGGTAGAAAACATGTTCCTATTTATATAGCAGAAGAAATGATAGGACATAAATTAGGAGAATTTGCTCCAACAAGAACTTTTAAAGGTCATTCAGGAGATAAAACATCAAAAGTTGCTAACTAATTTTAGGAACATATAATAATAGAAAATTAATTCTTATACCGAAATTCTAAAAAGGAGGAAACAAGTAATGGAAGAAATGCAAGAGCCAGTAGCAGAAGCTAGAGCAACATTAAACTATGCTAGAATTTCAGCTAGAAAAGTTAAAATAGTAGCAGATTTAATAAGAGGAAAAAAAGTTTCAGAAGCTTTAGCAATTGTAAAATTTGCACCAAAAGCTTCAAGTGAAATATTAGAGAAATTATTAAAATCAGCTATAGCTAATGCAGAAAACAATCATTTCTTAAAAAGTGAAGACCTATATGTTGCAGAAATATATGCAAACCAAGGTCCAACATTAAAGAGAATTAGACCAGCTGCAAAAGGATCAGCTGTTAGAATAAGAAAAAGAACAAGTCATATAACAATAGTTTTAAGAGAAACTAAATAGGAGAAAGGAGGATTTTTAACATGGGACAAAAAGTACATCCTAACGGATTAAGAGTTGGCGTAATTAAAGATTGGAATTCAAGATGGTATGCTGATTCAAAAGACTTTGGTGATAACTTAGCAGAAGATTATAAAATCCGTAAATATGTTAAAAGTAAATTATTTGTTAGTGGAATTTCAAAAATAGAAATTGAAAGAACTGCTAAATTCGTAAGAATAAATGTATATACAGCAAAACCTGGACTAGTAATAGGAAAAGGTGGAAATTTAGCTGAAATATTAAAAAATGATATTCAAAAAATGATAGGTAAAGAAGTAAACCTAAACATTGTTGAAGTAAAAAATATTGATACAGATGCACAATTAGTTGCAGAAAATATTTGTAATCAACTAGAAAGAAGAATTTCTTTCAGAAGAGCAATGAAACAAGCAATGCAAAAATCAATGAAAGCAGGAGCTTTAGGAATAAAGACTGCAGTATCAGGAAGACTTGGTGGAGCTGATATGGCTAGAACTGAGTTTTACAAAGAAGGTACTATTCCTCTTCAAACTTTAAGAGCTGATATAGATTATGGATTCTATGAAGCAGATACAACTTATGGAAAAATAGGTGTTAAAGTTTGGATTTATAAAGGAGAAGTTCTTCCTGAAAAGAAAAAAACTGTTGAAGCAGAAAGGGGAGAAGAATAATGCCAGTAATGCCAAAAAGAACAAAATATAGAAAAATGCAAAAGGGTAGAAATAGAGGAAAAGCAACAAGAGGAACTCTTGTTAATGAAGGTGATTATGGATTACAAGCATTAGATGCTGGATGGATAACATCAAATCAAATAGAAGCTGCCCGTATTGCAATGACACGTTATATTAAAAGAGGTGGAAAAGTTTGGATTAAAATATTCCCAAACAAACCAGTAACTAAGAAACCAGCTGAAACTCGTATGGGTAAAGGTAAAGGAGCACCAGAATACTGGGTTGCTGTTGTAAAACCTGGAAGAGTAATGTTCGAAATAGCAGGCGTAACAGAAGATATAGCAAGAGAAGCTTTAAGATTAGCTGCTCATAAATTACCTGTTAGAACAAAATTCGTAGCTAGAGAAAATGAAATAGGTGGTGATAATGATGAAGATAAATAAGATTAAAGAGATGTCTTCACCAGACCTTGAAAAAGAACTAAGTGAATTAAAATCAGAATTATTCAAACTAAGATTTAACTTAGCTGCAAATGGATTAGATAATCCAGTAAAAATTAGAGAAGTGAAGAAAGACATCGCAAGAATAAAAACTGTATTAAATGAAAGAGAATTAAGCGACAATAAATAAATTTTAGAAAGGAGAAATCCAGGATTATGGAAGAAAGAAATCTTCGTAAAACATTAATTGGAACAGTAGAATCTAATAAAATGGATAAAACTATCGTAGTTAAAGTAGAAGATAGTGTTAGACATCCAATTTATAAGAAAACTGTTAAAAAGACATATACATTAAAAGCTCATGATGAGAGCAATGAATGTCAAATAGGCGATAAAGTAAAAGTTATGGAAACAAGACCATTATCAAAAGATAAAAGATGGAGACTTGTTGAAATAGTAGAAAAAGTAGTAATAAAATAGAATCTTAAAGTTTAATAAGGAGGAAAACTGATTATGGTACAGCAACAATCTAAATTAAAAGTTGCCGATAACACTGGTGCAAGAGAACTAATGTGTATCAGATGTTTAGGTGGATCACATAGAAAATATGCTGAAATAGGCGACATCATAATTGCTTCTGTTAAAAGTGCTACACCAGGTGGTGTTGTAAAAAAAGGAGAAGTAGTTAAGGCTGTTGTAGTAAGAAGCAAAAAAGGTGTTAGAAGAGCAGATGGTTCTTATTTAAAATTTGATGAAAATGCAGCTGTTATTATTCGTGATGATGGTACTCCAAAGGGAACACGTATATTTGGACCAGTAGCAAGAGAATTAAGAGAAAAAGATTATATGAAAATCTTATCTTTAGCACCTGAAGTTCTTTAATTCGTTAATTTTAAAAATGAGAAACATTTTTAAAATCTTACGAATTAAAGATGCAGAATTAGTTTAATTCTGCAATAAGAGAAAAGCAGAATTATTTATAGTTCTGCAATAAGAGAAATAAAGCAGAATTACTCTGTAATTCTGCACAAGATGAAATTAAATTATAAAAATCTTAAGGTAGAATTGCAAAGTAATAAGAATTAAAATTGTAATTCTCCTGAAATAGGCTGAATTACAAAGTAATTCTGTGAGTTTTTAAGACAATCTTAAAATGAAGAGGTGAAAAAATAAATGAAAATAAGAAAAGGAGATACAGTTCAAGTTTTATCTGGAAACGATAAAGGAAAAACTGGAGAAGTATTAGAAATTATACCTAAGACTGAAAAAGTAATAGTTAAAGGTGTTAATTTAAGAAAAAAACACGTTAAACCTAGAAAACAAGGTGAAGAAGGCGGAATTATATCTTCAGAATGTGCTATACATAGTAGCAAAGTAAATGTAGTTTGCCCAAAATGTGGTAAAGTTACAAAAATCGGATATGAAATAGATAAAGATGGAAATAAAGTTCGTGTTTGCAAGAAATGTAACACAAAATTAAACTAATTTGTGGAAAGGAGGAAAAATTCTAGATGGAAAAGTTAAGAGAATTATATAAAAACGAAGTAGTTCCAGAAATGATGAAAAAATTTGAATATAAATCAGTTATGGAAGTACCAAAGCTTGAAAAAATAGTTATAAATATAGGATTAGGAGATTTAAAAGATAATCCAAAAGCATTAGATAATGCTATGAATGATTTAAGCTTAATTACTGGACAAAAACCAGTTGAGACAAAAGCTAAAAAATCAATAGCAGCTTTCAAATTAAGAGAAGGAGCTAAAATTGGATGCAAAGTAACATTAAGATCTGGAAAGATGTATGATTTTGCATACAAACTATTTAATGTAGCACTTCCTAGAGTTAGAGATTTCAGAGGAGTATCTACAAACTCTTTTGATGGTAGAGGAAATTATTCAATGGGTATTAAAGAACAATTAATATTCCCAGAGATTGAATATGATAAAATTGATAAAGTAAGAGGTATGGATGTAATTTTCGTAACAACAGCTAAAACTGATGAAGAAGCTAGAGAGTTATTAAGATTATTAGGAATGCCTTTTAGAGTAAATTAAAATTAACCTTTTAAAGAAGGAGGAAAAGAAATGGCAAAAAAATCATTAAAAGTAAAATGTGTCAAAGAACAAAAATACAAAACAAGAGAATACAACAGATGTAAAATTTGTGGAAGACCACATGCTTACATTAGAAAATTTGGAATATGCCGTGTATGCTTTAGAGAATTAGCTCATAAAGGAGAAATCCCAGGAGTTAAAAAAGCAAGCTGGTAAAATAATAGAAATTTAAGTAAAAGGAGGGTAAAACAAGTGAATACAACAGACCCAATTGCAGATATGCTAACAAGAATAAGAAATGCAAATAGTTCAAAATTCAAAACTGTAGATGTTCCTGCTTCTAATATGAAAATGGCTATTGCTAAGACATTATTAGATGAAGGATATTTAAAAGATGTTGAGGAAATAAAGAATGAAACACAAGGAATTATAAGAATTACTTTAAAATATGATGAGAAAGGTAATAAAATAATTTCTGGATTAAAAAGAATTAGTAGACCAGGATTAAGAATATATGCATCAAAAGATGAATTACCTAAAGTATTAAATGGTTTAGGTATAGCTTTAATATCTACATCAAAAGGAATTGTTACAGATAAACAAGCAAGAGAATTAGGTGTAGGTGGAGAAGTTTTAGCATATGTTTGGTAATATTAAAGATAGGAGGAAAACTTACAATGTCAAGAATAGGAAACTTACCTATTACAGTACCTGCAGGAGTTGAAGTTAGTGTTGACGGAAACAAAGTTACTGTAAAAGGACCTAAGGGAACATTAGAAAGAGAAGTTCACAAAAACATAAAAGTTTCAGTTGAAAATGGAACAGTAAAAGTTGAAAGAATAAATGATGAACCATTTAATAAAAGTTTACATGGTTTAACAAGAACTTTAATAAGCAACATGATTAAAGGAACATCAGAAGAATTTACAAGAAAACTAGAAGTTAATGGTGTTGGTTATAGAGCTCAAAAACAAGGTAAAAAATTAGTTCTAAGTTTAGGTTATTCTCATCCAGTAGAGATGGAAGAGCCAGAAGGAATTACTTTTGAAGTACCAAATCCAAACGAAATTATCGTAAAAGGAATTGATAAAGAAAAAGTAGGTCAAATGGCAGCCGTTATTAGAACAAAGAGACCACCTGAAGTATATAGAGGTAAAGGTATTAAATATGCTGAAGAAGTTATCAGACGTAAAGAAGGTAAAGCTGGTAAAAAATAAAATTCTAAATAGAATGTAAAAATTTAGAAAGGAGAAAAAGATGATTACTAAAACTGATAGAAAAACAGAAAGAGAAAGAAGACATAAAAGAGTTCGTACAAAAATAAGTGGTACTGCTGAATGCCCAAGATTATGTGTATTTAGAAGTAATAGTAACTTATATGTTCAAGTAATAGATGATGAAAAGCAAGTTACTTTAGTTTCTGCATCTACATTAGATAAAGATGTAAAAACAAAGAAATCTAATAAAGAAGCTGCAAAAGAATTAGGAACTTTAATTGCAAAAAAAGCTTTAGCTAATAAAATTGATACAGTTGTATTTGATAGAGGCGGATATATTTATCATGGTGTTGTTAAAGAATTAGCAGAAGCTGCAAGAGAAGGCGGACTAAAATTCTAATTTAAAATAAATTTCTAAACCATAAAGGAAGGAGAAACTTAAATTCATGGAAGAGAAAACTTTAGAAGTAAAAGAAAAAGTAGTAGCTATAAACAGAGTTGCTAAAGTTGTTAAAGGTGGTAGAACTTTTAGATTTAGCGCTGTAGTAGTTGTTGGAGACGAAAATGGACACATTGGAGTTGGAAACGGAAAAGCTGCTGAAGTTCCAGATGCTATTAGAAAAGCTATTGAAGAAGCTAAAAAGAATTTAGTAGAAGTTCCAATAGTAGGAACAACAATTCCTCATGAATTCATTGGAAAATTTGGTGCTGCAACTGTAATATTAAAACCAGGAAGTGAAGGTACTGGAGTTATCGCTGGTGGTAGTGTAAGACCAGTTCTAGAACTTGCAGGTTATAGAGATATAAAAACAAAAGTTATTGGTACAAATAATCCAAGAAATGTTGTATATGCAACAATAGAAGCTTTAAAGAACATGAATACTGTTCAAGAAGTTGCTAAAAAAAGAGGAAAAAAAGTATCAGAAATTTTATAATTAAATAAAAATATACTAGTAAAAAAATATAAATTATGATTAAATATTATTGTATTTTTCAAAATGTATATAGAGAGTTTGAGCAAGGAGGTGCGAAGGATGCAATTAGGTGAATTAAAGCCAGCAGTTAAAAAAGTAACTAGAAAAAGAGTTGGTCGTGGAATCGGTTCAGGCCTAGGAAAAACTTCTGGAAAAGGACATAAAGGACAAAAAGCAAGATCTGGCGGCGGAGTTAGAAGAGGTTTTGAAGGAGGTCAAACACCTTTATATAGAAGATTACCAAAAAGAGGATTTAATAATATTCATGCTAACACTTATACAGAAGTAACTTTAACAATGCTTAATAAATCAGAAGCAAAAGAAGTTACAGCTGAAAGCTTACTAAAAGAAGGTATTATTGGAAAAATAAATGATGGTATTGTTATTCTAGGAACAGGAACAATAGAAAAAGCTTTAACTGTTAAAGCAAATAGATTTACTAAAACAGCTGCAGAAAAAATAGAAGCTGCAGGTGGAAAGATAGAGGTGATTTAGTTGTTAAACACAATAAAAAACTCGCTAAAAAATCCAGATATAAGAAATAGAATTTTATATACATTACTATTAATAGTAATATTTAGATTAGGTTGTTACATTATAGTTCCTGGTGTAAACTCAGCAGTATTAAGTGAGGAACTAAATAATGCAACATCAACATTAACAGGACTAATCAATACAATTTCAGGTGGAGCTTTTTCTAGATTATCAATATTTGCTATGTCAATTACTCCATACATAACAGCTTCAATTATTCTACAATTATTAGCAATGATAATTCCATCTTTAGAAAAACTTACTAAAGATGGCGGAGAAGCCGGAAGACAAAAAATAAACAAATATACAAAAGTATTAACTATAGTACTATCTACTATAGAAGCACTAGGAATCTATTTATCATATAGCAGAAGTTACACAGATGTATTTGTAAATCCAGGTGTAAGAACTGCAATGATATTTGTACTTTCATTAGTAGCAGGTACTACACTTTTAATGTGGCTTGGAGATCAAATCACAGGAAAAGGAATTGGAAATGGTATATCTATGTTAATATTTGTAGGTATTATATCAGCTATACCACAAGGCGCTTTAACACTATTTAATTTAGCATTTAGACCATTTACAACAACAAACTTCTTAATTTCACTTGGAATTTTAATAGGTGCAATCATATTAGTTGCAGGTGTTGTATTTGTACAACAAGCTGAAAGAAGACTTCCAGTTCAATATGCTAAAAAAGTAGTTGGAAGAAAAATGTATGGTGGACAAAATACTCATATTCCATTAAAACTTGCAATGGCAGGTGTAATGCCAATAATTTTTGCTTCATCATTTATGACATTTCCAGCAATGTTAATACAAATCTTTTCACCAGCTTCAATACAAAGTGGAAAAGGATTTTTAAATGGATTATATCAATTTTCAATTGCAACATCTACTTCACAAGTTGGACTGGGATTTGCAATTGCTAATGCAATCGTATATTTATTATTAATTGTTGGATTTACATTTTTCTATACTTTTGCTACATTTAATCCAGCAGAAGTATCAGTAAATATAAAGAAAAACGGTGGATATATTCC
>CANQYZ010000037.1 GCA_947628215.1 uncultured Clostridia bacterium | reverse complement strand
AGAGAGAGAGAGCTATACTTCTAACGAAGTAAAATTTAGCTTTTGTTTTGATGCAAAAAATATAAAGGATAGACTATTTTTGTAGTCTATCCTTTTTGTGCTTGTTTTTAATATTTTAAACTTAATATATATTATTTATTTTTATGAAAGGAGAAATAATAATGAAAAAAATTATTTCAGTATTAGCAATGGCATTTGCTGTTATGGCTGTAATTACATTATCTAGTACAGTAAAAGCAGCAGAAGAAGTAAAACCTTATGGAAAAGTTGATGAATTAGGAAAAAATAATGATTGCGTAGTAGGAGAAGTAAACATTACAGGAAATGAAACAAAAACAGTTAATGTTATATATAAAAATGTTACATTAAAATGGGTTGCAAAAGATACAAATATAGGAAGATATCAAGATGGATGCTGGATAGGATTTAAATTTAATGCACCAGAAGTTGCAAAAGAAAAATTAGATAAAGCACAATATAGAGGAAAATGGAACTGGAAAGGAAATAGCTGGAGCAGAAGTAACTTCAAAGAAGTTGAAGATTCAACAGCAGATGCTAAAAATACAAACCAAAATCGTTTCGTATATACTTGGTTACCAATGAGCAATATGACATTAAACTATATAGTAGCAAATAATATTGATACAGCATTTATTTATGAATTTGACTGGGATGGCGATGGAGATTTTGATCAAACAGTTAATATAAAATTTGATACAGACACTATGAAATTAGAAACTGCAGCAAATACAGAAACTGTTACTGTAGTAGTAGGAGATAAAAAATTCCAAGTAGAAAAAGGAAAAGCTTTAAAAGATGATCAATTCGTAAAAGCTTATATTGAAAAATTACAAGCAGATAAAACAGTTGAAGGTTTATACTATAAAGCTGATAGTAAAGAAATAGATATGAATAAAGCTGTAGATTCAGATGTTGAAATAACAGTTAAAAAAGTACCTGCAACAGAAAACAAAAAAGAACCTGCAAAAAAAGAAGAAAAAGATGAACAAGATAATACACCAAAAATGGGTGTAGAAAATGTATACGCTGTAGCAGGAGTTGTTGTAATAGTTACAATAGCAGGAGCTATTATATTAAATAAAAGAAAATAGTTAATAATTTATAATAAATAAGAAGTGATAGAGCAAAAAGAAGTTTTTCTTTAGCTCTATTACTTTTTTAAAATTTACATTGTAAAAACTAGGTTTTTTTGATAAACTTTAAAAAGCATTAAGAAAAGGAAAAAATAAATGGAACTTGAAGGACAAATTGAAGAGATAATTTATCAAAATGAACAAAACGGATATACGATAGCAAGCTTTGTAACGGAAGAAGAAATATTTACAGTAGTTCGGTTATCTTCCGTTTATTAATAGTGGAGATTATTTAAAACTTAAAGGAAAATTTGTTACACATCAAGATTATGGAAGGCAATTTAAAATAGAATATTTTGAAAAAAAACTTCCTAAAAGTAAAGATGCTTTAGAAAAATATTTAGCAAATGGAATAATAAAAGGAGTAGGTCCTGCTACTGCTAAGAAAATAGTAGATAAATTTGGAGAAGATACTCTAAACATTTTTAAATTTGAGCCTAAAAGACTTTCTGAGGTAAAGGGAATAACTGAGGAAAAAGCAATAGAAATTGCAGATGAGTTTAATGAAAAATGGGGACTTTGGCAGATAGTAGAATTCTTAGAAAAATTTGGAATAGGAGCTTCAAATAGTAAGAAGATTTTTGATAAACTTCGGACAAAATGCAGTAGATACAATAAAAAATAATCCATATATTTTAGTAGATATTGCATATGGTGTTGATTTCTTTAAAATAGATAAAATTGCACTTGATCTTGGAATAGAAATAGATAGTTATGAAAGGGTAAAAGCTGGAATTAAATATGCTCTTTTACTTGCAAGCTATAATGGAAATACATGCCTTCAGAAAGAAATTTTAATAAAGTTTGTAAAAGATAGACTGAATATAGAAGAGAAACATATAGAAGAAAACTTGATTAGTTTAAAAGCATCAGAAGAAATTGTATATGAAAAAAGAGATGATGATACAGAATGGTATTATTTAAAACTATTATTTGAGGCTGAAAAAAATGTAGCTGAAAGAATTTATATGATGACTAGAACAAAGAATATAAAATATATTGATAATTTTGAAAAAGAATTATTAAAACAAGAAAAAACAATGGATATTATTCTTTCAGAGAAACAAAAAGAAGCTTTAAATAGTGTAAATGAAAATAATGTATCAATTATAACAGGAGGACCACGGAACTCGGAAAAACTACAATTATAAAAAGTCTAATTGATATATACAAAATTCATAAGAAAAAAGTTGTACTTTGTGCTCCAACTCGGAAGAGCAGCTAAAAAAATGTCAGAAGCAACAGGAGAAGAAGCAAAAACTATACATAGATTACTTGAAATTGGAAAAATAGATGATGATAAATTAGCAAATATAGATGCAGACTTTACACCAATAGATGCAGATATAATTGTAATAGATGAAATGTCAATGGTAGATATATTTTTAATGAACTATATTACAAAAGCAATATATCTTGGAACAAAACTTGTTTTAGTAGGAGATAGTAATCAGCTTCCATCAGTAGGTGCAGGAAATGTTTTAAAAGATATAATAGAATCTAATACTGTTCATGCTGTAAACTTAGATAAGATTTTTAGACAAGCGGCTAAAAGTGATATTATAGTAAACGCACATAGAGTAAACAATGGCGAAATGTTTTTAGATAAGAAAGAAAGACAAGAAAGCAATAATGACTTTTTCTATATAAACGAAACTAGTACTGAGAAAATATTAAATCAGATTGTTTCATTATCTACAGGAAGACTTGAAAAATATGGAGATTATGATTTTTCAAAAGACATTCAAATATTAACTCCTACAAAAAAAGGATCTCTTGGCACAAAAGAATTAAATAAAATTCTTCAAGAAAATATAAATCCAAAAGATGATAATAAAAAAGAAAAAAACTATGGAGACATGGTATTTCGTGAAGGCGATAGAGTAATGCAAATAAAAAATAATTATGATATTTTTTGGGATAGAACTGTAGATGATAAATATGAAAATGGAACAGGAATTTTTAATGGTGAATTTGGAAGAATAGAAAAAATAGATGAAATAGAAAAACAAATAAAAATAGAATTTGATGATGGAAAAGTTGCGTGGTATATGTATTCAGAATTAGAACAGATAGAACTTGCATATGCAATAACAATACATAAATCACAAGGAAGTGAGTTTAATGTAGTAATAATAGCACTTCCACAAGCAGCTCCAATGCTTCTTACTAAAAATTTACTTTATACAGGAATTACTCGTGCTAAAAAGCTACTTATAGTACTTGGTTCATCAAAAACAATAAGCTTTATGATAAATAATCAGGAAAGCAAAAAAAGAAATACAGGACTTAAATATAAATTAATAAATATATTAAAATAAATTAAATAAAAATTTGGGGGCAAACGAAAAAAATATATGAATATAATAGAAAATGCTCTCAATTTTTTATTTCCACCAGTATGTGGAATATGTATAAAAAAATCAAAAAATTGGATATGTGAAAATTGTTTGACAGAAATAAGCCCAAAGCTAAAGATAATAAAAAATAAAATTAATAACATTGAATTTAAAATATATTACTTACTATATTATAAAGATATAATAAGAAAAAGAATGATTGAATTTAAATTCAATGATAAAAGCTATATGTATAAGACTTTTTCTAATATAATTTTAAAAAATAAAAATTTGTGTAAAATATTAAATGGTTATGATATAATCATACCAGTACCAATGAGCAAAAATAAAAAATCTAGTAGAGGGTACAATCAGACAGAATTAATAGCAAAAGAAATATCTAAAAATTTAAGGTTAGATTATAATGAGAAGATATTGATAAAACAAAAAGATAACAAAATGCAAAGCATGCTTTCTTTCAAAGAAAGAAGAGAAAATGTAAAAGATGCTTTTAAAGTAGATGAAAAATATTTAAAATTAGTAAATAATAAAAAAATAATATTACTTGATGATATATATACAACTGGTTTTACTGTAAAAGAATGCATAAAAGAACTTTTAAAATTAAGACCTAAAAAAATTGATGTTTTAGTTATATCAAAAGGTAAAATTGAAAGGTGGTAAATTTGGAAGAATTAGTAGAAAGTATACTTGATTATGTAAGAGCAGATTATACAGATTATGCAATAATGATAAATGGTGAATGGGGAAGCGGAAAAACTTATTTTTGGAATCATAAAATAAAAGATAAAATAGAATCACTTCAGCTAAATGGAAAAAAATATACTACTATATATATGTCTTTATATGGAATTTCAAATTTAGAAGAAATAAGTAAAAAGATATTTATAGAAACAACACAACTTATGGATAAAAACTTAAAAAAATATATGGATTCACATAATCAAACTACAATCCCAGAATATGCAAAAACAGGACTTGATATGGCAAATGTATTTGGAGTATCAAAAAATGGCGACAAAATAGATTACGAAAATTTCTTTTCAACAGATGATAAGGTACTTTGCTTTGACGACTTGGAGAGAGCAAATGTTGATGTTGTAGATATTTTAGGATATATAAATAACTTTGTAGAACATGATCATATTAAAACTATAATTATTTGTAACGAAAAAGAACTTACTACTAAATTTAAAAGTTCAAATATAGAAATGAAAACATTTATTGCTACATATCTTTTAGATAAGCAAGGAGATTTAACAAAAACGACAGATAAACCAATGGTAGAAAAAATAAAAGATAAAATAGAATATGTTTTTGATAAAGCAAATGATTATGAAAGAATAAAAGAAAAGCTAATTGGAGAAACTTTTGAATATGCTCCTAAATTTAACTACATTATAAATGGACTTTTAATGAGATATGAAAATAATGAGGATTTAATAAGATTTTTAAGAGAAAATCAAAACTTAATTATTGCAACATTTAATAAAAGTGGAACAAGAAACTTAAGAATTTTAAAACATGCACTAAATGATTTTACAAAAGTATATGAAAATGTAAATAGATTATATCCAAATACAAATTTAAGAGTACTTCAAACTATGCTAATATTTACAATTGCTGTATCTTTTGAAATAAAAGCACGGAAAAATTACTAAAGATAAATTTGTAAATATTGAAAGTAATGAAGAATATAAAGCACTTCTTGTATCATCTAGAGTTTTAATGGATAATAGACAATTTTATATTAAAGAATTTGATAATAACTACTATTTTAATTTTAAATCAGAATATAGATTCTTTAAATTTATAGAAAATTATGTAAGAACAAGAATATTTGACATGAAAGCTTTGAAAAAAGATATGGAAGCTATTATAAATACAATAGATACTGAAAAACTTCCAGGATATAAAAGACTTCTTACAGAAGAATATTGGAAAATTAGTGACGAGCAATTTCCTTTAATTATAAATGAAGTTTTAAATGATGTAAAAGAAGGAAAATTAAAATTAATAGAAATAACAAAACTTTTTGCTTATTTTAGTTATTTCATTAAAAGAGGATTAATACAAAATGATTTAAAAGAAACAAAGCAAATATTTTTAAATGGAATGGATATTGCATTTAAAAACTCAGAATATTGTGACAATGTAGAAGAGGAACTTTCTAGAATTGGTGTTGATAATACAACAACTCAAGAAATGGATGAAGTATTAAATCATTTTACTAATTTAAATATGCAATTAGAAGATAAAATGTATAGAGATAAAGCCGATGAAATATTTAAATGTATTCCAATCAAAATGGAATTATTCTATGATAGATTTGATAATGAGTGCATGGACTTTCCTATATTTAAATATTATGATGCATATAGAATGTTCCAAAGAATAACATGTGCAAGTAATGAAGATATTGTAAGAATAAAAGAAATTTTAATAGATAGAGCAAAGAAAAATGCAGATAAACTAAAAGAAGAATATGAATTTATGAAACAATTAAAAAAGGCATTAGAAGACTATTGCAGAGGTAAAGAAAACATTATTAAAGTTGTTATGCTTAAAGAATTTTACAGAGATTTAGAGATTGTAATAGATTTATATAAGCCTAGTATATTTGGAAGTAAAGAAGAAAATAATTAAAATATATAGGGAAAAATGTATAATTTTACTCTTTCTTGAAATAATATTAGTAAAATATTAAAAAGGAGGAGCAAAAAATGAAAGCAACAGGAGTAGTTAGAAGAATAGATGACTTAGGTCGTGTTGTAATTCCAAAAGAGATAAGAAGAACTTTAAGAATAGGAGAAGGTTCTCCTCTTGAAATATATACAGACAAAGATGGAGAGATAATACTAAAGAAATATTCTCCAATAGGTGAACTTACAGAATTTGCTACAAATTATGCAGATACTCTTTCAAAGACTACAGGACATATTGCTTGCATTACAGATAAAGATAGTGTTATTGCAGTTTCTGGTGGACTAAAGAAAGAAATGCTAGAACAAAGTATAAGCAAAGAATTAGAAGAAGTTATGGAAAATAAAGAAATATATACTAGCAAAGATAATGACGAAATAGCAATTCCAATCACAAAAAATGAAAAAAAAGAAAGAATTTATAATTCACAAGTAATATATCCTATCATATCAGACGGTGATGTTGTAGGAAGTGTAGTATTAATTTCAAAAGAACCAAATAAAAAGATGTCAGACATAGAACTTAAAGTTGTTCAATCAGCAGCAGGAATACTTGGAAGTCAACTTGAAATTTAAAAAATTGAAGGCAAATATCAAATAAAATATTTGTCTTTTTTTATTGACACTTAAAAAAAATATATATAAAATATTTTTAAGATTATACAGAAGAGGGGATAAAAATGGAAGATACAGGAAAAATTTTAGGAAAGTATATTTCAAAATTCCTAGTATATGGAATTTTAATTGGAGCTATAACATTTTTCGCAGAAATGACAATTATAAATAAATACGGATTAGCTTATCCATCACTTGTAATTACACTTATAATTATAATATTTTTATTAACTTCATTTATTGTACATATGATTGCAGCTAATAAAAGTATAAAAAATGCAAGTTTAAATGAAGAAAAGAAAGTAACATTAATTAAGACAGTAAGAGTAGTCTTAGGAATAATTGCACTTTTAGTTATGATAGTTGATTATGTGGCATTTTCAAATATTAACAAAAGTTATATAAATGATTATAGAAGTACTGAAATAGAAAAACTAAAAGAGACTGTTATTTCAGGAGATCATACCCAAGAAGAATTAGATAGAACTCAGCAAAGTACAGAATATAAAATAAATAGTATTATATTTATAGAACTTGCAATAAAAGAGCTAACAGATATTTTAGTTTATCTAGCTATTGCAGCATATGTTGAAGGAAAAATACTAAGAATAAAAGAGGCAAAGGGAACTAAAAAGAAAGAAGAAGGAAAAAAAGAAACAAAAGAAAGCAAAGAAACGAAGAAAAAAGAAAAAAAGAGTAAAGAATAATAGCAAGATAGCAATACTTAAAATAAAGTATTGCTATTGCTTTTTATAAAACTTTATAATATAATTCTTTAGGTAAATTATAGGCAGTGAAAAGAGGAAATTGAATGAAAGCAATAGAAATAAGAAACAAATATTTGAATTTTTTTGAAAGACATGGTCATAAAATTATACCAAGTGCATCACTAATTCCTGAAAATGATCCATCAGTTTTATTTACAACAGCAGGAATGCATCCACTTGTACCTTACCTTTTAGGAGAAAAACATCCAGAAGGAACAAGACTTACTGATTATCAAAAATGTGTGAGAACTGTAGATATTGATGAAGTTGGTGATAATAGACATTTAACATTTTTTGAGATGCTTGGAAACTGGTCACTTGGTGACTACTTTAAAGAAGAATCAATAAAAATGAGCTATGAATTTTTAACTAAAGAATTAGAAATTCCATCTGAAAAGTTATCAGTAACATGTTTTAAAGGAGATAATGATGCTCCAAGAGATGAAGTATCTGCAAATGTCTGGAAAGAAGCAGGAATTCCAGAAGAAAGAATTTATTTCTTTGGAAAAGATGACAACTGGTGGATAGCAGGAGAAGAAGGACCATGTGGACCAGATACTGAGATTTTCTATGATACAGGAAAAGAAAAATGTTCTGATAAATGCGATCCATCTTGTGGATGTGGTAAATATGTAGAAATTTGGAATAATGTTTTTATGGAATATTTTAAAAACCATGATGGTACATATTCTAAATTAAAACAAAGAAATGTTGATACAGGACTTGGACTTGAAAGAATGACTATGCTTCTACAAGGAAAGAAGACTCCATTTGAAATAGAATTATTTGCTCCAGTTATGGAGAAACTAGAAGAACTTCAAAAAGTTGATAATATTAGTAGTAGAAGAATAGTTGCAGAACATTTAAGAACAAGTATAATGATTATTTCTGATGGTGGCAGACCAAGCAATGTAGATAGAGGATATATTTTAAGAAGACTAATAAGAAGAATGACAAGACATTTAAATAAACTTGGAATTGATTTAAATGAACTTTCTAATTTAATAGATATATCAATCGATTCTATTAAAGAAATGTATCCAGAATTATTAGATAAAAAAGAGACAATTAAAAATGTAATTGTTGAAGAAAAAGATAAATTTGTAAGAACTCTTCAAAAAGGTGAAAAAGAATTTGAAAAAGAAGTAAACAATGCAAGAAGTAAAGGTATTACTACTCTTCCTGTAGAAGTTGTATTTAATCTTTATGAAACATATGGATTCCCACAAGAAATGACAGAAGAGCTTGCAAAGGAATATAATATAGAAGTAGATACAAAAGATTTTGATAAATTATTTAAAGAACATCAAGAAAAATCTAGAATGGGAAGTGAGCATAAATTTAAAGGAGGACTAGCTGAGCAAAATGAAATGACTACTAAATATCATACAGCAACACACCTTCTTCATAAAGCTCTTCAAATAGTACTTGGAGAACATGCTACTCAAAAAGGATCAAATATTACAAGTGAAAGATTAAGATTTGATTTTGCTCATCCACAAAAAGTAACTCCTGAAGAATTACAAAAAGTTGAAGATATAGTAAATGAACAAATAAAAAGAGGACTTGATGTAACTTGCGAAAAGATGACTGTAGAAGAAGCTAAAAAAAGCGGAGCTATGGGATTATTTGAAAACAAATATGGTGACTTAGTTAAAGTTTATACTATAGGAGATTTTAGCAAAGAAATTTGTGGAGGTCCTCATGTAAAAAATACTTCTGAACTTGGTACTTTTAAGATTAAAAAAGAAGAATCTTCTTCAGCAGGTGTTAGAAGAATAAAAGCTGTTTTGATTTAGTTAATATAAAGGAGAAAAAAATGACAGATTGTATATTTTGTAAAATAGCAAATAAAGAGATAGGAACGGATTTAATTTATGAAGATGAAGAAATTGTTGCATTTAATGATATAAATCCACAAGCTCCAATTCATATATTAGTTATTCCTAAAAAACATATTCCATCTGTAGTAGATTTATCAGATGAAGATGAAGCTTTAATTGGAAAAATGTATACAGTAATTAGAAAACTTGCAAAAAAATATAATATAGAAGAAAGTGGCTTTAGAATTATAGTAAATTGCAAAGAAGATGCAGGACAAGAAGTCCCACATTTACATTTTCATATTTTAGCAGGAAAAAAATTGGGAACAAAAATAGTGTAATTTGTAGAAAATATTTTTTATTTATGTTATAATAAATATATATGTATATTTATTAGTATGGAGGTAAAAGCTAATGCTAAGTTCTAAATATGGTAGTGTATTAACAATTATTTTAATAGTAGTAATAGTAGCGATAGTAGCAATTATAGGCTATTTTGGCTTTGATATAATAACACAAAAGAGTCAAGAAAAAGCAAGCGCAAGTGTAGTTGAGCAATTTGATACTGCTCATCCAACAATCGCAGCTGTTGATGATGAAAATACTATGTCAGATCCAAATTCTATGTCAGCTGGAGGAACAATAGAAGACGTAAACGCAAATAATACTTCAGGTGGAAATGGAAGTGGTAGTGGTTCTGGATCTAGTTCAAAAAAGAAAAAAGTTATGATGAATGGTTATGAAGTAATAGGAACTATTCGTATTCCAGCAACTAAATTAAGCCAACCAATTCTAGCTAAAGTTACTAAAAAGTCACTTGAGACAGCAGTTGTTTTACTATATACTACAGCTGGAATAAATGAACCTGGAAATACTGTTATCATAGGACATAATTATAGAAATAGTAAATTCTTCTCAAAAAATGATAAGCTTAAAAAGGGAGACACTATATATGTAAAGAACGAAGCGGGAGTTGAAGTAAAATATAAAATAACAAAAATATTTGAAGCAAAATCTTCAGATGCTAGTTTCTATAAAGCAGATGGTTCTGGAAAAAGAATGATTACATTATCTACTTGTACAGATGATGCATCAAAAACAGATAAAAGATTAATAATACAAGCAGAAGAAGCAAAATAAATTATTGTGATATAAATAATATAAAGGGATTTTTTTAAAATCCTTTTATATTATGTAAAAAATCACTTGACAAAGTAAAGAATAAATATTAAAATAAAATAGCGTTTGAAAATGGTGGATATAGCGTAGTTGGTTAACGCGCCAGTTTGTGGCACTGGAGACCATGGGTTCGAGTCCCATTTTCCACCCCATTATATATTGGGCTGTAGCCAAGCGGTAAGGCACTAGACTTTGACTCTAGCATTCGGTAGTTCGAATCTACCCAGCCCAGCCAAAAGACTATTTAAATAGTCTTTTTTAATTATCATTTTAAGACTTGAAAATAAATTTTAAAAAGTAGTTGACAAATGATTTTTCGAGTGTTAAAATATTTTACATGCACGACAAAGAGAGGTCTAAAAAACACTGAAAAATAAGAAAAAATAAAACTTAAAAAAATCTTTAAAAAAGTGTTGACTTTGATTTTTAGTTGTGTTAAAATAAGTTTCGTTCCGA
>CANQYZ010000036.1 GCA_947628215.1 uncultured Clostridia bacterium | reverse complement strand
ATTCCAGCAAGTGTTACTCCTTCTTCTCCTATTTGATTATCTCTTTTATATAAACCTGCACTTTTTAATAATTCTAAATCTGTCATATCCATCCATATATGTCGTTTATTAACATTAGAATTAGCATATTTTCTCGCTCTTTCAATTAAATCATGTCTTAAATCTTTTTCGACTGAAATATATGGATAAATTTTATCTTCGTCAAATATTTTATTTTTTCTATTATGGACACTAACTATAAGTGGTATATTATTTGAAATATCAAAATCTCCTTCATAATTTCTTATAAATACTTTATTTTTATATTTATGAATAGTATTAGACTCTTGTATATGAACATATAATAAAATTTTATTATTTATTTTTATTTCATTTAATTGTGCTATTATAGTAGGATTTAATAATTGCTCATTATTACACATAGTTGTAAAATCTTTTTTCAATTTCTCTATATTTTCTTCATTTATCCCTACAATTTTCTTATCGTCATTTACACCTAAGATAATATATCCTCCAGTTGTATTCAAAAATGCACAAACTGTTTCAAATAAATTTTTAGGTAATGAATTAGTTGCAACTTTAAATTCAGTATTTACATTTTCACCTAATAAAATTATATTTTTTATTTCTTTTTCATCCAATACGATTTCTCCTTTCTTATTACTTTAGCTTAATTGTCACACCATTGGAGCGACAATCTCATCATCTTTATATTTTTCACAAATTTGTTTTATCTCTTTCTATTTGTTTAGCATATCTATCTTCCTCTGAAAAAATACACCCACAATATTTTTGCATATAAAGCCCTATTCTTCTTGCTTCATCTTGACTTTCTCTAAATCCTACTCTAAAATCTCTATATAAAAACTGGATATCATATTTTTTTGAAAGCTCTTCACATATTTTCTTTATCTCATCATGTTTTTGATATGGGCTAACAAAAAGAGTAGTAGTAAATGCATCATATCCATTTTCTTTTGCAAATTTTACTGTCTCTTCTAGTCGAACTCTATAGCAATAATTTTGGCATCTGTTTTCTATATCATTTACTACATTTTTACAAAAATTATTTAAACCATATTCTTCATTTATAATAAGTTTTACATCAATAGACTTGCTATATTCTATTAATGTATCTCTTCTTGTTTTATATTCAATATAAGGATGAATATTAGGATTATACCAATAAAGAGTAGGTTCAATTTCCTCTTCTCTTAAACTTTTTATACAATAAACACTACATGGTGCGCAGCATGTATGTATTAATAATTTCATTTTTTTACCTTCTTTTTTACTTTATTTTTCATAAGGAATTCCTAAATGTTTATATGCATTAGGAGTTGCAATTCTTCCTCTTGGAGTTCTTGAAATAAATCCAATTTGCATAAGATATGGTTCATACACATCTTCTATAGTATCTGTTTCTTCTCCTACTGTAGTTGCTAATGAATCTATTCCAACAGGGCCTCCATTATATGTTTCAATAATTGCTTCTAATATTTGCATATCAGTATTATCTAATCCAAGTTCATCAATTTCTAATTTTTCTAATGCTTTTCTAGTAATATCTAAAGTAATATTTCCATCACCTAAAACTAAAGCAAAATCTGCAACTCTCTTAAGTAATCTATTTGCTATTCTAGGTGTTCCTCTTGATCTTCTTGCAATCTCTATAGAAGCTTTTTCATCTATTTCTATATTTAATATTCCAGCAGATCTTTTAACTATAGTATTTAAATCATCTACTGAATAAAGTTCTAATCTATGAATAATTCCAAATCTATCTCTAAGCGGAGTAGATAAACTTCCAGCCTTTGTTGTAGCACCAACTAAAGTAAATTTTGGAAGATTCAATCTTATAGATTTCGCAGTTGGACCTTTTCCTATCATAATATCTAAACTATAATCTTCTAATGCTGGATATAAGATTTCTTCTATACTTCTATTTAATCTATGGATTTCATCAATAAATAAAATATCATTTGGAGCAAGACTTGTAAGAAGTGCTGCTAAATCTCCTTGT
Organism: uncultured Clostridia bacterium; assembly: GCA_947628215.1. Taxonomy (GTDB): domain Bacteria; phylum Bacillota; class Clostridia; order TANB77; family CAG-508; genus UMGS1994. The sequence goes on along the minus strand of CANQYZ010000036.1, from coordinate 11,182 downwards.
TTTTCTATAGCAGGACCTGATGTGATTTTTATATTAGAATTCATTTCATTTGCTAAAATATTTGAAAGAGTAGTCTTACCAAGTCCAGGAGGACCATATAATAAAACATGATCAAGTGGCTCTCCTCTTTTCTTGGCAGCCTCAATACATATTTTCATATTTTCTTTTACTCTTGTCTGTCCAATGTAATCATCTAATACTTTAGGTCTTAATGTATTTTCTGAAACCTCTTCTGAATCATCTCTTACACTTGGAACCATAATTCTCTTATCTAATTCCATTTTTCCCCCTATTTTTTTATCATCTCTAATATTTCTGATTTTAGTACATCAAACATATCTTCTTGTTTTACTTTTCTTAAAATTAAGCCTTTTTTAAAAAGTAATCCTTCTTTATATCCACCAGCAATTCCAATATCTGCTTCTTTAGCTTCTCCGAGGTCCATTTACAGCACAACCCATAATTGCAACTGTAATATTACTATCTAAAGTTTGAAGAAATTTCTCCATTTTTTTAGCTAAAGGAATTAAATCATACTGGATTCTTCCACACGTTGGGCAAGAAACAAGTGTTGGAGTATTATTATATAAGTTACAATTTTTAAGAATCTCTTTACATACTAATATTTCTTCTACAGGATCATCAGAAAGTGATACTCTTAAAGTATCTCCTATTCCTTCTCTTAATAAGACTCCCAGTCCAATACTAGATTTAATAGTTCCACTAAAAGCAGTTCCTGCTTCTGTAATTCCTAAATGAAGCGGATAATTAAATTCATTTGCAGCTTTTTCATAAGCTTCTATACACATATCTAAACTTGAAGCTTTAAGTGAAATACAAGTATCATAAAAATCAAACTTTTCTAATATTCTTATATGTCTTAAAGCACTTTCGATCATAGCATCACTACAAGGCTTTTTATATTTTTCAAGTAAATCTTTTTCTAAAGACCCACCATTTATTCCAATCCTAATTGGAATATTGTTTTCCTTGCATCCATCTACTACAGCTTTTATTTTGTCTTCATCACCAATATTTCCAGGATTTATTCTAATCTTATCTACTTTACTTTTAATTGCTTCTAAAGCGATTTTATAATCAAAATGGATATCTGCAACAATTGGAATATGAATTTGTTTTTTTATATCTTTTATAGCTTTTGCATCTTCAATATCAAGACATGCTACTCTAATAATTTCGCATCCTACTTTTTCTAAGTCTAGTATCTGCTTTACAGTAGATACTACATCTTTTGTCTTGGTATTACACATTGATTGAATTATAACTTTATTTTGCCCACCAATTTGTACATTCCCAACATTTATTTTTCTTGTCTCATTTCTTTTAAACATAAATTCTCCTATATCTATTCTTTTGTTTTCTCTTTATTTTCATCATCATCTTTTTCTTTATTTGATTCATCTTCGTCTTTTTCTTCTTCATCTAAAGATTTTCCACTATTTAAAAAATCTATATCAACACCAAATTCATCGATTAATTCATCTACAGTTTTTCCTAAATCTTTTTTATTAAATAAAATACCCAAAATGTATTCCCCCTATAATTTAAGATGGCTTAATTTTATCATTTTCAGGCTTATATTTCAACAAGGCTTAATATAAATATAAAAATAGACTAAAGAAGTATATTTTCCTTTAGTCTAAATCTTTATTTTAATAATTTATTCCATCTAATTTTCTTTCTATTAATTCATAATATTTGCAATATTTCTTTATTAATTCATAAAATCCTCTAGTATGTCTTTTATATAATAAATGACAATATTCATGAAGAATTACATATTCTATAACTTCTTTTTCATATTTTACTATAATAGGATTTATAATAATCTTTCTATCATCTGTTATTTTTGCTAAGCAGTTATTCATCTCTTTTATCTCATAATCCTCTGGAACAACTTTTAAATTTACTCTCATTTTTTCCATTATAGAATCTAGTTCTCTTTCTGCTATTTTTTTATACATCTTATCAATTAAAATGTTTGTCATAGTCTCATTATCTAATTTTTTGCATTTCTTTGGAAGATTTATCTCTACTATATTTTTATAAATATTACATTCTATAATTTGAATATCTTTATAAACAACTTTTAAATTGTATTCTACTCCAAACACTTTTATTGGCTTTAAGCTTAATTTTTCTTTTTTATTTAAATTATATTCTTTTATTTTTTCTAAAATCCAAGTTCTTTTTTCTTCAACAGCTTCTTGTATTCTTGACTTAGTAAAATACCAGGGAGCTTTAACTAAAACTTCTCCATTTTGTACAGAAATATAAAGGTTACTATTATTTGATTTTCCTACTGTATAAGCAATTACATTACTATTCATTTTATTACCCCCTAGAAAATTTATTTGTAAAACTTCTGTTTGGTATTATTTTATATTTTTGCATTTTCTTTGTCAATACATTTTGCAAAATTTTGTTCGTTTTTTTAAAATAAAAAAATAGCAAATACATAAAGCATTGCTATTTACTACATCTATTCGTTTTCAATAATATCTCTTTTTAATTTATTATTTAAAACTACTCCTGTTCCAATAAAAATATTATCTGAATAAATTCTATATAACCCATTTTCTAGCACGTTATCTATTACTACTCCATTTAAAAATAATTTTAATTTTTTATTATCTAAGACTATTTTTTCTTTATCAGAAAATAAATTTTCTATTGTAATTAAATGCTTTTTTAAAAATTCTTCATCATCTTTGTTTTTTTCTAATTCATCTATTTTTATAGCATCTTCTATTTTAAATTTATCTAAATTTATTCTTTTAAGTTCTTTCATATATCCACAAGTGCCTAGCTTTTCTGCTATATCTTCACATAATGATCTAATATAAGTTCCTTTTGAACAATGCACTTTAAATTCTATTTCATTTTCTTCATAATTTATTTTAATAATTTCTATATTAAAAATCTCAATATCTCTTTTATTGACTATTACTTCTTTATTTTCTCTTGCATACTCATAAAGCTTTCTGCCATCTACTTTTATTGCAGAATACATTGGAGGAAGCTGTTTTGATTTTCCTAAAAAAGAATCAAATTCCTCTTTTATTTCTCTATTGCTTTTTTTAGATAATTTAAAATCATCTCTACTTATTACTTCCCCTTCTTCATCTGCTGTTTTAGTTTTTATGCCAAATTTTATTTTAGCAATATATACTTTATCATGTTCTATTAAATATTTAGAAGTTTTAGTTGCATTTCCTATTAAAATTGGAAGAAGCCCTGTTGCTAAAGGATCTAGTGTTCCACTATGTCCAATCTTCTTTATTCCCAGTATTTTTCTTAATTTAGCTATAACGCCAAATGAAGAAATTCCTTTTTCTTTATCTATTAATATAACTCCATTTAAATTCATTTTCTTTTTTCCTTAAATAGTTTATTTTTTTATTATATAAATAAAGAACACTTTTTATGTGTTCTTATATTTTAATTTTAGTCTCTTAAAAATCTTTTTGTAGCAGATAAAATCTTTTCTTTAGCTTCTTCTAAAGGATAATTTAAAGTACATCCTGCAGCTTTAATATGTCCTCCACCACTAAATAGAAGGCAAATATCAGCACAATTAACATATTCATTAGATCTTAAAGATGCTTTAAATCCCTCTTCTTTTTGATATAAAAAGATTGATACTTCAACACCTTTTATATCTCTTCCATCCTCTACTATTCCATCTAATTCATTTACTGTAACTCCTGCATTTTCCATGTCTTCTTTAGTTATATATGTAAGGCTAATCTTTCCGGTCTTCTAAAAATTCTAGTCTATTCATAGCAATTTTTTTAACTTCAAACTTATTTCTAGAAATAGCAGCAAAAGCTTGCTTATATACTTTAGATATTTTAACACCTCTTTTTAATATATCAGCTACAAATTCAAATGTCTCAGAAGTAACACCTTCATATCTAAGTCCACCAGTATCTGTTAAAATTCCTGTTAAAAGACATGTTCCAACATCTTTATTTATATCTCTTCCAAGTTGTTCGCAAATTGAAGTTACAATTTGAGCACATGCTGGTGCTACTGGATCTACAAAATTGTAGTCAGCAAACATTGAATTAGAACTATGATGATCAACATTTATTGTAACCTTTGCTATATCATAATTATTATTTCTATCATCTAATCTTTTTATATCTCCACAATCTAAAGCAATTGCTAAATCATATACTCTATCTTTTTCACATTCTTTTTTTGCTTCTTCACATGAAGGTAAATATTTATATGTTTCAGGAAAATCAGGAATAATTAAATCAACTTCTTTTCCTAATTCTTTTAAAATCATATATACAGCAAGGCTACTTCCGAACTGCATCTCCATCTGGATTTTCATGAGTAAAAATAACAATATCTTTTGCTGTTTTTACTTGCTCTTCTATATCATCTAAAGTCATATATTTATCTCTCCTAATTAAATGATTTTTTGTATTTATTCTTCGTCTTTGTTTTCATTATCTTCATCATTTTTATTTTTATTTTTTTTCAAATCTTTTGTTATATTTTCTAATATAGAATCTATTCTAGAACCATATTCTAAAGATTCATCAAAAATGAATATTAGCTCAGGAGTTATTCTTAAATTAACTCTTCTTGCAACTTCACTTCTTATAAATCCAGAACACTTTTTAAGTCTTGCTAAATTTCCTTTATTACTTTTAGCATTTATCATACTTACATAAACTCTAGCAAATCTTAAGTCTGGAGTTGTATCTACTTTAGTAACGCTTATCATACCTGTTAAGTTTGGATCTTTAAGTTCATATGAAATTATATTACTAATCTCTTTTTTTAGCTCCTCGTCTATTCTATTCATTCTATTACTATTTTTTTGCATAAGTCCTCCTAAAAGTCATTTTATCTTTTTACTTCTTCCATTATATGAGCTTCTATAATATCTCCTTCTTGAATATCATTGTAGTTTTCTATTTGAACACCACATTCATATCCATGTGCAACTTCTTTTGCATCATCTTTAAATCTCTTAAGAGATATTAATTTTCCTTCATTTAGTATAACTACATTATCTCTTATAACTCTTACAATAGAATTTCTTGCAATTTTTCCATCTGTAACATAACATCCTGCAATTGTTCCAACATTTGATACTTTAAATGTTTGTCTTACTTCAGCATTACCAATAATAACTTCTTTATATACTGGATCTAACATTCCTTTCATAGCAGCTTCAACATCTTCAATTGCATTATAAATTACAGAATATGTCTTAATTTCAACTTCATCTTTTTCAGCTTGAGCTTTTGCTATTGGTTCTGGTCTTACATTAAATGCAATAATTATAGCATTTGAAACTTTAGCAAGTGTAACATCAGATTCAGTAACTCCACCAACATTTGAGTGAATAACTTTTACTTTTACTTCATCATTAGATAACTTTTCTAAAGATTGTTTTACAGCTTCTACAGAACCTTGAACATCTGCTTTTACTATTAAGTTTAATTGTTTTAGTTTTCCTTCTTCCATTTGGCTAAATAAATTATCAAGTGTAACCATAGATGTAGCATTTAGCTCTTTTTCTCTTTGTTGACGTAGTCTTCTTTCTATTAAGTGTTTTGCCATCTTTTCATCTTTTACTTCATAGAAAGTTTCTCCAACATTTGGAACAGAAGTTAGACCTATAATTTCTACTGGAGTAGAAGGTCCAGCTTTCATAACTTGAGCGCCTTTATCATTTGTCATAGCTCTTATTCTACCTATTGTAGATCCTACAACTATAGTATCTGATACATCTAAAGTTCCTCTTTGAACAAGCATTGTAGCAACTGGTCCTTTTGCTTTATCAAGTCTTGATTCAATAACTGTACCTTTTGCTTGTTTTTTAGGATTTACTTTAAGCTCTAGCATATCAGCTTGTAATAATACCATTTCTAGTAAGTTATCAATTCCTATATGTTTTTTAGCAGAGATTGGAACAAATATTGTATTTCCACCCCACTCTTCTGGTACTAATTCATATTCTGTCATTTCTTGTTTAATCTTTTCTACATTAGCACCTTCTAGATCTATTTTATTTACAGCAACTATAATTGGAACACCTGCAGCTTTTGCATGGTTAATAGCTTCTACTGTTTGAGGCATTACACCATCATTTGCAGCAACAACTAATATTACTATATCTGTAATTTGAGCACCTCTAGCTCTCATGCTTGTAAATGCTTCATGTCCTGGTGTGTCTAAGAAAGTAATTGGTCTTCCATTAATTTCAACTTTATAAGCTCCTATATGTTGAGTAATACCACCAGATTCACCTTCAATTACATTAGTAGATCTTATAGCATCTAGAAGTGAAGTTTTACCATGGTCAACGTGACCCATAACGCAAACTACTGGAGCTCTTGTTATTAAATCTTTCTCATCATCTTCACTCTCATCAAATAATACATCTTCTTCTCTTACTACATCTTTCTTTTTAGCAGTAATTCCAAATTCAGATGCAACTAAATATGCCATATCAAAATCGATTTCTTGGTTTATTGTAACTAAAGCACCTAAGCTTAGAAGTTTTTTAATAACTTCTCCACTTGTTATCTTCATTTCTGTTGCTAAGTCTTTTACAGTGATATTTGAAGGAATTGTGATTTCTGTTAATTTAAATATTTTTTGCTTATTTCTGTTTTCTTGTTTTCCTTTTTTCTCACTTCTTCTTCCTCTTTGTGTACTTAAATCATAGTAGTCAAGCATATCAACATTAGAAAGTGTGCTTTCTTTCTTTAAATGTCTTAACTTATCTGAGCTAAAGTCTTCTCCGTTTCCTTTTCTCTTTTTCTTTGGCTTTTGCTCATCATTTCCATTGTAATTTCTATTGCTTTTTTGCTTATCAATTGCTCTATTTGCATATTCAATTACATTTTCTTTTTCGACAATATCAACATTCATTATATTTTTAATATTTTTATCAATGCCTTTATCATCTAATTTTCTATTTCCATTATTTGAATTATTTCTATTTTGGAATTTTTGATTATTTTTTCCTTGACCTTGATTATTATTCTTGTTTTGGAAATTATTATTTCTATTATTTTGGAAGTTATTATTATTATTATTATTTTGTTTTTGAGAATAATTATTTACTTTATTTTGATTATTAGTAGTATTTTTTACTTGAGCTGTTTTTTCTATAGTTTTATTTTCCTCATTATTTACTTCAGCATTTTTATTTTCAGGCTTTTTCTCTTCTTCTTTTACCTTCTCTTCTACCTTTTTCTCTGTAGATACTTTTTTAGCTGGTTCTTTTTTTGCAATTCCAAAGAATTCAGCAACAGACATAGGCTTTTTAGTTTTCTCTCTATAAACAATATTATAGTCTTTATTTCTATTGTTCTTTTCAACAAATCCTATATCGCTCTTTCTATTTTCTCTTTTCTTCATTTCGTTTTTCTTTTCTTCTTGGTCATTAATAATAACTTCTCTTCTAATAATTACTGGTCCGTTTGATACCACTTCTTTTTTCTTTTCATTTTTTACTTCTTCTTTTTTCTCTTCTCTTCCCATAGCTTTTTCTATTTTTTTTGCTTCCTCCTCAGATATTGAACTTAGATGGCTTTTAGCTTCAATTCCTAAACTAATAGCCTTATCTACTAATTTTTTACTATCTAGTCCTAATTTTTTTGCAAGTTCGTGTATTTTTACTTTACTCAAGTAATATCACCCCCACTAATTATTTTTAAAATCGCATCAGCAAAGTTTATATCTTTAATAGAGATAATTGCTTTATTTTCTTTTCCAATTACTCTACTATTATTTTCTATTGTTCCAAAGTAAACATACTTTATATTATTTTTTAAAGCTTCTCTTTCTATTTTCTTTGCAGTATTTTTTGATGTATCTTCAGCTATAATAATTAGTTTTGCTGTATTTTTTAAAATGGTATCTATCACAGCATCATTTCCAAAAGCAATTTTTCCTGCCTTAGCTGAAAGTCCTAATAAACCATTAACTTTATTTTGATTTATTTTCAATTACATCCCTCACTATTTCATAAATATTATCATCTACTTGCATTTCAAATGTTTTATTTAAAATACCTGATTTTTTTAATTTTTCTAGACATTCTATGTTATTACAAACATATGCTCCTCTACCAGCTTTTTTTCCTGTTAAGTCTACACTTACTTCATTTTCTTTATTTTTAACTATTCTTAATAATTCTTTTTTAGGCTTTGAATTATTACAAGCAATACATCTTCTTTCTGGTACTTTTTTCAAGGTATTCACTTCCTTTACTCTTCTGTTTCTTGTGTATTTTCTTCAGCTTTTTCTATTTCTTCTGATTCTGGTTCTTCTACATTTTCTGTAGCTTCTCCTGAATTATTTGCAAGCATTTCTCTAAATTGAGATTCACTCTTAATATCTATTTTCCAATTTGTAAGTCTTGCAGCAAGTCTTGCATTTTGACCAGATTTACCGATTGCTAAAGATAATTGATCATCTGGTACAATTACTTGTGCAAATTTTTCATCTTCTTTTACATCAACAGCTAAAACTTGTGCTGGAAGAAGTGCTGCAGAAATGTAAACTGCTGGATCTTCATTCCATTCTATAACATCAATTTTTTCACCATTTAGCTCATTTATAATATTTTGAATTCTAACACCTTTTTGACCTACACAAGATCCTACTGGATCTATATTTTCATTAGTAGAATATACAGCAACTTTACTTCTACTTCCAACATCTCTTGAAATACTCTTTATTTCAATTAGTCCTTCATATATTTCTGGAATTTCAAATTCAAATAATTTTCTTACGAAATCAGGATAACTTCTAGAAACTATAACTTGAGGATTTCCTTTTATTCCTCTTTCTACATCAAGTACATAAGCTCTTATTTTATCATTTACTTTATATTCTTCTGTTGGTATTTGTTCTTTTAAAGGCATAACTCCTTCAAGTCTTCCTAAATCTAATATAACAGCGTTTCCATCAGCTTTTTGAATAATTCCTGTTACGATTTCTCCTTTTTTATCATTGAACTCTGTATACATTAATTCTCTTTCAGCTTCTCTTATTTTTTGAACAACTACTTGTTTTGCAGTTTGTGCAGCAATTCTTCCAAAATTCTTTGGAACTATTTCTACATCTACTGTATCTCCAATATCTAATTTTTTGCTAATTTTTTTAGCATTATCAAGAGAAATTTCAAAACAAGGATCTTTTTCTGCTTCTACTACAGTTTTAGTTGAATATACATGAATTTCTCCTGTTTCTTTATTTATTTCAACTTTAACATTATCTGCAGAATCAAAATTTTTCTTATATGCAGTAACTAAAGCAGCTTCTAAAGATTCTAATAAATACTCTTTCTTGATACCTCTTTCTTTTTCTAATTCTTCCATCGCAATAATTAATTCTTTCATATCTATTGCTTTCATTTTTTTATATTCCTCCTTTTAATTCCATTCATATATTACTTTAGCAGAAGCTATATCATTTTTATCAAGTTCTACTTTTTTTTCATCTTCTGATAAATATAATCTATCATTTTCATACTTTTCAAGTATTCCTATATGAGATTTTTTATTATCTACTTTTTTGTAAAGTTTAACTTCTATTTTTTCTCCAATAGCATTTTTAAAATGTCTATCTTTTCTTAAAGTTCTTTCAAGTCCTACTGAAGAAACTTCTAAAAAGTATTGTTCTTTAATCAAATCTTTTTCATCTAAAATAGGATTTATTACATTATTTACTTTTTCGCAATCATCTATTCCTATCCCATTTTTAGAGTCAATATAAATTCTTAAATAAAAATCTCTTCCTTCTTTAACATATTCAACATCATATAAATCATAACCTAATCTAGATATTTCATCTAAAATAAGTTCTTCAATTTGATTTTCAATGTTTTTTGCTGGCAATATAATTACCTCCTACATTAATTAAAGAGTGGAATTGGCTTCCACTCTTTTCTTGAAATTTATTTATGTGCATAATTATTATACTATTTCTTTTCCTCAAATGCAAGTATTTTTAGGTAAAAACTTGCATTTTTATCTTAAATTTATCATTTATCTAAATTAAATTCTTAACATCATATGTTGTTTTATCATTTCTAATTAGTATTATAGATTTTTCTTTTTTTGAATCTTCTACATCTTCGATTCTTACAATATTATTTGCAATACTTTCATTTAATGTAATCGTTCCTTTTTCTAAAACGCTTTTTACATCTATTGCGTATACTTTTCCGCTACTTTCTAAAATAAGAAGAATTGGTTTTGAAAAATCTGTACCAATATATCCTATATGAACATCTATTACTTTTAAGTCTTCAGTTGTTATATTATATTCTACATTCTTTTTAAAAACTTCACTACTAAAAAGCGTGTCATATTTTTCATTTAAATCTTCTATAGTAAAATATACTTTATTATCTTTTATAGCAGCAGAAAAAATTCCTAAAGCATCATATTTTTTTATATTATATGATTTTTCTTCACTATCTCCTGCAACTTTTAATATCTTATCATTATCAAAAGTTGGATATTCATATTCTATATTTGATTCTACTGTGTTTTCATCAGTATCTTCAGTAACTACATTAGAATTATTATTTCCAGATATAGCCTTGTTTACTGTATAAAAAACAATTCCAGCAATACTAGATAGCCCAACAATAATCAAAACCAAAAGTGAAATTACTAAAAACTTAACTTGCCCATTAGATAATTTTTTTGCCATATACTACCCTCTACTTTCTAAGTCATAAATATAAGAAGTATTTTTTCCATTAACAAAATCCTCTAATACAGTCTTGGTAGCAGATGCAATTGCACTTGCTAAAATTGAAGATTGTATTATTGTATAAATTGCAAAAAGTACAACTATAACAAGTATAATAACTGTTTTTAAATCAAATTTTGAATTATTTTTTCTTTTTCCTAAATTTTTCTTATTATCTTTACTTTTATCTATAGCCATCATCTGCTCCTTAAAAATAAAAATTTACTTTCTCTTATTATCATAACATATAATCATAAAAAAAATAAATATAAAAAAAGAAAAGTTTTACTAAATTAAAGCAAAAAATAAAAATACTTAAAACAAAATTTTTAAGTATTTCAGACCGTTGACAAAGTAAAATTTGTTAATGGTCTTTCTTTTTTATAAAAAATAGTGTAAAATAAATGTGTCC
>CANQYZ010000035.1 GCA_947628215.1 uncultured Clostridia bacterium | reverse complement strand
CAGGTAGCGGGAATCGAACCCGCATAGCCAGCTTGGAAGGCTGGAATTCTACCATTGAACTACACCTGCATTGCTCCTGACAAGTATAAATTATAAATGAAAAAGTTTTTTTTGTCAATACAAAAAATCAAAAACTTTGTAAGCCCTAGTAAAACAGTAATTTAAACTTTACAATATAAGAAAAAAAGAGTAAAATTAGTATGAAATTAAATGATTTGAAGGAATATTTATGGAAAAATATATAACAAATAGTGAAGAAGAAACAAAGAATATAGCAAAAGAATTTGCAAAAAAATTAAATGTAGGAGATATAGTTATTTTATCTCGGAGATTTAGGATCTGGTAAGACTAAATTCGTAGAAGGAGTACTTTCTAATTTTAACCTTCAAGATGAAATATCAAGTCCAACATTTACAATAGTAAATGAATACGTAAATAATGATATAAATATATACCACTTTGATGTATATAGACTAGAAGATGAAGATGAATTTTACGCAATAGGTGGAGAAGAATATTTCGAAAAAGGAATATGCCTTATAGAGTGGGGAGAAATGATAGAAAATATAATAAAAGGAAAATATATAAAAGTTACTTTTAATAGAAATTTAGAAGAAGAAAATAAAAGAGAAATTTATATAGAATATAAATAAAAATAAATTTAGGAGAATTTAACTATGAAGATATTAGCAGTAGATACATCAAGCAAAATATGTGCTGTAGCATTACTTGAAAATAATAATTTAATTAAAGAAAAAATATTAGATAATGGCAAAACTCATTCTGAAAATTTTATTCCACTTGTAGAAGAAATTTTAAAAGAGACTAATTTATCTTTAGATGATATTGATTTAATAGCAAGTTGCGTAGGACCTCGGATCTTTTACAGGAATTAGAATTGGAATTGCAAGTATCAAAGCAATAGCAGAGATAAAAAACATTAAATTAGTATCAGTTACTTCGCTTGAAAGTTTAGCTTATAATGTGCAAAATGTGGATAACGATAATATAATTTCAGTAATTGATGCAAGAAATGAAGAAGTTTATTTAGGAGCTTTTGATAGTAATCATAAACTAATATTAGATTATATTGCAGATAATATAAATATAGCATTAGATAAAATAAAAGACTTAGACAATTTTATATTTATTGGAGATGGATCTATTGTAAATAAAGAAAAAATAAAAGAAAAACTTCAAGGAAAAAGTATTAGATTTATAGATGGAAATTTAAACAATCAAAATGCTGTATCAGTTCGGAATATGTGGTTATGAAAAATATTTAAGAAATAAAGATATAGAAAGTGCAGATTCTATAAAGCCATTTTACTTAAGAAAATCACAAGCTGAAAGGATGAAAAAATGATAGATTCTAAAAATTTGAAAATAGTTCAAATGACAGAAGATTCTTTAAAGTTTTTTGAAAATAATATATTAGACTTTGATGAGTTTTGGTCATATAAATTATTAAAACAAGAGCTTGAAAATGAAAATTCAACTTGTCTAGTTGCTTATTTAGATGATAAGGTAGTAGGATTTGCATGCCTTTGGGAGCCACCATTTGAAATACATATAAATAATATTGCAGTAAAAAAAGATTATAGAAATCAAAAGATTGGAACTTTTATTTTAGAAGAACTAATTAAAATTGCAAAAGAAAAAAATAAAGAAGAAATGACTTTAGAGGTAAATGTAAATAATATTTATGCTATAAAGCTATATAAAAAATATAATTTTGAAGTAGTTGGAACTAGAAAAAAATATTATAACAATACAGATGATGCTTTCATTATGACTAAAAAAATTATATAGGGAAAAACTACTTTTAACCTTAGAAATTTTATGCGTTTTTTTGTTGCATAAAGTTTTTTTATGATATAAAATTTACATATAGATTTATGGAGGAATAATTTTTACTTATGAAAAAATATAATGAATTAAGTTACAAGGATTTAAAAGATGTTTGCAGTCCAAATATTTTTAATTTTGAAACAACTGCGGATGTAGAAAATACAAAAGATTTAATTTATGGACAAGATAGAGGAATAAAAGCACTAGAATTTGGTGTAAATGTTGATGTTAAAGGATACAACATGTATCTAGAAGGCCCTACTGGTGTTGGTAAGACTATGTATACTAAGCATTATTTATATAGTAAAGCCTCTAAAGAAAAAGTACCAAATGACTGGTGCTATATTTATAATTTTGATGAACCAAATGAGCCAATAGCAGTATCACTTCCTGCAGGACAAGGAAAAGCTTTTAAAGATGCTATGGATAATTTTATAAAAGATATTCAAAAAGATATTAAGAAAACTTTTAATAATGATGATTTTGAAAAAGAGAAAAAATTAATAAAGCAAGAATATGAAGAGAAGAGACTAGAGATACTTGAAAAATTAAATGAAAAGACAATGAAAGAAGGTTTTCAAGTAAAATCTGCACAAAATGGTATCTATATGATGCCTGTAATAGATGGAAAAGCTATAGAAGAGGAAGAATATGATAAACTTCCAGCAAGCGTAAAACAAGAATTTGAAGATAAATCAAATGTAGTGCAAGAATTAATATTTTCTGCACTTTCAGAAATAAAACTTGCAGAGAAAAAATCTGATAAGAGAATAGAAGAATGGCAATCAAATGTAGCTTTAATGACAGTAAATATTCATGTAAATAATGTAAAATCAGTATATAAGAGAAATAAGAAAATAACACAATTTTTAGATAATGTAAAAAAAGATATTTTGAAAAACATATCTGCATTTCTAGAAGAAGACAATCCAAAGCAAATGCCTCAGCAAATGATGAGACCACCAAAGCAAGAACCATGGCTAAATTATAGAGTAAATTTATTTGTAGATAATAGTAATTTAACAGGAGCTCCTGTTATAATGGACTCTAATTATACTTTTCAAAATATATTTGGAAGACTTGAATATGAGAATCAATATGGAACTCTTAAAACAGATTTCACAATGCTTAAACCAGGACTTATGCAAAAAGCAAATGGTGGATATATAATATTCCAAGCAAAAGATTTACTTTCAAATCCAATGTGTTATGAGACACTAAAAAAAGTTTTATCTGTAAAAGAAATTGGAATTGATAATAGCATGGAGCAACGTTCATCAATGCTTCTTATATCATTGAAACCAGAGCCAATTCCACTAGATGTAAAAGTATTACTTATTGGAAATTCAAATATTTATCATACACTTCTTTCAATGGATGAAGATTTTAGAAAGTTATTTAAGATAAAAGTTGAATTTGAAGAAGAGGCTGAAAAAAATAGAGATAATATTCAAAAATTATTAAAGTTTGTAAGAAGTTTTACAGAACAAGAAGGATTACTTGATTTAGATAGAGAAGCTATGGCAAAAATAGTTGAATATGCTTCAAAACTATCTGGAGATAAAGAAAAGATTTCTACTCAATTTGGAGAAATAGGACAAATAGTAGGAGAAGCTTCTACTTGGGCAAGACTTCGGAAAATCAAAAGTAATTACAAAAGAATATGTTGAAAAAGCTTTAGAAGAAAGAGTAGAGAGAATCAAAAAATATGATACTAAATATCTTCAAATGATAAAAGAAGGAGCTCTTTTAATAAATACAGATGGATATAAAGTAGGACAAATAAATGGTCTAACAGTAATTACAATAGGAGATTATTCTTTCGGAAAGCCATCAAAGATTACAGCTAGCACTTATATGGGAAGAGAAGGAATAATAAATATTGAAAGAGAAGTTGAAATGTCTGGATCAACTCACTCTAAAGGTGTTTTGATTTTAACTGGATATATAGGAGGATTATTTGCACAAGAAATGCCACTTTCTCTTACAGCTAGTGTATGTTTTGAACAATTATATGGAGGAGTAGATGGAGATAGTGCATCTAGTACAGAAGCATATGCAATATTGTCTAGCCTTTCTGATATTCCAATAAATCAATCTATAGCAGTTACAGGTTCTATAAACCAAAAAGGTGAAATACAACCAATAGGTGGAGTAAATGAGAAAATAGAAGGATTTTATCAGATATGTAAGATGAGGGGATTAACAGGAGATCATGGAGTTATAATTCCAAAGCAAAATGTTAGAAATCTTCACTTAAATGATGATGTTATAAATGCTGTAGCTGCTGGAAAATTTCATATTTATGCAATAGAAACAGTAGATCAAGGAATTGAGATATTAACTGGTGTTCCAGCAGGAAAGAGAGATAAAACAGGAAAATTCCCAGCAGGAACTATAAACTATTTAGCATATGAAAAATTAAAAAAATATGCAAAATATGGTGAAAAAAGCAAATAATTGTAGATGAAATATTCTTGACTTAAAGTATGAGATAAATATATATTTATCTCATACTTTTTTGTTATAACTTAAGGAAAAGAGGTAAAGTTGAAAGAAAAAAATCATAATAATGAAATTGATTTTAAACTATTAAAAAAGATTTTAAAACAGAATGAAATAATAAATCAAAAATTAGATTTATTAGAGACAAAAGTCGAAAAATGTTTAGAAGATTATGAAAAAAACAAAAATGCTGATTTAATGATTATAGAAAAACTAGAAAACATTGGAGATTTTTTGAAAAACAATTATAATTACGTAATTGAAGAAAAAGAAAGGTTTTATAGATATCCGTATGATGATTAAAAGCATTTTACTTAAAATTCTTTTTTCTAAAAGAGTAGTAAAATAGGAAAAAATATGATATAAATAAGGTGTAAAGTAAAGTGAAAAAGAGGTGATATTTTTGAAAATTACTGATGAAGATATCGAATACTTAAAAAGAAAAGCTTTAGACATTAGAAAAGATATCATTTGGGAAGTTTATAGTGCAGGTTCTGGACATCCAGGTGGAGCACTTTCTATTACTGATGTGCTTACGGTTTTATATTTCAATCATATGAATATAAATCCAGAAAAACCTGATGATGAAAACAGAGACAGATTAGTGCTATCTAAAGGTCACTCTTCAGCTGCTTTATATGCAACTCTTGCAGAAAAAGGGTATTTTAATAAATCCGAGTTAAAAAATTTTAGAAAACTTGGCAGTTTTCTGCAAGGCCATCCTGATATGAAGAAAATTCCAGGAGTAGATATGTCTTCAGGATCACTTCGGCCAAGGACTATCTGTAGCAAATGGAATGGCAATAGCTTCAAAATTAGATGGCAGAGGTTATAAAGTTTATTGTATTGTAGGAGATGGAGAAATAGAAGAAGGACAGATATGGGAAGCTATGATGACATCTGTAAAATACAAACTAGATAACTTATGCTTGATAATTGACAATAATAATCTTCAAATTGATGGAACGGTAAGTGAAGTAAAAGGAGCTCTTTATCCACTTAAGGAGAAAATTACAGCTTTTGGATTTGAAACGTTTGAAGTAGATGGTCATAATATTGATGAGATAATTATGACACTTCAAAAAGTAAAACAAGTAAAAGGAAAACCTTCAGCAATAATTGCAAAAACAATTAAAGGAAAAGGTGTATCTTTTATGGAAAATGAAGTTTCATGGCATGGTAAAGCTCCAAATCAAGAAGAATATGAGTTAGCGATTAAGGAATTAAATGAAATGGGGGAATAGGTATGATTGATCTACATATTCATACTGCTAATTCAAGTGGTACAGATTCAGTAGAAGAAATACTTAAAAAAGCAGAAAGCTTAGGCTTAAGTGCAATATCTATTACAGATAACGAAAGTGTAAAAAGTTACTTTGACATGCAAAAAATAGACACAAAAAAATTATATTCTGGCAAAATTATTACTGGGACAGAAATAAAAACAGTATTTGACGGAGTTGTAATTGATGTTCTAGCATATGACTTTGATTATGACCAATTAAAGAATTCTCCAATTGTCGATTCTAAGAGAATTAGAATTGCTCAATATGATTATTTGAAAAATTTTATAAAAGTAGGAAAAAAATTAGGACTTAAATTTAATGAAAATTTGGAAGTAAGAACATATGCTTCTCATGCTTTTTATGATGAAGTAATTAAGTATAAAGAAAATTTTGATATACTTCCAGAGCTTAAAGAAAAAAGAGAAAACTTCTTTAAATTAACACAAAGAAATAGAAAAAGTCCATTTTTTATTAATGAGACAAAAGATATGTTTAATATCAGCAACATTATAAGTGAGATACATAAATGCGGAGGCAAAGTATTTTTAGCTCACCTTTATCAATACAGTGTTGATAATAATAAGTACATTGAGTTTGCTAAAAACTTAATTAAGATAACAAAAATAGATGGAATTGAATGTTATCATCCAAGTTTTACAAAAGAACAAATACAAGCATTACTTGCTTTAGTAAAAGAAAATGATAAATTAGCTTGCGGTGGATCTGGATATCATGGAAAACTTCGTGAAGGAGTTTCAATAGGAACAGGAAGAGGAAACTTAAATGTTCCAGATGACATACTTGACTGGGTAAAATAAAGGAGCATATAGATGATAGACTTACATATTCATACAACAGTATCAGATGGTACTGATACTGCTAAAGAAGTTCTAGAAAAAGCAGAAATATTAAAACTTGATGCTATTTCAATTACAGATCATGATTGCATAGGAGCATATGAAATTTTAAAAGATCCAAATATAAGAAATATTTTTTCAGGGAAAATTATATCTGGTTCTGAAATAAAAACAACTTATAAAAATCAAGCAATTGAAGTTTTAGCATATAATTTTGACGTAGAAAAAGCCAAAAACTTGGAAATATTTAATTCCAGCAGAGGAAAAAATATTCAATATAAATATTTAGAAAGTTTTAAAGAAACAGGAAAAAAGCTTGGACTTAAATTTAATGATGACATTAAAATTGATACATATGCAGGTTTGGCTTTTTATGATGAACTAATTAAATATAAAGAAAATTTTGAAATTTTACCAGAGCTAAATGAAAAAAGAGAAAGCTTTTATAGGCTTACAGCATCAAATAAAAATAGTCCATTCTTTATTGATGAAAGTAAAGATACTTTTGATATAAATAAGATAATACAAGATATTCATTCTATCGGTGGAAAGGTATTTTTGGCACATTTATTTGTATACAAATTAGATGATTATAAAGAATTTTTAGAAAGCTTAGTCCAAAATACTGAAATTGATGGAATAGAATGTTATTATTCTACATTTTCTAAAGAACAAATAGAATATCTTTTAGACTTTTGCAAAAAAAATAAAATGTTAGTAAGTGGCGGAACAGATTATCATGGAGGAAATAAGAAAACTATTTCTTTAGGAGTAGGAGAAGGTAACTTAAATATTCCAAATGATATAATAGACTGGACAAAGTAAAAAAATATATAAGCTCACTTTGAAGGGGGTAAATATGGATTTAGATAAAAAACAGGCTACTAGACAAAGTGCCGGAGAAAAATTAACATCTCTTGGGGAAAAGAATAGTAATATTGTAGTATTAGATGCAGATTTAGCAGGAGCTACAAAGAGCAATATATTTGCTAAAAAATTTCCGGATAGATTTTTTGATATGGGAATTGCTGAACAAGATATGATAGCTACAGCAGCTGGACTTGCAACTTGCAAAAAAATTCCATTTGCATGTTCTTTTGCAGTATTTGCTACAGGAAGAGCATATGACCAAATTAGAAATAGTGTATGTTATCCAAAATTAAATGTAAAGATTGTTGGAAGTCATGCAGGAGTTACTGTTGGAGAAGATGGTGGTACTCATCAAATGCTTGAAGACATAAATCTTATGAAAGGCCTTCCAAATATGATTGTATTTAGTCCAGCAGATGATTTAGAAACAAAATGGGCTATAGGAGAGATGGCAAGATTAGATGGACCAGCATATATTAGAACTTGCAGACTAAAAACCCCAATTGTTTATGATGAGAATCAAAAATTTGAATTTGGAAAAGCAATACAAATTGGAAATGGAACAGATGCTACAATATTTGCAACTGGAGTTACTGTCGCAGAAAGTATAATTGCAAAAGAAAATCTAGAAAAGCAAGGAATAAATATAAGAGTTATAGATATTCATACTATAAAACCAATAGATGAAGATATGATTATAAAATGCGCAAAAGAAACAAAACATTTAATCTCAGTAGAAGATCACAATATAATAGGAGGTCTTGGAAGCATTATAGCAGATGTACTTTCTGAAAAATATCCAGCGAAACTCGTAAAAATGGGAATTAAAGATGAGTTTGGAAAATCTGGAAAAGCAGAAGAATTGCTTAAAAATTATGAGATAGATAATACAGCTATTGAAAAAAAGGTAAAAGATTTAATATAAAAATAAAACAGTGCTTTTTGTTTTTAAAAGTACTGTTTTATTTTGCATTATTATTTTAAGTTAATTTTAAGGTATTATTTATAAAATTTTTCTAGAGAATTTTCAACATTTTTTCATTTTTTTCTATTGATATTTTATATCTTTATTGATATGATGATATGGATAGAATTAGGTTAATTTTAAAGAAATATAAAATTCTTTTGAGGAGATTTTTAAATGATAGAGTTCAAAAATGTAAGTAAGGTATATGAAACAGGTACAGAAGCTGTTCATAATGCCAACTTTAAGATAGAAAAAGGGGAGTTCGTATTTTTAGTAGGAACTTCAGGATCAGGAAAATCAACACTTATAAAACTAATACTTAAGGAAGAAGAGCCAACAAAAGGAAATATTATTATAAATGGAAAGGATACTACTTATTTAAAACCAAAAAGAATTCCTTTCTTACGTAGAAGTATGGGAGTCGTATTCCAGGACTTCAGATTACTTCCAGATAAAACTGTATATGAAAATGTAGCATTTGCTATGTATATAGTAAAAGCTACACCAAGACATATTAGAAGACAAGTACCAATGGTTTTATCTTTAGTTGGACTTAGTGCAAAAGCTAAAATGTATCCAAATGAATTATCAGGTGGTGAACAACAAAGAGTAGCTTTAGCTAGAGCCTTAGTTAATAACCCATCAATGATTATCGCAGATGAGCCAACTCGGAAATTTAGATCCTGAGACAGCTTGGGATATTATGAACCTTTTAAATGACATTAACTTAAGAGGAACTACAGTTGTAGTTGCTACACACGCTAAAGACATAGTAGACACAATGAAAAAAAGAGTAATACAAATTGATAAAGGTAATATCGTAAGAGACGATAAAAAGGGTGGTTATAGTGAGATATAATGTAATAACATACCTTGTTGGAGAGGGTATTAGAAATGTACTAAAAAATAAAAAATCATCTATCGCATCACTTTCAATAATGATTTGTACAATGTTTATGTTTGGTATTTTTTATGTGTTAGGTGAAAATATAAATCATATAATGGAAACTATACAAAAAGATCAGCAGATCCAAGCTTTTATTGTAAATGAAGCTACAAATGAAGAAATAGAAGAAGTTAGAAGACAAATAGCAAGTATAGATGGAGTTACTGAAACTAGAATTGTAACTAGGGAAGAAGCATTAGAATCAATGAAAAAAATTCTAGCAGATGAGCCAGAATTATATGCAGAATATGAGGAGCAAAATATATTTCCACCATCTGTTTTGATTACTCTTGCTGATTTAACAAGAAGTGCCGAAATACAAGAAAAGGTAAATCAAATAAAAATAGATGATGAAAAATTTGTTACTGATATAACAAGTAGTGATAAGACTATAAATAAGTTAATAAAGATTGCAAATTTTATAAGATTAATAACAGCAGTGATATTAATTTTATTAATTGCAATATCAACATTTATAATTTCAAATACAATTAAACTTACAGTAAATGCTAGAAGAAAAGAAATTTCAATTATGAAATATGTTGGTGCTACAAATTCATTTATTAGATGGCCATTTATTGTAGAAGGTATTGTAATAGGAATACTTTCAGGACTATTTACGCTTCTACTTATGGCAGGACTATATCAACTTATAGCTCCTTCAGTAAATGGAATTTTAGCAGGAGTTACATCAAGAGGACTTGCACTGTTACCACTAAAAGATATGATACTTAAGATACTTACTGTATATATGATTCTAGGTGTTGGAATTGGTGTTGTAGGAAGCTCAATTTCAATGAGAAAATATCTAGAAGTATAAATTAAATATGGAGGGACAAGTGACAGAAAATAGATTATTAAAAATAAGTTTTGCAGTTATTATTTTTACAGCTAGCATATTTTCTTTATCTTGTTTCACTTTTGCAGATACTATAAATGATTTAAGACAGCAGCAATCAAGTGTATCAGCACAAGAAGGAGCATCTGAAATTCAGCTTGAACTTGTAAAGGGTGACCTTTCAGACATGCAAATAGAAATTGCAAAGCTTGATGATGAAATAATTACACTTGAATTAGAAGTAAATAGCTTAGATGAAAAAACAACATCACTTACAAATGACATAAACAAAAATCAAAATGATATAAATACTCTTGAAAAAGAGTATACAGAGCAAAAAAAACTATTAGATAGAAGACTTATATCTATGTATAAGACAAGTGATACACAATATTTAGATGTTTTACTTAATTCCTCATCAATTACAGAATTTATTTCTAGATATTATTTTATAGAAAAAGTAGTTGATGCAGATACAAATCTTCTAAATAGTGTTTCTAGCAAAAGAAAAGAACTAGAAGGGAAAAAAGTTACATTAGAAAAGCAAAAAACAGAGTTAAGTGAAGCAAGAACAAGTGCTGAGAAAAAAAGAGTTTCTCTTTCTAATATGAGTGTTGTAAAAAATAGTTATGTAAGACAATTAACAGATGAACAGAAAAAATTACAAAATGAAATTTCAGAATATCAAAAAGCTTTAAAACAAATTGAAGCAGATTTATCAGAAATTTCTTTAGATAGTATAGGAGCAGATTATATAGGCGGAGACATGAGATGGCCTGTTCCTGGATATTCTAGAATAACTTCTAAATTTGGTATGAGAACTCATCCAATTACTGGAGTATATAAACTTCATTCAGGAGTAGACATTGGAGCTCCAAAGGGAACTAATTTTATAGCAGCAGCTGATGGAGTTGTAGTAAAGGCTTATTATAATAGAGCATATGGAAATATGGTTATGATAGATCATGGCGGAGGAGTTGTTACTTTATATGCACATGGATCTTCAATTGAAGTTAAAGTTGGAGATACAGTAAGACAAGGACAAACAGTTTTAAAAGTAGGACATACAGGATATGCAACAGGAGATCATGCTCATTTTGAAGTAAGAATAAATGGGGAATATAAGAATCCATTAAATTATGTTTCACCAAATTAGATAAAAATATAAAAAACAAAGGAATTAATCTTTATAAGATAAGGAGAAAAAAGATACTATGAGGATGAAAAAAGGTTTGAGAAT
The DNA here is from genome assembly GCA_947628215.1 of uncultured Clostridia bacterium. Taxonomy (GTDB): domain Bacteria; phylum Bacillota; class Clostridia; order TANB77; family CAG-508; genus UMGS1994. Next base: position 2,735 of record CANQYZ010000035.1, on the reverse strand, counting down.
TACTATTGCTTTATTTATTGTAATTTGTTTATTAGCGCATGCAGGAATATCATTTGCAGCTAAGTCATTAACAGAACTAAATAAGGAAAAAGATAAAAATAAGCAAGAGACACAGCAAACACAAAAAGAATTAGATGAAGTAAAAAAAGATATTTCAAATACTATGGCAGAAGTTGAAAGTCTAATTAATGAAATTTCAAAATATGAATCTGAGATAGATGATTTAGATGATAATATCTCTTCAATAGAAGCATCTATTGAAGATGCTGAAGAAAAAATTGAAGAAAAAGAAGAAGAATTAGAAGAAAAACAAGAATTACTAGATAAAAGATTAGTATCTATATATAAGCAAGGAGATGCAAGTTATCTAGATATTTTACTTGGTTCTGATAGCATAGTAGATTTTATTTCTAAATATTATTTAGTAGAAGAACTTGCAAATAATGATACAAGATTAATTGATGGAGTTAAAGAAACTAAAGAAAAGATTGAAGATTCTAAAAAACAATTAGAAGATGATAAAAAAGAAGTTGAAGCTTTAAAGAAAAAACAAGAAGCTAAAAAGAATTCTTTAGATGTATTAAAAGTAGATAAGGAAAGAAAAGCTCAAAACTTAACAGGAGAGCAAAAACAATTAGAAAGTAAACTAGAAGAACTTGCTACAGAAAATAGAAGTCTTGATAAAAAGATAAAAGCAGCACAAGAAGCAATTAAAAATGCAAAAAATAAACATATGGCAAGTGGAGGAGCAAGTGCATCTGGATTTATTGCCCCAGTAGATGGATATAAAGTTACTACTAAATTGTATTATAGGTCAGGAGGATATCACGGAGCAGTTGATTTTTCAGGATCTGGAATTTTAGGAAAACCAGTTTATGCAGTAGCAGATGGATATGTAGTTACAACTAAAGCATTAAATTATAGTTATGGAAATTATGTTTTAATTGCTCATTATAATGGATTATATACATTATATGCACATGGAAAATCAGGTTCTATAAAAGTAAAAGAAGGACAAACAGTAAAACAAGGACAACAAATAATGAATGTAGGATCAACTGGAAATTCAACAGGACCACATTTACATTTTGAAGTTAGAACTGGTGGAGGTTCATATAGTGAAAGAGTAAACCCATTAAAATATTTACCATCTTATGTACAATAATAAATTATATAATAAAATGAAATTTAAATAATATAATAAAGTAAGGGCAGACATCTGGTCTGCTTTACTTTTAAGTCTTAAATTTTGGAGGCATGAAAATGAATGATAATAATAATAAATTAAATACCATAATAATTACTGCTGTTATTACTTGCATGATTACAATACTTGCAACAGCATTTGTATATTATCATTACCTAGATAATAAAGGTGTTATTGTTACTAAATTTGATTCAAATAGTTCTTTAGAAGATAAACTAAATACCATAAAAACAGCTTTAGATAAATTATATTTACATTCAAATGATATTAATGAAACAGAATTAATAGATAGTGCTCTAAAAGGATATGTAAGCGGAGTAGGGGATGAATATACAGAACTTTTAACTAAAAAAGAATTTTCTGATTTAGAAGAACAATTATCTGAATATGTTGGTATTGGAATATATGCCTCACAAACAGTAGATGGACAGTGCGTTATATTAGGACCTGCCGGAAAAGATTCTCCAGCATTTGAAGCTGGAATAAAAGCTTATGATGTTGTAGTTAAAGTAAATGATGAAGATGTAACAGGATTAGACTTAGATCAAGTTACAGCTAAAATAAAAGGAAAAGAAGGCACTAAAGTAAAAGTAACTGTAAAAAGAGATAAAGAAGAATTAGATTTTGAAATTGAAAGAAAGACTATAAAAGTTGCAGAGATTACAGGAGAAATTATAGAAGGTGATATAGGATATATGGATTTTGATTCTTTTACAGAAGAGTCTGGAAAAGAATTTAAAAAGACTTTTGAAGAATTAAAAGGAAAAGGTGCTAAAAAATTAATTATAGATTTAAGAGATAATACTGGTGGATATGTAGATTCTGCAGAACAAATAATGGATTTATTCTTAAATAAAGGACAAATTGAATATATTACTGTAGATAATGAAAATCATGAAGAAACTACTACTGCAAAAACAGAAAAAGAAATTGATATGCCTGTAGTAATTCTTACAAATGAATATACAGCAAGTGCTTCTGAAATATTTACTGGTTGTTTAAAAGATTATAAATTAGCTACTGTAGTTGGAACAAAAAGTTTTGGTAAAGGTGTAATTCAAAGTATTCTTCCTATTTTAAATGGAGATGCTTATTTAAAAGTTACTACTATGAAATATGTTACTCCAAATAAAAATGAGATAAATAAAGTTGGAATAAAGCCTGATGTTGAAGTAGAATTAGATGAGAAAACATTAGATGATAAGTTAGATAATCAAGTAAAAGAAGCAATTAAAGTATTAAACAAGTAGAATAAAAATCTTTTAAAAAAGTTTAAGATTTTTTCTTGGAAAGTGTTGACAAAATAGAATATATCTTGTAAAATAAAACATGTCAGCTAAAGAAGACTGATATGTATGGTCGCATAGCTCAGCTGGGAGAGCATCTGCCTTACAAGCAGGGGGTCATAGGTTCGAGCCCTATTGCGACCACCACTTTTTTATTACGTAATAATACGTAAAATTAATTAAATGGCCCGGTAGTTCAGTTGGTTAGAACGCTAGCCTGTCACGCTAGAGGTCGACGGTTC
>CANQYZ010000034.1 GCA_947628215.1 uncultured Clostridia bacterium | reverse complement strand
TGATATCACAAATTTAGACCAATATATAGATATTGTAAAAGATTGGTTATTATTTTATAATACTATTAGATTAAAATCAAACAAAAAATATGAGACTACAAATTAATGTAGTCCCATAGATTCTTTTTTCAGTGTCCACTAAACGGGGTTCACTTCATTTTTGGATTCTTTTAAAATGCAATTTTACTAGTTTGTACTATTAGTAGTATTTTCTTGTGTTTCTGTATTTTCTTCATTATTTTTGTCTGATATAATTTCATCTCCTAGAATAGAACGAATATGCTTTAGCTCAGATTTTAGTGTAGAATTTGTAGATGAACTTATATTTTTCTTTCCGTTTTTATAATCTGACATTGCTTTTTCAATATCCATTACTAGATATCTTTGCTTAGAACCAGATGATGACTTATACATATATATAGGAGTATATTTTGCACTATCTATTGATATTTTACCAGTTTCTCCATCTTTAGTTAAGCTTAAATCAAGTATTACAGATTGTTTTGTGTATTCTTTAACTTGACCTGACATAAAGTTTCCAAGTGAATATATTACAAATCCTTCTTTTGTGCTACCATCTTCCATTGTAATTTTCTTTTTCTCCATTTTTTGAAGAACATGTGGATGACTTCCAAGTATTATATCTGCACCATTTTTGAATAAGAAATCTGCTAAATCAGTTTGAGTTTTATTTGGCTTTTGCTGATATTCTGTGCCCCAATGCATACTTACTGAAATTAAATCCACGCCTAAAGATTTAGCCTTTTCTAAATCTTTTTTAATTTTTGATTTATCAATTAAATTTACAGCATAAGATTTATCTTTTGGAATAGCTATTCCATTTGTTCCATATGTATAAGATAAAAATGCAATTTTTATACCTTTAACATCTTTTACAAGAATTTCTTCACTTTTACTTTCACTCTCATATGTTCCCATATGTGAAATACCAACTTTATCTAATTGTTTAATTGTATTGTTTATACCAGTTATTCCTTTATCCATACAGTGATTATTTGCAGTTGATACGACATCTACACCAACATCTTTTAAAGTCTGACCTAAAGACTCTGGAGTATTAAATGTAGGATAACTACTATATCCGTATTTTAGCTCCAGCAAAAGTTGTTTCTAAATTACCAATTGTAATATCAGAATCTAACAATTTACTTTTTACATCTTTAAAAACATAATCAAAATTATATTTTTTAGTTTTACTATTATAAGCGTCAACATATTGAGAATTGTGACACATTATATCTCCCATTACGGTCATTTTAATAGTTGTATCTTCTTTTTTCTCTTCTTGCTTTACTTCTTCTTGATTAGCAGTATTTGTAGTATTTTCTATTATTTCATTTTGCTTAGAAACTTCTCTATTTGTATTATTTTGTGGCTTTTTCGTAGTTTTAAAAGCAAGATTATAAACTAGACATATTATAGTAATAGCAAGAACAACTAATAAAAACTTAGGTAAAACTGATTTTTGTTTTCTAGATTTTCTACTCATAAAGATTCCTCTTTCTATAAAATTTACTTAAAGGATATCAAAATTTATTATAATAATCAAGAAATAACAAAAAATTAAAAATAAAGAAATTAAGCTTAAAATTTGAAATATTTAGCAAAATACGTTATAATAAAATGCGATTTAAGTTTTAGGGAGGATAAAAATGATAAGTTCAGTAGGAGTAACTGTAAGATTTGGAAAAAGAGTATTATTTGAAGATGTAAATATTAAATTTACAAAAGGAAATTGTTATGGATTAATCGGTGCAAATGGTGCTGGAAAATCTACTTTTTTAAAAGTCTTATCAGGAGAAATTGAACCTAGCAAAGGTGAAGTATTAATAGATAAAGGAGAAAGACTATCTGTATTAAAACAAGATCACTATGCTTTTGAAGAGTATAAGGTATTAGATACAGTAATTATGGGAAATAGTGAACTATATTCTATAATGAAAGAAAAAGATGAAATATATTCTAAACCAGATTTTTCAGAAGAAGATGGAATGAAAGCTGCAAAACTTGAAGAAAGATTTGCAGAACTTGATGGGTGGAATGCTGAATCTGATGCAGCAACTCTTTTAAATGATTTAGGAATTAGTACTGAACTTCATTATAAATATATGAAAGAAATTGAAGCTAAAGATAAAGTAAAAGTACTTTTAGCACAAGCTTTATTCGGAAATCCAGATGTACTTTTACTAGATGAGCCAACTAACGACTTAGACATAAAAGCAATAGACTGGCTTCAAGAATTTTTAATTAACTTTGAAAATACAGTAATAGTAGTATCACATGATAGATACTTTTTAAATAAGGTTTGTACTCATATTGCTGATGTTGATTTTGGAAAGATAAAAGTATATCCTGGAAACTACGATTTTTGGTATGAATCAAGTCAACTTGCATTAAAACAAATGAGAGATGCAAATAAGAAAAAAGAAGAGAAAATTAAAGAACTTCAAGAGTTTATCGCAAGATTTAGTGCAAATGCTTCTAAATCTAAACAAGCTACTTCTAGAAAGAAATCATTAGAGAAGATCGAATTAGATGAAATTAAACCTTCTAATAGAAAATATCCTTATATTGATTTTAAACCAGATAGAGAACCTGGCAAAGAAATATTAGAAGTTAAAAATATAAGCAAAACTATAAATGGTGAAAAACTTTTAGATAACGTATCATTTACAGTAAAAAGAGATGATAAAATAGCATTTTTATCTGACAATGAACTTGCAAAAACTGTTTTATTTCAAATAATAGCAGGAGAAATAGAACCTGATGAAGGAACATTAAATTGGGGAACTACAATTACTAGTGATTATTTCCCAAAAGATAATAACTATTTATTTGAAAAAGACATGAATATAGTAGAATGGTTAAGACAATATTCAAAAGATCCTGATGAAACTTATGTTAGAAGTTTCTTAGGAAGAATGTTATTTTCAGGAGAAGAAGCTTTGAAAAAAGTAAAAGTTTTATCAGGTGGAGAAAAGGTAAGATGTGTTTTATCTAAACTAATGCTATCTGGAGCAAATTTACTAATATTTGATGAACCAACTAACCATTTAGATATGGAAAGTATTACAGCATTAAATGAAGGTATGACAAAGTATAATGGAAATATTTTATTTACTTCACATGACCACCAATTGACACAAACTGTTGCAAATAAAATTATAGATTTAAAAGGCGGAAATGTAGTTGTAAGAGAATGTACTTATGATGAATATATTGAAGAGCAAGGATAAAAAATAGATAATATATCAAATTTTTAAAATTCTATTGTTGTTTTTTTAAAAATAAAATATAATATAAAAAAATGAAATAGGAGTTTATATGGAAAAACAAGAAAAAACAGATGTAAAAGATTATGAAATTATGCAAAGGAACTTTCCAATAATTATTTCTGCACCACATTCTGCAAAGCAATATAGAAATGGAAAAGTTCAAAACAAAGAAATGTATACAGATACATTTGCTATAAATGTAGCAGATAAAGAAAATGTAAGTTGTATATATAAAACTTTATATAAAAATGATGATGCAAATTCAGATCAAGATTCACCTTATAAATTGGCATTAAAAGATTATATAATGCAAAATAATATTAGATATTTAGTTGATCTTCATACAATGTCAGATAAAAGACTTCCTGACGTATGTATTGCAATTAATGCTGGAAAAAATATTCAAAATAATTATGAATTACTTCAAGGAATAATAGATGCTTTTAATAAAAATGGTATTTCTTCTGTAACTGTTGATGAACCATTTAAAGCTGCTGATTCAAATTGTATTTCAAATTATATTGCAACAAACTGTAATATTCCTTGTTTCCATATAGAAATAAACAAAAAATTTTCAGGACTTGCCTCATTATTCTCATCAAATAAAGATTTTAATAAACAAGCTATTGAAAATTCTTTGTGTGATGCAATAAAAGTAATGAAAAATAGTTTATAATAATTTTAAAAGTAGCTAAAATATTGACTTTTAGCTACTTTGGTTTTATAATATTTTTTGCTATGCAGCTGTAGCTTAACTGGATAGAGCATTCGGCTACGAACCGAAAGGTTGCAGGTTCAAGTCCTGTCAGCTGCACCAAACTCTCAACTAAACTTGGGAGTTTTTTATTTATTTAGTTAGATTAATTTTCTCTTAAATAATTTTCTTAATTTATAGTAATTTTTCTTTTATTAAATGTATTAATTCTTCGTATTTTATTCCTTTTGAGTATACATGTTTATTAGAGTAGTTTGTCCATATTTCCATTAAGAAATCACTTTCTTCTATTTCTTTCATTTTTTGCTTTGCAATACTTAAGTCTGTATTCCTTTTAGAAAACGTTTTTTGAATTGCTTCTTTTAAAACATCACTATTATAAGATTCATTTATCAAAAGATAGTATAAATCATAGTAGTCTTTCATTCTACTATTTAATATTCCCCTTTCAATAACTGTTTGATATTTTTCAGCAATTATAGTTTCTATAGGATATGTCATAAGTTGTATTGTTTTGTCTTCAAAAAGCATTTTGTAGTTATATTCTATCTCTTGAGGTGTAATAACATCTCCAGTTGCTATATCAATACTTAAGTTTACTTTTATTCCATCAAATGTAGCAATTATATTGTATTTTAATCCACCATAAATATCTTCTTCCCTTATTGGCTTAGAATTTTTTATAGTAAAAGTTACATTGTCATCTATATTAATAGATAATATCTCTGTTAATATTTTGTATAATTCTTCATCCGATAGTTTAATGCCTTTTATGCAGGTATCCATGTCCATAGTAGTTCTAGTATCAATTCCCATAATTGATGATAATAATAATCCACCTTTTAAAATAAAATTATATTTATATTTAGATATACTTAATCTTTCTAAAATCCTTTCAAACATATAGTTTTGTAGTACTTCATTAACTGTAATATTATTTTTATTAGCAGTATTTCTTGCTTTATCCATTAAGCTTTGAGAATTTTTTATCATATTATAGCCTCCATATAATTTTTTACTTTATCATACACTTTAAGTTTTTTTGCATATTCAAACATAAGATTTACATTAAAATCTTTTTCTTTAATGCATTTCCTTATAACTTTGTTTGCTAATTCAACTTCTATTACATTTCTATTTGAAATAATATCTACAACAGTTCTTTCAATATTATATGAGAATACTTTTTTACCAGTATTTGTTGAAACTTTTATTCTTCCTAGTTCTATTATTTCATTATTAACTCTATGAATTCTTGCAATACCTTTGCAATATCCTAAACTATTGTTCCTGGTAGTTGTTACATCAAGTTTATCTGGAGTTCTTTCTGTTTTATTAAGAAGGTATAAAGCGGTGTTAAAAGAGAATATTGTATTAGGATGTTTTATTTGAAAAATAAATAGTTCATCATATATAAATTCATTTATTGCATATATACCATAATCTATTCGTTTGATTACTTTATTTTTTACCATTTGAGATAAAACAGCTCTAGAAATTCCATTTTTATTTGCATTTTTTGAAGTAATAATCCCACCAGCATCATTTATTATTTCAATAAATTTTTCGTACATATTTTCCTCCTTTACACTTTTAACACATTTTATCATTTTGTGTTAAAAGTGTAAACGCATTTTTTAAAATTTCCTTATTTTATTATTAAAAATATTATGTTTTTTATTCTAAATTAATAAGAATAACATTTGTTTTAATAAAAAAGTAAAAAATTAACCTAAAGTAAATAAGGCTTTAGGTTAATTTTTTAGTCGTACATTTTACTTTTTATAGTTTCAACAAGTTCATCCATTTGAGAACCATTTAATTTAGAAATTATTTTTAGAGCTTTATTTATATCATTTTTTAGCATTTCTTTACTTTCTGAAGTTAAAGGTGTTGCATCAACTGCTTCAGATACCATTTCAGGGGTTGCATTTTTTGCAGCTTTAGTAAGTATTTCTTGAACTGGCATAGAAGATATCTTGTCAGTATCATTTGTTCCTAAAACATCTTTTGCTATGCTACTTATTTTTTCTTCATTTTCTTCTACTACTTTTTCATCTGTTACTTTGAAATCTTCATCAATCTCTAATTCTTTTTCTTTGTTTAAATAATCGTTCATAGTATTTTTTAGCCAAGAATAATCGCTTTTCTTAGCTCCAAAATTTATTGTTACTACATCCAAAACTTTTGTAACTTCGCTAGGAGCGACATATGCAACAGCTGCCATTGTAGCAACTTTAGCTTCTTTTAGTAATGGAATAAAAGTAAAACTATATGAAATAAGTGCAATTACTATCCAAATAGAACATAACTTTATAAGTATTCTAAATGGAAGTTTAATCTTAAGCCAATTTTCATGTCTTTCTCTTTTCTTCACTAATTTTGCAATCTTCTTATCTATTCTTTTACTATGTTTTGTTTTATTTTTTTCTTCAAGCTTTTCTATTTTCTCATTAATCTTTCTAGATTTTCTAGACAAGTTTTCGTCTAAATTAATATTCTCATCCATAACAATTCTCCTAAAACTTTTTTGTTATTATACATTATATTTAGAAAAAATAAAATAGAGCACTCTCGTGCTCATAAATTAATTTTTTTCGATTTCTATATTGTCTAAAGCATATTTTAGACAATCATTTATGAATTGATTTATAGAATAAATATTATTTTCAAGTACAATATTTCGTATTTCGTTCAAAGTATTTTCTTCTATTCTACAAGTAAACTGTTCATAATGTGTATCTTTGAATTTTTTTACTACAAAAGATGCCATTTTTCTCACCCCTTAAAGATTATATATCTTTTGTAAATAGCTTAAAAAAAATAACAAAACTTTAATTCACATGTTGTTAATTACTTGTGGATAATAAAAAATCAAAATTAAATAAATTTGTGGATAAAAAATAAAACATCAAATGACTACACAAGAAACTACACAAAAAACTACACAAGAAAATAATTGAATTAATAAAAATATTGAGATATGTGCTTACTATATGATGAGATGTAAGCACATATGTTAAATAAAAGATAAGGCTGCAAATTAAAAAATTTTAAGGCTATTTTTATACAAAGAATTATCCAAATAGAGTTATAAAAACGTCATCTTTTAAAGGATTATCCATAGTTTCAATTATTTTGGTTCTTAAATAATCAAATAGACTATTATATGCCTCTAAAAAAGCTTTTTCACTTGAATAGAAACTAACCATATCAGCGCATATTCCTGTTTTTATATCATGAGCAATGTAAGATATATCATTACTAATATAATAACAACCTTCTGTGAATTGAAAGCAATATGAGTCAAGATCTTTGTTTTCAATTTTATTTAAAAGTTCATTAGATGGAGTATTTTTTATTATTTCAAAAAGTTCTTTAAAATCTTTATTATTAATATCAATCCCTAAAACTTCATATTCTTTTTGCAATAAACTTATGATATTTTCAGAAAAGACTTTAGGTTTAATAGATAAACAAACACTATTTTTATTTTCTGTTATATCATATAAATCTAAGTTTAGTGTCTTAGATAAAGCTTGCTTTATTTCCTTTAATGTATATGAATGATACATATTTTCCTTTTTTACAAAAATTTCTGTAGCGACCCCAATATCAATAGATTGTCCCATAGTAATACCCCCTTTAATATTAATTGACTTTTCCTTTATTTCTACATTATTCATCATAAAAGAAATTTGTATAGAGTTTACCATTTTATTACAATTTATTCAATACTGACTAAAGATATTTTTAAATAGTTTTTTAGCTAGATATATATTTAATAAGACGTTGACCAAAATAGTAGAAAAATAAAAAAGTCTGTTAATTCTAAACAAAAAATAAATTGTAGTCTTTAAAACGGAGTAATAGAGATTATATTAAAATAACTTTAAAATAAAACACTTGAAAATACTGAGATAAAAAGAAAATAACACTATTTTGAAATTACTTCAAATAGTGTTATTTTTTTGTTTTTGTGAACCGGAACTTATGAAATAAAAGCTCTTTAAGCTACTTTTATTCCGGTATCGATTATTTCTTGAACAAAAGGATTTCCTTCTTCAAAGTCTGTTACTTTTATAGGATGTGGTTCTATTCTTAAATCTATATTTTGCGTTAGCATCATAAGTTCAACCATTAAATCAAAAACATTATTATCACTATTAATAATAATTGCTACATCTATATCACTATCTTCAGTATATGTTCCTTTAGCATAAGAGCCAAATAAATATACTGCTTTAATACTATAATGTTTTGATATTTCTTTAATATATTCTTTTATATTTTTTAGAATTTCTACATCAACATTTTCTTTAGTCATGTTCGAATCTCCTCGATATTTTTTATTTACGTTATCATATAATACTTTTAATAATTTTTCTATAGTTAAATGTTCAATAAATAATGACCAAGTATATTGCTTTGTTTCATAGTTCTTTTTTATAGATTCGTAATCTCTATCAGAACGTTCAATCTAGTAATACAAGAAAATTAGTTAAAATATTTTAGATATTCAAATACAAACAAAAAATCAATGGTTTGAAACCATTGATTTTTTTGGTGAACTACAATAAACTAAATACTAAACAATTTTACTATGTAGGTGGTTTTGGCATTAACATAAGTATGTAAAACAAAAATATAGAGCTTATACTTTTAATAAGTTCTATATTTTTATTTTATTAATTATTTAATTATATTTATTTACCTTTTTTTATATATTCTTTACCATCTAAAATAAGGGAGGTAATTTTTCCTTTTTTATATATAATCTGAAATTCACTTCTGACAACTGCTCCAAAACTATTTTGCGCATCTACATAACTTTGTATAGTAATAGAATCACTTTTTTTGCTCATTTTCCATTCATCTGGCCAAGGAAATTTTGCAGTTGATGGAGATTTTAATACACTTTCTATATCTTCTTGAGCTTTAACAATTAATTCCCTTTCTTCATCAGCAGAAATAAGATATTCACTTAATGTATGCTGTATAGAACCATTTTTATACAATATTTTATCACTATATTGTATATTATCAACTTTATTATCTTTTATATCTATAAAACCAACAATTTGATTTCCACTTTTTATTGCAAATCCTATAGAATCAGGTATTTCTTCATTATTACTACTTTTCTCTAGTGTATAATTAGAATAATAATCTGAATATCCACATTTATCTATTATGCTAATAATATTTTGTGCTTCTTCTTCAGATAAATTATATTGATTAATTAAAAGATTTTTATTTATACTATTACCACCTTTTGAGATAGCTATAATTAATGACATAAATATTATAAAAGCACAAATCATAAAACTTACTATAATTACAATATTTTTTCTGTTAGATGTACTTTCATTTTTATTTTTCGATTTAAATACGTTAGAAGTTTGAACTTTTGAATTTAATAATTCATTTTTTTTCTTTTCATAATCTTCTTGTGTAATAGCACCAGAATCTAATAATTTTTTATACATTTCAATTGCTTCAACATTATTTTGTACGCTAGTTGCTGTTATTACATCAGAACTAGGTTGGAAATTCAGCATACTTTTTAATTCAGATATACTTTTAGTTTTTAAAGAAGAAATAGCAGAAGGTCCACCTAATTTATTTAAACAATTTTGACATATCCAAGTATTTTTTGATAATAGATACCTATTTAACCCAATAGGTATATTACAAACAGAACAAGTAGTTTTTGAATTAAAAAAACCCATTATAATTACCTCCTATATTTATTTAAATATATTTAAGCATAATACTTTTAAAGAATCAAGTGCAATATGCACATATTAAAATAATGCAAAAATAATGTGCATAAAATAATACTTTTTGCATATAAAATATTGGGCATAGGAGGCAATTAAATATGTTTGAAATTGAAAAAAAAGAAACTATAAATAAAACTTTTAGATTACCAATTGAATTAGCTAAAACACTTCAACAAGTTGCACAAGAACAAGGAATTTCTATGAATAACTTAGTTGTACAATGCTGTGAATATGCTTTAAATAATATGGACTCTAAAAATAAATAATAGAATATCTATTTTTTTATTTCTTTGCCGTATGCTAAAGTTCTTAAATCTTCAATAGATAACTGTTTATAAATATCTATTTCTAAAGTTCTTTTATCAAAATATTTATCACAAGATAAATTAATTGTTAATTTATGCCCTAATGCATTTTCTAGCATATTAATAATTCTTTGTGTATGTTCTTCAATATTAAAATATTCTATTTTATATGTTTCCTCTAATAACATTATTTTGTTTATTATTTTTTTACTTATCATCATTTATCCTTTTTTCAATATTAGTTAATTTTTCTATAATTTCTGTTTGTTCTCTAATTTTTAAACTATAATCTAGTATTGTTTTACTTGCATTTAATTTTATAGAACTTGTACTTTTTTCATCTTCTAATATATTTATTATGGTATCTGTTGCCTTTACTGAAGCATATTCAAGTTTATTAAAACTTTCTTCTATAAATTTTTTCCTTATTTTTTTTATTTCATCTAATAAACCATTTTTTAAATAATTATAAGCTGTAGGTTCGCTTATTTGAGCAATTTTAGCAGATTTCTTGATATTATCTGTTTCTATCATCGCTAATAAAAAATCTATTTGTTTTTTATTATATTGACTTAACTCATCTATGTACATTTTTCCTCCATAATACTAAAAAAAACTTAATTTAACTAAAATACCTAATAAAAGTAATATTATACTCAAAAGAATATTAATAATTGTTCTCATTGCTTTTATATCTTTTTTTAAATCTTTTATTATATCTTTTAATACATTGTTTACTATATCAGTTAAAATTTTTTCTTCATATAAATTATTTTTATTATTCATCTTTCTTTCCCTCTTTTCTTTTTTTCTTTTTTTAATAATATAGAAATTTATTATAGTTAAATATTAAATATTGCTTGAAATATATAACTATTTTTAATTATTTAGTTATTAAAAAAGTACTTTATAAATAAATAGTATCTATAGCGTGTTGTTTTTCTAATATCTCATTGAATATACCATTTTTATTTATACTGTTTGCCTGTTTTAAAGAATAGTTGATAAAATTTTTTGCTTTTTGACTTTTTCCATAACTACAGTAAGAACAAATTTTTTTCCCAAAATGTTTATTAATTGTTTTTTTTAAATCTTCAACACATTTATATGCTGATTTTCTTTTATTTCCAATTATAGATAAATGGATATGAGTATCAATTTTATTCCCAAAAACTAAAGTTTTAGGTTTACCTCTTTTTCGTTTAATTTTGAGTTCTCTTTGTAAACAATGATTACTATCCGTATTACTAACTACTAATAAATAGCTTATGTGTGGATATTTTTTACTATATCTTTTTAATGCATTTTGTATAGAATAGATATCTTTTTTTAATAACTTAGTTTTAAAAAGATAAATAACATACAAACAAGCTGGCAATTTTTCTTCAAAATCTTTTAATCTATATACCATTGCAATTTTGAGATAACCAAATTTTTAATTTATTTTTAGGAACTAAAAATCTTCTTTTTCCTACTAATTTTTTTGGAAAATTATTAGCTTTTGTCAGTTTATATGCTGTAGAAAGAGGTATTTTTAACATTAATGCCATTTCTTTTACTGTATAATAATATTTATCTATATTATTTAATTTCATATTACTATTCTCCCTTTTTATTTTCATAATTAGCTATATCTTGCTCTATATCCATATAAATAGCTTTAGCAAATTCAGCAAGTAAGGAATCATTTTCAATTAATTTTTCCACTTTTACTTGCCTCCTTTACTATGGAATCTTCAATTGAATCTAATTTTATTTAATTAAATATCTAATTTTTTCTTTCTCTTCATTTGTAAGTTCTTTTCTTAATTTTTTACTAAATTCGGAATCTCGCATACCGTAACATTTCTGCTACTTGCCATAATTTAAAGTTTGAATTTTTTATTTCTCTTCTAATATCTTCATTTACCATTACATATCCTTTCAAATGCTTATTGACTTCGTTAGCATTACTTGTTATAATTTAAATATGTTAGCAAAACTTGTTGTTATTATTTTTATTATTATATAAAAAAATCTGAAAAATATTTAATTTATACGTAAAAAATTTTAAAAAATAGTAACAATTGTTTTTGGAGGTAGTAAATGGGAAATAAACAAGAATCAAAATTTTATTATGATGTACTAAACAGAAGAATCAGAGAATTGTTAAAAATTAAAAAGATTTCAACCAAAGAATTTGCTGAAAAACTGAAAGTATCAACAGAAGCAGTAAGATTATGGATAGGAGGATATTCAAGACCTGATATAAGCAAAATTATAGA
The DNA here is from genome assembly GCA_947628215.1 of uncultured Clostridia bacterium. GTDB lineage: Bacteria > Bacillota > Clostridia > TANB77 > CAG-508 > UMGS1994. Next base: position 1,969 of record CANQYZ010000034.1, on the reverse strand, counting down.
AATTTCAAATATCTTTAATGTTTCTACAGATTATTTATTAATAGATAAAGGTAGTTCAAGTTTTGAATATACTGAACAAATGACGTCAAAAAAATTTAGTTTATCTGATAAAGCTATGAAAAAATTAGCTTTATTAACTAATAACAGAAACTTATTAACTAATGATTTACAATTAAAGATAGTAAACTATATTATTGAAAATGATACTTTTTTACCTGAATTATCTATTAATCTACTAGACTTTTATAAGTCAAATGATAATAAATTATCTACAGATGCTGAAACAATAAAAAATTATAATTATTCAAGATATGCTTTAAAAGTTTTATTTGAAAAGTTTATCGATGATAGTTATAAAGATTTATACAAAGAAAAACAATTAAAACCAACATACTTATTTAATAAACCTAAAAATAAAAAGGAGAATAAATAATATGAATATTGTTATATATGCTCGTTATAGTTGCAGTAATCAAAGAGAAGAAAGCATAGAAGGTCAATTAAAAGTTTGCTATGAATTTGCTAAAAATAATAATTATACGGTTATAGAAGAATATATTGATAGAGGTATCAGTGGAAGAACAGATAAGAGACCAGAATTTTTAAGAATGATAGAAGATAGTAAAAAGAAATTGTTTGATAAAGTACTTGTATATAAATTAGATAGATTTTCTAGAGACAGATATGATAATGCTATTTATAAAAAAGCTTTAGAGAAAAATGGTGTATCAGTAATTTCTGCTTGTGAAAATATACCAGAAGATGAAAGTGGAGATATTTTGATATCAGTAATAGAAGCAATGTCACAATATTATAGTAAAGATTTATCTAGAAAAGTTAAAAGAGGAATGAATTCAAATGCCGATAAATGTTTTAGTACGGGAGGAACAATACCATTAGGTTTTTATATTGGAGAGGACAAAAAATATCATATAAATAAAGAAACTGCACCAATAGTAATAAAGATTTTTGAAATGTATTCTAATGGTTATACAATGAAAAATATAATAGATTATCTAAATTCAATGAATTATAGAACGGTATTAGGAAATAAGTTTAATAAAAATAGTATTTATAAAATGTTAGTTAATAAAAAATATAATGGATATTATGTATATAATGGATTAGAAATTAAAAATGGTATTCCAAAAATAATTGATGATAATTTATTTGAAAAGTGTCAAGATATAATGAAGAATAATAAAAAAGCTCCAGCAAGAAGAAAAGCTGAAGAGGAATATTTATTAACTACTAAAATCTTTTGTGGAAAATGTAATTCTGCAATGGTTGGAATAAGTGGTAGAGGGAGAAATAAAGAAAAATATGCTTATTATAGATGTAAAAATAAACCACTAAAACTTTGTGATAAAGAAACAATACCAAAAGACTATATAGAAAATATCGTAATTGGTGAAACAAAAAAGGTTTTAACAGACAAAAATATTGAGAAAATAGCAATAGAAGTTGTTAAGCTATGTAAAAAACAAAATAATACTGAAACTCTAAAATATTTAAGAAAGCAATTAAGAAAATTAGATAAAGAAACTACAAATTTATTACTAGTTTTAGAAAGTGGAAAAATATCAGACTTAATAATAAATAGAATTGAAGAAAAGAAAAAGGAAAAAGAAGATATAGAAAAGCAGATAATTATTGAAGAAAAGAAAACACCTAATCTAACAGTTGAAAAAGTAATGAATTTTTTAAAGCATTTTAAAAATGGAGATTATAATGATATAAGATATAGAAAAAATTTAATAAATGTATTTGTAAATAAGGTTATTGTATATGAAAATAAATTGACTATCTTGTATAATTTACAAGATAGCCAATCTGATGTTTTGTATAATACTACTTTGGTGAACCAGGAGGGGTTCGAACCCCCGACCCCGCGCTTAGAAGGGCAGTGTTTTTAGGCAAAGCCCTACATTCTCTCTTCATTTTGATATAACTATAATATCACCAAAAA
>CANQYZ010000033.1 GCA_947628215.1 uncultured Clostridia bacterium | reverse complement strand
ATTTTAAAATTACAATTTTACTAAAAATATCAGAAAACCCCAGAAAAAATATCTGGGGTTTGTCAATAATCTGAAATACTTAAAACAAAATTTTTAAGTATTTTTATAAATTATATTTTTTCTTAAATTTTATTTAAAAAATTCATCAAATTCTTCAGCAGAAATAGTTTCTTTTTCAAGTAAAGTATTTGCTACTGCATTTAATATATCCATATGTGCAAGTAGAATTTTTTGAGCTTCTACATAAGCTTTATCTACTAATTCTTTAACTTGAACACCTACTTCATCTACTATGTTTTCTCCAAAGATTTGAAGTTCATATGGTTCATCAACTTTTAAAGAAATTGGTCCTAAAGAAGAACTCATACCATATACTGTAATCATATCTCTTGCAATTCCTGTTGCAACTTCTATATCATTACTAGCTCCTGTTGAAATATCATTTAAAGCTATCTTTTCAGCAGCTCTACCACCAAGTAATGCAATTAATTTTTCTTCAAGTTCAGTTTTAGATACATAATATTTATCTTCATTTGTTTTATACATTGTGTATCCACCGGCTAAACCTCTTGGAATAATAGATATTTCTTTTACATCTTTTTGTGTCTCTAAGAATCTACTAACAACTGCATGACCTGCTTCATGGAAAGCTGTAAGCTTTTTATCTTTCTCTGATATTACTCTATTATGTTTTTCTAGTCCTACTGTAATCTTCTTAACAGCAGATTCTATATCTTCTTTCATAATTACTTTATGTTTATTTCTTGTTGCTATAATTGCAGATTCGTTTAATAAATTAGAAAGTTCTGCACCAGTAAATCCTGCTGTATCTCCAGCGATTTCTTTTAAATCAATTTCTCCTGATAATTTTTTATCTTTAGCATATAATTTTAAGATTTCCTCTCTTCCAACTAAATCTGGAGCTGGAATTGTAATTTGTCTATCAAATCTTCCGAGGACGAAGAAGAGCTTTATCTAGCATTTCTGGTCTATTAGTTGCAGCTAAAACTATAATAGTTTCATTTGTATCAAAACCGTCCATCTCAACTAATAATTGGTTTAATGTTTGATTATTTTCACTTTCAGATCCACTATTGCTTGTTCTTCTTGAACCAATAGCATCAATCTCATCTATAAATACTATACAAGGAGATATTTTTCTTGCTCTTTCAAATAATTTTCTAACTCTTGATGCACCAAGTCCTGCAAACATTTCAATAAATTCAGAACCACTCATTGAAATAAATGGAACTCCTGCTTCTCCAGCTATTGCTTTTGCAATTAAAGTTTTTCCAGTACCAGGTTTTCCATAAAGAAGAATTCCTTTTGGAATTTTAGCACCCATATCTTTAAACTTTTTAGGTTCTTTCAAGAATTCTACTATTTCTACAAGTTCTGCTTTTTCTTCATCAAGTCCTGCTACATCTTTAAATTTTACACCTGTATCATTCTCATCTTCTGTTCCATAAACTTTTCCTTTATCTCCAAGTCCTTGCATTTTAAAAATCATTACCATTAAAATAATTATTAAAATTGTTGGAAGAAGACTAAATACATTTTCTGAAATAGTAATTAAAGCACTTGGGCTTTTTATATCAACTTCAAATTTATTATTTTTTTCATATTGTTCATTTATAAATTCCATAAAAGGTTGAAGTGAATTTATCTTAGCATTTTTTTCTTCATCTTCTCCTTTGTATTTTACAGTAACAGAAGATCCTCCAACTGTCATCTCTAGCTTTTCTATTTTCTTATCTACTATATCACTATATAACTTATCATAAGTTATATCCTTGTCTTTAGCATTTTTGCTAAAGACAGTAAAATACAAAGTAACGCCTATAGCTACAGCAAGTATTAAAATTATAATAAGCATTATAAGTCCTTTATTAAAGCTATTATCTTTTTCTTTGTTATTTTTCTTTTTATTGTTATTCTTATCCATAATCTATCTCCTTATATTTCAGAACCATCAGGCTCGCTTGGAATATCCTTTTCCTCTTCTTTCTTTTCTTTTTTATCTTTACCTTCGTTTTCTTTTTGTTCTTTACCTTCTTTTTTATCTTTTTCTTTCTCTTCTTTTTGTTTTTCTTCCATTTCTTTATTTACTTCTTTTTGTACATTTACTATTCTAATTAGTTCCATCTGCTGTTTTATAAGTTCTGATTTTATCATAAGTATTACTGCCGAAATATAAATATACGCTATAATTATAAATATATAATCAAATATGTCAATATATATACCAAAGCATCTATTTAAAATTCCATAGATAACTGTAAGTATCATAGAAAGTGTAGACGCATATATTGAAAGTGAATATACTGCACTAAATCTCATTTTAATTCTTGAAAATGATAATAATATAATTGCAAGAATTACTATAATAAGTGCTGTTGAAAGCCATCCTATAAATATATCTACCATATTTAAAATAGTATATGTTATTGCAAATATTACTTGAGTAGAAATAGACAATTTGTTTATTTCATTTACTACATCCTGTTTTGTAAAATCTTTTATTTCTATTTTAGCTGAATTTGCAGCAGTATTTATAGAATATTCAAAATATTCAACATCCATCTTATCTTTATCTTTTTCATTTTCAAGTACTATCTTTTTATCAGAATATTTAAAATTTGGCAATACACTATCTACATAATTTCCAAGTGAACCATATCTTATAAATATGTTTGCAGCTTCAGAAAAAATAGTTATTATAGCAAGTATTAATGAAAGTTTTAATGCATAAAAAAGTGCTGTTTTTAATTTTTCTGGTATAAACACTATGTAATGCTCTAAATCAATAATTGCAATTCTTATTCTTCTGAAAAGTGAAAGCTTTTTTACTCCATTTTCTGCATTCATTTTTAAGAATACTCCCTTCTAACTTTATCGCTTATATTTAAAGGAGAAATATTAAACTCTACTTTATCCCCTATTTTTATATCCTTTCCTGTTATATCAATTACAGTATGATTCATTCCAACTTTTCCAACGACTCTACATTTATAATTTTTAACAAAAACATATAAATGCTTGTCCTTAAATATATCTTCAAAAGAATTTTTTAATATTCTTATTTTATCTATTAATTTGAAAGTATCATTTTGTTTTCCAAAATTTACTCCATCAGAATATCCAGCAGGAATTATAGCAATTGTCATATCCTTTTTTGCTCTTTCCGAATTAGAATATCCTATAAATTCATTCTTTTTTACTTTTTTAATTTCTGATATTTTGCTTATAAAGGTTCCTACTTTTTTAAATCCTATTTCATTTTCTATTTGAAGTCTTCCTAAAAAGCCTGAACCAATCCTTACTGCATCTAAATGAAATTCTGGATATTTTACAAATGCAGATGAATTACATATATGTTTTATTTTTGCATCTATTCCAAGTTCATTTAATTTTTTAATAATTTTTCTAAACTCTTCAAACTGTTTTCTAGTATAATCTTCTTTTTTAGAATAAGCATAAGAAAAATGAGAAAATATACCTTCTATTTTTAAGAAATCACATTTCTTAAGCTCATCTGCTAAGTGTTCTATTTCTTCATATTTAAATCCATATCTATTAAATCCTGTATCTATTTTTAAATGTACTTTTATATTAGTTTTGCTATTTCCTTTATTATTTTCTACAATTTCTTTTAAAGAATTTAAATCTTCAAAAGAAGAAATAGTAAGAATAATATTATTTTTTAAAAGCTCCTCTAGTTCTTCTTTATCAGAAGTTCCAGCTAAAAGTAAGATTTCTGTATTTATATCATTTTCTCTTAGTTCTATTGCTTCTTCTACAGATGATACAGCTAAAATGTCTATTCCTTCATTTACTAAAAATCTAGAAAACTTAACTAAATCTAAGCCATATCCATTTGCTTTAACAACTCCAATTATTTTTGGAACGTTCTCATTTTCGTGACATAGATTTAAATATTTTTTTATAATATTAATATTATGTTTTAAATCTTTTATTTCTACATTTAATACTTTCAAAATAGACCTCTACTATTTATTTTTTTCTAAAAGTTTACTTTTTAAAGCTCTTAATCTTCTATAATTCTTTTCAGTAAATTTATATAATTTATATTTTAAAGGATTAAATGGCATGTAAACTTCACCAATAAATTCAGTAAATTCAGCTCCAAATCCTTTTTTAAATCTATATAATCCATATTGAGGATGAGATTCATCAACTACTCCTGATACTCCGCGAAAATCATACATATCACATCCATTTTGAATAGCTTGTCTTATCATTTCCCATTGAAGAAGATAATTTGGCATTAAATTTCTATGATTATTACTACTTGCACCATATAAATACCAAGTTTTATTTCCATACATAATAGGAATAATTCCTGAAATTGGTTTGTCCTCATAATATGCCATAAGTAGTTTCATATGCTTTGGTGCCATTTCATCATACATTTTTTCAAAATATTCTAAAGATCTTATAATAAAGTTATCTCTTTTTCCTGTCTCTACCATTATTTCGTGAAATGCTTTAAGTTCTTCTTTTCCTACTTCTTTAACAACTACACCTTTTTTCTGTGCAAGTCTTATATTATATCTAGTTTTTTGATGAAATCCTGCCATTACTTCTTCTTCCGTCTTTCCTTTTATATCTAGTCTAAATACAAATCTTGGTTGTATTTCATCTCTAAAATCTTTTGCATCATCTTTTATTTTATAATCTAGAGTTTCTACTATATTTCTAAACTCTAAATCATCTTTTTTAATGTCTGGTTCCATTCTATATACAAAAGCTTTATATTTCTTTCCAAGTGCTATTATTCCTTCTGTTAATTGTTTTAATACTTCTTCATTATGAATATCACATACAGGACCTCTAGATGAATACATTAAATTTCCGAAAATAGGAATTTTTCTAATCCATACACATATACTTCCTATTATTTTTCCATCTCTATCCTCAGCAAGTACTATTTCTTTTGTCCAAGCTGTCTTTACTCTACCCCATTCAATAGATTGTTGGAAATTACAACGTTCATGATTTTCTAAAAATTCTGTATATTCTTTTGCTGATTTTTCATCATTTACAAATCTCATTTGTTCCCCCCAAAAAAACTTTTATTTTTTCGTTACTTCCATACCTTCTTTTGTATCTTTTACACTATAGCCTTTTTCTATAAGCAAATCTCTTAATCTGTCAGATTCTGTAAAATCTTTATTTTCTCTTGCAAGTTTTCTTTGGTTTATTATTTCCATTATTTCTTCTGGTAATTCTTTCTCTTCTTTTTCGTCTATTTTAAGTCCTAAAACTTTATCAAAATCTAAAAGTAAATCTGCATATTTTTTTGATTTTTCGCCTTTAGCAACTTCCCATACAACGCTCATTGCAAGTGGCATATTCAAATCATCATTTATTGCTTCTAAAAATCTATTTTTATACTCTTCTATTTTTTTGTCATCTACATCTATAGTACCTTCTAGATGTCTTTGATAGCATTCTTTTAATCTAGCAAGTGCTATTTTTGCTGAATCTAAAGCCTCAAATGTAAAGTTAATCTTATTTCTATAATGTGAAGTAAAGTTAAACATTCTATAATCTAAAGCACTATATCCTTTTTCTGCTAAATCACTTAAAGTATATAAATTATTTAAGCTCTTAGACATTTTTCCACCATTTATAGTTAAAAATTCGCAATGCATCCAAGTATTTGCTGGAATATGTCCTGAGTATCCTTTGCTTTGTGCTATTTCATTTTCATGATGAATTGGAATATGATCAATTCCACCTGTATGTATATCAAATAATTCTCCTAAATATTTTCTACTCATAGCAGAGCATTCAATGTGCCATCCTGGATAGCATTTTCCCCAGAATGTATCCCATTTCATAATATGATTTTCTGGAGCTTTTATCCATAGAGCAAAATCAGTTGGATTTTTCTTTTCTGTATCAAATTCTACTCTTGCTCCAGCCTTTACTTCATCTGCACCTTTATTTGAAAGAACTCCATATTTATCAAGTTTAGATGTATCAAAGTAAATAGTATTTGTAGTCTCATATGCATAACCATTTTTTATTATTTCTTTTACATACTCTTCCATATCTTTTATATGTTCTGTTGCTTTGCATATTATTTCTGGTTTCCATATATTTAGCTTATCTAAATCTTCCATGAACCTATCTGTATAAAACTTAGCAATTTCATAAGGATCTTTATTTTCTCTTCTTGCAGCTTTCATCATCTTGTCTTCACCATCATCTGCATCTGATTCTAAGTGTCCTACATCAGTAATATTCATAGCATGTTTTAAGTTATATCCATTATAATGTAAAACTCTTCTTAAATTATCCATAAATAAATAAGATCTTAAATTTCCAATATGTGCAAAATAATAAACAGTTGGACCACATGAATATAATCTAACTTCTTTTTCATCTATAGGCTTAAAAATTTCTTTTTCTCTTGTTAAAGTATTATACAATTTTATATCCATATTATCCCTCTTTTCTAAAATAATCTTAAGTAGAAAAGCTTTTAAAGCCTTTCTACTTAAAAACAATATATTAATTATTCTTATTCTGTAGTTTCAGTATCACCAGTATCTACATAAACCTCGTTTGCTGGTGGATCTGAAGTTGTATCTTGTTTTGGTTCTTCTTCCTTTTTATGTTTTGTACATGTCTTTGTAGGAACTTTATCATCCTCTGTCATAGTTGTTGTTTTAGGACAATATTTATTTGCTAAAAGACCTGTTTCTTTACAAACTTTATAAGTTTTATGACCACCTTTACATGTTTTAGTTGGAGCATTTTTTGATGTAAAATATGTTGTAGTAGTAGGACATCCTTTTGCAGGTTTTAGTCCTGTCTTAGAACATACTTTTACTTTCTTTACTCCTCCTGGAACTGTAAATTTCTTTCCTTTTAATTTTAGCTTGCTATGGACTTCTTTCATAACTTCTGACCAAATTTCACCTGCTGGGTTTTGGTATTTTCCTCTTCCTTGCCATTGAACTTCTTCCTCTGTCTTATGTCCAAACCATACAGCAGCTGCGTAATATTGAGTAAATCCACAAAGCCATCTATTAGTACTATTATTTGTAGTACCAGTTTTTGCAGCTACATCCATTCCGGAAATCTTACAATATGTTGCTGTACCACTTAAAACTGGAGCTGTTAATATGTCTTTCATAACATATGCAACACCTTCATCAAAGACTTGTGTTTTTCTTTGCTTTGGTTTCATTATAACATTTCCGTTTTCATCTTCTAGCTTTTTATAAAATGTTGGTTCTATGTATTCACCATCATTTGCAAATGTAGCATATGCTGCTGCCATCTCTAAAGTATTTGTACCATATGTTAAAGCTCCAAGAGCAATAGCAGGTTGCTCATTTTCTGGATCTAATTTTGAAAATCCAAGTTGTTTTACATATTTTAATGATTTTTGAAGTTTTAATTTGTTCATTATCTGAACATGTATTGTATTTAAAGATTTAGCAACTGCTTGCTTTACTGTATATGTATTTCCACTTGCTTTTCCACCTTCATTGTAAACTAGCTTTCCTTTTGGATTATTATAATATCTTGTTGCGACATCTTTAAATGTTGTAGATGCTGTAATTATTCCTTCTTGAATTGCTGGTGCGTCAACAGCTATTGGTTTAAATGTAGATCCTGCTTGTTTTTGATCATGAGCTGCATAATTGAAAATTCCATTTTTTGATTTTTTTCCTAAGTTTCCATTCATTGCAACAACTTCGCCTGTTTTCCAATCTATTATAGTCATTGTTGCCATGCTTTTTTGACCTTTTTTGGACTTATAAGAATATTTTTTCTTAGACATTTCTGATTCAACTATTTTTTGAATCTTTGGTTGTTCAGTTGTATATATTTTAAGTCCGCCACCATAAATAGTCATATCAACCATATAATCGGTTGCGTCTGGATGTTCTTCTTTATATTGTGCTTTTATTTCTTTTATTGCTTCTTCTGTAATATATGAATAAACTTGACCTGAAGATAAAGCACCTTTTTTGAAAGCTAAACCTTTATTTACTTCTGCTATAGCTTCATCATATTTTGCTTTATCTATCATATTTAGCTCAAGCATTTTAGCTAAAACTGTTTTAGTTCTATCTTTTACAAGTTTTATATCTTCAGTGTCTTTACTAAATGGATGATACATATTAGGAGAATTGTTGATTCCTGCCATAAAAGCAGACTCTGCTAAATCTAGTTTTGATACATCTTTGCTAAAATAATATTCTGATCCAAGTGCTACACCATGTATAGCATTTCCTCCAACAAATATCATGTTTAAGTATAATTCTAATATGTCATCTTTAGAAATAAGTTTTTCAACTTGAAGAGCTTTTGCCATCTCTTTTATCTTTCTCAAAGCTGTACGATCATCATCATGTGTTAAGTTTTTAACAAGCTGCTGTGTTATAGTACTTCCACCAAAGTTTGAATTTCCTTTATGTATAATATATGTAAGTGTTGCAGCACCTGTTCTTTTTATATCAATACCTGGATGTGAATAAAATCTCTCGTCTTCTATTGCAACATATGCTTTAGGAACATATTCTGACATATCTTTCATACTTACAACTTTTCTTTTCTCATCACCAGATAAAGTTGCAACTAATTTTCCATCAGCATTATAAACTTCTGTATTTTGAAATTTTATGCTTAAATCTTCTTTTGTAAGTTTAAAGTCATTGCCAAAAAGCCCTAAAAATAGTCCAGCTACAATTCCTGCTATAATTAAGGCTGCAAGTATTCCAAGTATTACTGCCGTAAGTATAATTGTTTTTATTACTTTTAAAATTATTCTTAAAACTTTATTTTGTTTTTTATTTTTCTTATTTTTATTTTTTGGTTTCTTTTCTTTTTTTGCTTTAGGTTTAGTATTATTTTCGTCTAGTCTATCACTTATTTCGTCTAAACTATATCTTCTTGTAGAGCTAAAGTCACCACCGTTTGTACTCATAATATTCCTCCTAAATAAACCTTTTTTTAGGTTCTTTTTTAGCACTATTATTATATTATAAATAAGCTAAAATATAAAGTGTTTTTTGAATTTTTATTTTCCGTAGTGTTTCATGGAAATATTTTATAAAATATTTATTAAAATAAGATTAAATTATACTACTTCAAAAGATACAGATCTTGTTTCTTTACTAGCTCCAATAACTCTTATTTTTACTTTATCTCCTATTTTATATACTTTTCTTGTATGTTCTCCGTATTAGTTGTTTATTATTTTCATCAAATATAAAATATTCATTTGAATTCATATTATCAAATTTTACTAATCCCTCTACTGTATTTTCAAGTTCTACAAACATTCCAAATCCAGTAACTGAAGAAACGATTCCTTCATATTCTTCTCCAATTTTACTTTCCATAAATTCAGCTTTCTTTAGAGCTACTGACTCTCTTTCTACTTTTTGTGCTATTCTTTCTCTATCAGATGAATTTTCTGCATATTTTGGTGCTTTTTCTGCCATTCTCTCTTTTTGTTTTTCATTCATAGTAAAATATTCTGATATAATTCTATGAATAAATAGATCTGGATATCTTCTAATTGGAGATGTAAAATGACAATAAAATTTACTTGCTATTCCAAAATGTCCTTTATTTTCGCTTTCATATTTTGCAACTTTTAACGTCCTTAAAATTAAATTTGAAACAACTTTTTCTTCAGGTTTTCCTTTTATTTCATCTAGTACTTTTGCAAAAGCAGATGGATGAATATTATCTTTGTTTGCATGAATTCTATATCCTAAATTAAATAAAAATTTATTTAATTCTTTTATTTTATCAATATCTGGCTCTTCATGTACTCTATAAATAAATGGAACTTCAAGATAGTAAAAATGCTCTGCAACAGTCTCATTTGCAGTTAGCATAAATTGTTCTATTATTTCATTTGCAAATGTAGTTTCATATTTATGAACATCAATTGCTTTTCCATTTACATCTAGTTCTACTTTACTTTCTGGTATATCTAAATTTAAATATCCTTGTTTTATTCTTTTTTCCTTTAAAATTAAAGCTAGCTCTTCCATAAGTTTAAAATGATTTACATATTTTTCATATCTTGCTATGTATTCTTCTTTGCCATCTAAAATTCCTTGGACTCCTGTATAAGACATTCTTTCTGTTACTTTTATAACTGCTTTATAAATATCATGTGATATAACATTTCCTTCTTTATCAATTTCCATAGTAACAGATAAAGTGTATCTATCTTGATTTGCATTTAAGCTACATAGACCATTTGAAAGTTCTCTTGGAAGCATTGGAATTACTCTTCCGAAGCATATATACACTAGTTCCTCTAATTCTAGCTTCTCTATCTAATTTGGATCTATCTTTTACATAGTGGCTTACATCTGCAATATGAACAGATAATTCATAATTTCCATTTTCTAACTTCTTAACACATACTGCATCATCTAAATCTTTTGCATCTTCTCCATCTATTGTAAAAATTTCTTCATCTCTTAAATCTTTTCTATTTTTAATATCTGATTTATCAATTTTTGTTCCAAAAGATTTTGCTTCAAGTACTACATCATCTGGAAATACAGAAGGAAGTTCATATTCTTTAATTAAACTTAGCATATCAACTCCAGCCTCATTTACTCCACCGAAGCACTTCTACTATTTCACCTTCAGCATTTTTACCGATTCTCTGGATATTTTAAAATTTTAACCATTACTTTATGGTTATTTCTTGCTTTTCCAAAATGTTTTTTAGATATAAAAATATCAGTTGCAAACTTTTTATCATCAGGAATTACAAAACCAAAATTTTGACTTTTTTGAAAAATTCCAACTAAAGTTTGCTTACCTCTTCTTACTATTCTTTTAATTTTTCCTTCTAATTTTTTAGAATTCAAAGAAGTTTTATCATCAATTTCTACTTCTACTATATCTTCATTTAAAGCATCATTTACATATTGTTTTGGAATAAAAATTTCTTCTTTCTCCTTATCTTCTGGCTGAACAAATCCAAAACCTTTTTCATTTGCTCTAAATTCTCCAATTATTTTCTCTTTTTCTTTATTTTTCTTCATACTTACCTCTTTGCAAAACAATAGGGCAGATTTCTCTGCCCTCTATAAAGTTTATATTTTTTTATCTTTTATACTAAAGTTAAAACTGAAAGTGCTAAAGTAAGTAACGCAAATATAATTCCAAGTATAATTGTCCATCTTTTTAGTAATCCTTCACCAGTTCTTCCTTTGTTTTTATCATAAAAGTTATTAGTTGTAGATCCAGTTATTGCTTCTGAAGGGCCTGCTTCATTTTCACTTTTTTGTACTAATGTAATAATTATTATTGCTACACAGATAATTGCATATATGATATATAATATATTTTTTACCATTTCCATTTTTGTATTCCTCCAACTTTTTGTTTTGACAGTGAATATTCTAACATATAAGTATGATAAATGCAAACAAAATTTAGAATTATTCTAAGTTTTTTGCACATCTTTCACAAATATGTGGATGATTTGGATTCTTTCCTACTGTCTCTGAATACATCCAACATCTTTCACATTTTTCGCCCTCTGCCATTTCAACTTTTATGCCTATTTCTCCATCTTCTTCTCTTCTACTATTGTCTATTTCTACGTCAGATACTATAAATACTTGTTTTAATAATTCTTTATTTTCATTTAAGCATTTATATTTATCTTCTGTTGCATATAAAGTAACTTTAGCATTTAAAGAATGTCCTATTACTTTTTCCATTCTAGCTTCTTCAAGTTTCTTAGAAACTTCTTCTTTTAAAGCTATTATCTTTTCCCATTTTGCTTCTATTTCTTTATTATCCCAAGCATCATTTGCAACTGGATATTTTGTAAGCATTACACTTTCAACTTCTTCATCTTTAACATGTGGCATTGTTTTCCAGATTTCTTCTGCAGTAAATGATGTCATAGGAGCAAGTATTTTTACTAGAGCTCTTAATATCTCATACATAACAGTTTGAGCTGCTCTTCTTTCTATAGAATCTGCTTTAGAAGTATATAATCTATCTTTTATTATATCTAGATAAAATGTACTCATATCTACTACACAGAATTGATTTATTGCTTGATATGCAGAGTGGAAATCATACTCATCAAAAGCTTTTGTACAATCTCTTATAAGTTTATTTAATCTTGTTAAAGCCCATTTATCTATTTCTTGTAAATCATTATATTCTACTGGAAGATTTACTGCAAAATCATAAGTATTTCCAAGTATATATCTTGCTGTATTTCTTATTTTTCTATAAACTTCTGTTACTTGTTTTAATATGTTTTTAGATACACTTACATCTGATTTATAATCTGAAGATAATACCCAAAGTCTTAAAACATCTGCACCATATTCATTTATTATTTCTTGAGGAGCTATAACATTTCCTATTGATTTAGACATTTTTCTTCCTTGTTCATCAACAGTATATCCATGTGTTAATACTTCTTTATAAGGAGCTTTTCCTCTTGTTGCAACAGCTGTAAGAAGTGATGATTGGAACCATCCTCTATATTGGTCACTTCCTTCTAGATACATATTAGCTTCAGGAAGTCCTCTTTCTTCTAATACTGATTGATGAGTAGAACCAGAATCAAACCAAACATCCATTATATCTGTTTCTTTCTTAAACTCTGTGCATCCACATGAGCAAGTAGCTCCTTCTGGCATAAGTTCTTTTTCAGACATATCAAACCAAGCATTAGATCCTTTTTCTCTAAATATGTTTTGAATTTTATCTAAGCTCTCTGGTGTTACATATTCTTTTTCACATTCTTTGCAATAGAATATTGGTATTGGTACACCCCAAGTTCTTTGTCTTGATATACACCAATCATTTCTATCTTCTACCATCTTTGTTATTCTTTCTTCACCCCAAGATGGTATCCACTTTACAGTTTTTATAGCGTCTAAAGTTTCTTTTCTAAATCCATCTACAGATGCAAACCATTGACTTGTTGCTCTAAAGATTACTGGATTTTTACATCTCCAGCAATGTGGATAAGAGTGATTTATAACTTGTTTTGCAAGTAAAAGATTATGTTCTTCTAACCATTTTATTATTTCTTTATCAGATTTTGCATAATACATTCCATCGAATGGACCTGCACCTTCTCCTCTTTGAACACCTTTAGAGTCAACTAAAACTATTATGTCTCCACCTTTTTTCATTCCAAGTAAATAGTCTTCTTTACCATAGCTTGGTGCTATATGAACACATCCAGTACCTGTTGTAAGATCTACATCAACAGTATCTTCACTTCCTGTTACAACTTTAGAATTTCTATCTAAGAATGGATGCTTACATATAACTCCTTCTAGTTTTTCTCCGTCTATTTCATCTATTATCTCATAATCTTCTATTTGGGCTAAATTCATTACACTATCTACTAATTCTTTAGCAAATATTAATTTTTCGTCTCCTACTTTAACTATAGCATATTTAAAATCTGCTCCTACTGCTATCATTGTATTTCCTGGAAGTGTCCAAGGAGTAGTTGTCCATATTACTATATAAGTGTTAGTCTCATCAAATAATCCATTTGAATCTACAACTGGGAATTTTACATATGCTGTATTTGAGTTTACATCTTTATATTCTATTTCAGCCTCTGCTAAAGCAGTTTCACAATCAGTACACCAATATACAGGCTTTAATCCTTTATATATATATCCCTTTTTATACATTTCTCCAAATACATTTATTTGTCTTGCTTCCATTTCTGGCTGATATGTTATATAAGGATGTTTCCAATCTCCAAGTACACCAAGTCTTTTAAATCCAGCTATTTGTTTATCTTTATAATCCATAGTAAATTTTTTACATATATCTCTAAACTCAGATACTGGCATTTCATCTCTATTTAGTCCAAGTGATTGAATAGCTTTTTTCTCTGTTGGCATACCATGTGTATCAAATCCTGGAATATATGGAGTATAATATCCTTTTAAGTTTTTATATCTTACTATAGTATCTTTTAAAACTTTATTTAAAGCATGACCTATATGTATCTCACCATTTGCATATGGAGGACCATCATGTAAAACATAAGGTTCATTTCCTTCATTTTTCTTTAACATTTTTTCATATAAATCATTTTCAAAAACTTCCTCTAAGATTTTTGGCTCTCTCTCCGGAAGGCTAGCTCTCATTTGGAAGTCAGTTTGTGGTAGATTTAATGTTTTACCATAATCAAATTTTTCTTCTGACATAAGTTTTTCCTCCTAATTTATTAATTATTTTTTATATACGTAATTTTATTTTTATTATTTTCAATATATCTAATTAAATCTTTAGAAGATAAAAGAACTGTTTCTGTATTTATTCCTGGATGAACTCCTAAAGTTTCTTCTTTTAATAAGTCTTCATCTATTAAAACTTCTACTTCTTTATTTTTATCATAAATAATTGCAAGTGGTGTTACAGATCCTTTTTCTACATTTAAATATTTTTTTAATCTTTCTTCTGATGCAAAACTAAGCTTAGAAGAATTTACCTTTTCAGATAGACTTTTTAAATCTGCTTTTTTATTCTCTTTTAATACATATAAAAAATGTCTTTTCCCCTTTTGATCTCTTAAAAATAAGTTTTTACATATACATGCATTTTCAAAAAAATCAGATCCTAATAAATCCATTTCTTCAATTGTATATACTGCAACATGACTTTTTTTCTTATACTTGATGTTTAAATCATCTAAAGATGCAAATATCTCTTCCATTTTCTCTCCTTGTATAATATATTTAGGGTTTAAAGTTACCCAAAACTTTATATTATGTCACTTCCGTGATATAATTTTTGT
>CANQYZ010000032.1 GCA_947628215.1 uncultured Clostridia bacterium | reverse complement strand
CTGGAATTCTTATTGTTCTTGCTTGATCTGCTATAGCTCTTGTTATAGCTTGTCTAATCCACCATGTTGCATACGTACTAAATTTGAATCCTTTTTTATAATCAAACTTATCTACTGCCTTTATTAATCCCATATTTCCTTCTTGAATTAAATCTAAGAATAACATTCCTCTTCCAACATACTTTTTAGCAATAGATACAACTAATCTTAAGTTAGACTCAGCAAGTTTCTTTTTAGCATCTTCATCATTTTCTAGAACTCTTTGAGCTAAATCTAATTCTTCTTCAAAAGTTAATAATGGAATTCTTCCTATTTCTCTTAGATACATTCTAACAGGATCATCTGTATTTGGTCCTTCAACATCATTTATATTACTTATATCATCTAATTTTAAGTTTTCTACTTCTTCTAAGTCTTCGATTTCTGGTTCTTCATCATCTAAGTCATCTTTTAATACGTCTACACCTAGTTCTTCAAAAACATCAAAAACTTTATCTATTTGATCTGGTGATATATCATCTAATTGATTTGCAAGTTCTCCATAAGTAATCTTTCCAGATTCTTTTGCTTTTTCAATTATCTTATTTGCCTTTGCTCTTACTGTATCTTTTTCTTCTTCTTTTTTAGAATCTTTATTTTCTTCTTTCTCAGGCTCAGATTTTGCTTTTTCTTTTTTAGGCTCTTCTATTTTTGCTTCAGGCTTTTTTTCTTCTTCTACTTTCTCGTTCTTTGATTCCTTTTTTGATTCTTTCTTTGGTTTAGAATCTTCTTTTTTCTCTTTAGAAGTTTGAGTAGTTTCCTTTTTAGAAGATGACTTCTTTTCTTTTACTTCTTTTTCTGTTTTAGCCTTTTCTTCTTTTTTTGCAGATTCTTTCTTTTCTTTTTTTGGTTTATCTTTTATTTCTTCTTTAACTTCTTCTTTTTTTACTGCTTTTTTTGTAGTAGGTTTTTCATCTTTTTTTACTTCTTTTTTTGTTTCTTTCTTTGCTTTATTTTTATCTGTATCTTTTACTTTTTTAATGTCTTCTTCGCTTTCTACCTTTTTAGCTTTACTCATTATTAACCTCCTATTTCAAATTTGCTAGCTTATTTATTATTTCAGTTAATTCTTTTCCTAAACTAGCGGCTTCATCTTTTGTTAAATTTTCTTCACTCATAAGTCTTACAATTTCACTTTTTCTGCTAACTAATCTTTCTTTATTATAACTATTTATCATATCATCTATACATTTGTTTACATCACCTATCTCATAATCATCTGCTAGAATCATACTTAAGTGATTAATAACCTCTTCATCATCAAAATAGTCTATAATATTATTTAAAGATTCATTTTTATTAAGTAAATCGTAGATTTTTTCTATTATTATTTTATTAGTTTCATATTTTAGATCAGCTATATCAATATAAGTTTTAATCTTTTCTTTAGCCTCTTCTGTATAATTTAAAAGTAAATAAATAATAACATTTTCTTTTTTCAAAGTAGTCTCATCTAAAGTATCTTTTTTCTTTTCTAATGTTTTTGGTCTTATAACTTTTTCTTGTTCTTTATTTGAAGCTACATATTTATTTTTATTAATTTCAGCATAAATAGCCTCTTTTGAAATACCATATTCATTTGAAATCTTATCTATATATATTTCAAGTTCTATTTGACTATCAACATCTGATTCTAAAATATTTGCTATTTCTTGTAAAAATTTAATTCTGTCATTAGTATTTTCTAAATCATATTTCTTTTTAAGAACTTTAATTTTAAACTCTACTAATGAAATTGCATTATCTATAAGTAAATTAAATCTTCCTGTTCCATATTTAATTACATATTCATCTGGGTCTTTAGCACCTTCCATTTGAAGAATTCTAACATCACAACCTAATGATTTTAGTATTTCAAGACCTCTTAAAGTAGCAGCTTGTCCTGCTCCATCTGAATCGTAGCTTATTATAATCTGCTCTGCATATTTTCTAAGTAATCTTCCTTGAGCCTCTGTAAGAGCTGTTCCAAGTGATGCTACAACATTTGTTATTCCTCTTTGATATAAGGAAATTGCATCCATATACCCTTCAACAATAACAACTTTTTTTAAATCACCTTTTTTTGCTACATTTAATCCAAATAAATTCCTTCCCTTAGAATAAACAATATTTTCTGGTGAATTAATATATTTTGGAAGCGATTTATCTAAAACTCTTCCACCAAAAGCTATTACTTTTCCTCTTACATCTAATATTGGAATAATTAGTCTATTTGTAAATCTATCAAAAAATTGATTTCTGCTATTTTTATTAACTAAGCTAGATGCTAAAATTTCTTCATCTGCAAATCCTTTTGTTTTTAAGTGTTTATATAATTCATTATTTGTACCTGCATATCCAATCAAGAAAGATTTTAAAGTAGCATTATTTAATTTTCTTTGTTTTACATATTCTTGTGCTGATTTAGATGTTGGTTTATAAAGATTTTCATGATAAAACTTTGCAGCTTCTTCATTTACTTTATAAACTTTATCTTTTAAAATTTGTCTCTGATTAAACTGTTCATTTTCTGTTTTTGGTAATTCTATTCCAGATCTTTCTGCTAAAAATTCTATTGTATTTCTAAAGTCTAAATTTTCAATTTTACTGATAAAATGAATTACATTTCCACCTACTCCACAGCCAAAGCAGTGGAATATCTGTTTATCTGGTGAAACAGAAAATGAAGGTGATTTTTCTTTGTGAAAAGGGCATAAGCCAAAAAAATTCCTGCCTTTTCTCTTTAAGCTTACATACTGTCCTATTGTATCTACTATATCATTAGATGATTTTATATCTTCTATTAACTCATCACTATATCGAATCATTTTATCCCTTTCTTTTAATAATATTCGACAGATTTATGATAAATCCTTCATAGGTTACATAATTTTTAAAAAATTGATTACATTTGTTACACAAAAGTAAAAAAGATTCCTTTAATTTCAAGTTTTAAGGAATCTTTTTATTTAAATTATATTTTTATTTTTAAATTTCTACCCATTTTGCATATAGTGTAATATCATCTTCTAAATCTACTATATCATCACTATTTACTCTGTTTTCTTCTTCTAAATCTTGTGTCTTATACCAACCATCTATTTTATACTTTTTGCCATCTATTTCAGTCTCACATGTATAAAGTTCTCCATAAGTTTCTCTGTTATTTAGTTCCTTTTGCATTGGCTCTAATTGTACATTTTCATTATTATAATCATATGTTAAGATTGGATGAATTTTATTATATCTTGCAAATAAATTTGTATCTCCATCTAAATCTACAATAGTATCTGCTGTTATTTTATTTATAAAGTTTCTCTCTAAATACCAACCATCAAAAACATATTCACTACTTTTTGGTGTTGGGACTGGAAGATTACCATACTCACTTCCATTTCTTATATCAAGAGTTTCTTTTTCTATAGTACCACCTAATGCATTAAAGATTAAAGTATGCTTACTTACATCTGCTTTATCCCATATTGCATATAATGCAGTATCTTCTGTTGTAACTATCATATCTTCTGTAATAGTTTCACCTTTGCTATTTTTCCATCCAAGTAGTTTTCTTCCTTCAGATGTAATATTTAAAAGTGTACCATATTTTTCACCTAAGCTATATTCTTTAGTTTCTATTTCTAGATTTCCATCATAAAATGTTACTCTTACTTTTTCTTTATATTTTACCCAGTCTGCAATAAGTTCTTTTGGCACTCCTCTATAAGCATATCTATAATACTTTCCAAATTTATCTTTCCAACCATTAAAATATATCCATGAATTTTCAGCATCACTAAAATAATTCTCTTTAGCCTCTAACTTATATCTTCCAGAATAAGTAATCTCTTCTCCTATATCAGACTCATTTTCCTTTAAAGTTATTTTAAATGTTGTACTTAAATCATCTTCTACATTAAGTTTTGCGAAATCTCTTGGAATTGTATGATAAGTTTTTCCTTCATATTCATGTCCTTTTATATAATAAACAGTAAGTGTTGATTTATTTACAAAATAATCAGAAATTTGATTATTTAAACTTATATCTTTTAAAATACTTTTATCTATTTTATAATACTCATTTTCTGCATCATTTGGATTTTTATCTGCTATTTCAAAACTTTGTCCTTCACCCTCTATTGGAAGAGATTCATTTTTTATATAAGATAATTTAACTTTTTCTTCTAAAAGTTTTATATCACTGTACATATTATTTAGACTTTCAAGTTTAGCACTTGCTCTTCCATTATATAAAACAACTGATAAAATAGTAAAAGCAATAACTAGCATTGCAACTAATGCAACTAAAGTTACACCTCTTTCACTTTTTATTTCTTGCCTTATTTTTTTCATTTGTATCCTCCAAAAAAATCGCTTAAAATATACTTCTTATTTAATCTTAACATATAGATATTTTTTAATCCAGTAATTAAATCTAAATTTTGTAAAAAGTAAAAAAAGTAGCTCTTTTTTTAAGTAGCTACTTTCAATTTATTGTTTACTTTTTTCACCTAAAAGTTGTTTTTCTTTTTTATTTTCTTCCATCATATGATTGATTACTTCTTTATATCCAAGAGCTATAACTACAATAAGTACTAATAAAAATGATAATGCTTTTATTATACCATCTTGCATAAGTACTATCGCAAATATTCCGAAAGAAGCACTAAGTGCATATAATATTAAAACAGCTTGTCTTTGTGTGAATCCCTTTTTAATCATTTTATGATGAAGATGTCCTGAGTCTGGTTTAAATATTGCTTTTAAAGACTTTCCTTTTATTACTCTTCTTGCTATTGCAAATAATGTATCCATTACTGGAAAAGCTAAAACTATAAGTGGTAGTATTATTACTATTGCAGTATATGTTTTAGCAACTCCAAATATTGAAATTACTGAAAGTACATATCCTAAAAAGTTTGATCCTGAGTCTCCAATAAATGTTTTTGCTGGATTATAATTATATGGTAAAAATCCAACTAAAGCTCCAATTAATGCTGTAATTAAAATTATAGATAACATAATAGAACCATTTAAAGCAAATATAATAAGAAGTGATACTGATGAAATTATTGTAATACCAGTTGATAACCCATCTAATCCATCTATTAAATTTATTGCATTTGTAATTCCAACTATCCATCCAAGAGTTAAGACTATATTAAATATATTTGAAAGTCCTGACTCTTCTATAAAACCAATTTTTACAGAATCAATAATTACACCACTTGCAATACAAACTACTGCCGCAATTGTTTGCATTAAAAGCTTTACTAAGGCTGGAATATCTTTAACATCATCTATAAATCCCGTAACTACAATTATAGCCATACCTGCAAAAAATCCTACAAGTTTTATATTGTATGAATTTGCAAGTAAATTTATTTTTCCTTCTATAGTACTCATTATAAGTAAATATATAACTGAAACTATAAATCCTGAAATTACAGCTAAACCGCCAAGTCTTGGCATTGTAACTACATTTATTCTTCTTTCGTCTTTAGGACTATCTACAGCTCCTAACTTTCTTGCTAAAACTATTGTTTTTGGTGTTATTATAAAACTAGTTATAAAAGCAAGTAAAAATGCAATTGCAATATCTCCCCACATCCTTAAAACACCTCTATTTCATATTTTCCTTTTCTATTTCTTTTAGCGTATTTAGTTCATCTAAATGCCTTGATGATGAGAAGTCACTTGCAATCCAATTTCTAATTATATTTACTGCAGCTCCTGTACCAACTAAACATTCTGGTATAGCAATTATATTTGCATCTATGTTAGTTTTAGAATTTTTTGCTGTAAATTCTTCAAGACAAACTGCACATCTAATTCCTTTAAATTTATTTGCACAAATAGCAATCTCAGATCCTATTTTACTTACTAAAATTCCTTTATCGCATTCATTTTTTTGAATTGAGTTTGCTACATCTTTTGCAATTAAATTATAATCTATAAATTCCTCATTAGTTGTTCCGAAATCTTTAACTTCTAATCCAAGTTCTATAAGATATTTTTTTATATCTTCCTTTAGATGATACCCTTCATGATCTGAACCTAAAGCTATCATTATTTTCCCCCCAATTTCTCTTTCCTTGATAATAACATAATTATCATTTTATTACAACAAAAATTTTTATTCTAAAAAAGAAGTAGATACAAATAAGTATCCACTTCTTTTAGATTAAGAGTTTTATATGGAAAAATTATTAATGTCTTCTATACTTTACTTTTATCTTCTTTTTTCTTTTTATCATTAACATATATTTTTATGCTTGAAGCTATAATTATTCCAACAGAAGCTATAAGAAGCATAAAGTATGTCATTATATTATCTCCAGTATTTACTGACTCTCTTTTATTTTCTTTTGTTTCTTCTGAATTTTCATTTTCTGCTTTACCTTGGTTTTCTTCGGATTCCTCTTCTTCATCTTTGTCTACAACTTTTACTGCTAATGTTGTCTCTGCTCCTTCATATTTTATAGTTAAAGATTGAACACCAACTTTAAATGTATTAAATCCATCTACACTTACTTTACTATCTGTTAAAGAAACAGTTTCTTTAGATCCATCTGTATGAGTTGCTGTAATTTCTCCACCTTCTAGATCTAACTCATCTCCTTTTTCATAAGTTGTTTTTTCTGGCATTTTACTTATAGTAATACTTCTTATATCACTATTTTGTTCTTCGCCATTTCCATCATCATCACCACTATCTCCATCCTTTACGGTAACAGAAAATGTAGCAATTTTATTTTCATATCTTACACTAATCATCTGTATTCCAGCTTTGTCGCTATTAAATCCACTAGTTGTAACTTCGCTATCTGTCATATCTATGTTTGACTTTGTAGAATCTGTATAAGTTACTTCTATTACTCCACCTTCTAAATCTAACTCTTCACCTTTTTGATAAACTGTCTTTTCTGGAAGCTTACTTACTCTTATTGAAAGTACAGTTTTTCCTGGATTTGAGCTTCCTTCTGATACTGAAACATCAAATGTACATTCTTTTCCTTTATAAGATACTTTTAAAGTTTGAGTTCCCGTTTTTGTATTATCAAAACCGCTAACTTCCACTTCTTTATCTGTTAAAGGAACATCTTCGCTTGTTCCATCAGAATAAGTAACTTTTATACTACCACCAGATAATGATAAATTTTCGCCTAATTTGTAGTTAGTCTTAGTTGGAAGTTCTTTCATACTAATAGATGAAACTGCAATATCTACATCTCCCTCTTCTACTACTGTTACATTAAATGATGCAAGTTTATTTTGATAATTTACTGTTATAGTTTGATTTCCCTTTACAGACTTATCATATCCTGTAACTACTATTCTATTATCACTCATCTCAATTTCTTCTACAGAACTATCATTATATACTATTTCAATCTTACCACCAGATAAGTCTAATTCTTCTTTATTTATAATATATCTTCTCTTAGTTGGAAGAGATGAAATTCTTATTCTATCTACAATCTTTTGATCACCAGAGATTACTCTAATCTTATATTTTAAAGTATATCCTCTATAATTTATAGATATCTCCTGCTCTCCTACTTTTGTATTATCAAATCCTGATACTGTACAATTATTTGAAGTTAAATCAATTTCTCCTGTAGTACTATCAGAATATATTACTATAAGTTTAGCACCTGAAATGTCTATTTCTGTATCTAAATATTGTATATATTCTTTTTTAGTAGGTTCTGTTTTAAATTTAATGCTGCTAATTGCTTTAGATACTACTACGTTAAATTCAGTAGTAAATTCTCTATATTTAACTGTTATTTTATGCATTCCAAGTTCATTTCCATTAAAACCACTAGTTGTAACTTCTTTATCTGTCATTGGAACTGTATCTCTATATCCATCTGTATATTCTATTAATAACTCTCCTCCTGTTAGGTCTAGAGCAGTCTCACCAATAGTATATTCTATCTTATTTATTGGTTTTGAAATAGAAATTTTTGAAATTTCTCTTGTCATATTTATAGTAAATGTTGCTGAAACATCCTTGTATGTTACAGTTATTGTTTGTTCTCCAAGCATCTTATCATCAAATCCTGTAACATTTACCTCTTCTGAATTCATTTCAATTTCTTTATCTGGAGCAGCACCATTTTTATATTTTACTGTAACTTTTCCTCCCTCTAGGTTAAGACTAGTATCTTTTCCATATGTATATACTGTTTTAGTAGGTGGTGTTATTTCTATTTTTTCTATATCATATTCATCTACTATGTCTACTGGAAAAGTAGTCTCTGTTCCTTTATATTCAACTGTTAAATCTCTTGTTCCTAAAACGCCTTTATTAAATCCACTTACATGTACTTCGCTATCTGTCATAGATTTAGTCTCTACTGCACCATCTTTATATGTAACTTTTATTTGTCCTCCATCTAATTTTAAGTCATCAACATTTTTTAGATACTCATTTTTAGTTGGAGGTGTAGAAACTCCTATTTTAGATATAACTTCAGATTCCTTATCTGTAACATTAACTTTGAAAATAACAGGCTTATAATATTGTACTGCAAGTTGTTTTTCACCTGTAGTAGTATTTTCAAATTCAGTTGCCTTGCATGATTTATCTGTCATTTTAACTATTTGTGTCTTGCCATCTGTATAAGTTACAAGTATTTCTCCACCTTTTAAATCAAGTGGTTCATTTAAATAATAAGTCGTTTTATTTGGTGCTTTATTTAAAGTTACATCTTGTATTGTTTTTAATTCAATACTATATTTTACAGTAATTGTTCTATTTTCATATTGTAATACTACATCTAATATTTCTTGATTTTCTTGTTTTTCTCCGTCTGCTGCTAAAACTTCTTTAAAGAAGCCAGAATCTATACCTTCTACTCCATAATTAACTAATTTTGCATCAGTCATCTTAACTTCTTTTTCAGTTTTATCATTATATTCACATATAAATGTACCATCTGATAAATCTAAATCATCAACTTTACTTACATAAACTCTTTTACTAGGTGCAGTTCCTAATTTTATTTCTGTGATGTCTTTTTTTGCTACATCTATCTCAAAACTTAATGTCTTAGATGGATATTCGCTATATGTTATATAAATAGTTTGTTTTCCTGATTTAGTATTATCAAATCCAGAAGCTTTTACTCTATTTGAAGTCATATCTATTTCTTCTTGTGTATTATTTGAATATTTTACTAATATTTTTCCACCTGCTAAATCTAAATTATCTAGATTTTGAATATAGTTTAATTTAGTTGGATTTTGTTTAATTGATATATCTGTTATTGATTTTGCAACTACTGTTACTGGTACTGTTACTGAAACACTTTCTTTTATCTTTGATGATATTTTTATACTTGTATTACCTGGTTTTATTCCTCTTATTTGTCCTGTGCTTGTAACTGAAACTATTGATTCATCATTACTCTTCCATAAAACATCTTGACTCGCAGTAGTTGGAATTACAGTAGCTGAAAAATCTTTTGTATTTCCTTCATACATATTAATTGATGATTCTTTTGGAGTAATTGATTTTGGTATACTTGGATTTTCTTTTACATATACTATACATTTTCCAGTAACTCCATTTTGTGTTCTTGCAGTTATAGTTGTCTCTCCAACATTTCTTGCAATTACAACACCTGCATTTGTTACAGTAGCAGCATTTGCATTAGAACTTGTCCAAGTTAAAGTTTTATTTGAAGCATTTGTAGGAAGTACCGTTGCTGTTAAACTTTCTGATTTTCCAAGATATATTGTAGTTGTACTTTTATTTAAAGTTACACTTGTAACTGGTATTTCGCTTTGAATACAAGTTACTGTACATGATGCTGATTTATTATTATTTGATTTTACTGTAACTGTAGAAACTCCCGGAGCCACACCAGTGATTACACCATTTTGTACTCTTACTGCTCCCGTATTAGAACTTGTCCATGTTAGAGTTTGATTTGTAGCATTTAATGGTTGTATAGTTGCTCTTAAAGTTTCTGTTTTTCCTGTATAAATAGTTGTACTATTTTTATTTAAACTTACACTTATAACCGGAACATCGTTATTTACATTACTACAATATACTGTACATTTAGAAGTTTTATTATTTGCTGTTGTTACTGTAATTACAGCTGTTCCTGCTGAAACGGCTCTAACTAAACCATTTGAAACTGTTGCAACACCACTATTTGATGTAGACCATGATACACTAGTTTTGCTATTTGCATTGTTTGGACTTATTGTGTAATTTAATTGTTCTGTATTTCCTACTTTTAAATTTAAAGTAGTCTTAGTTAAATTTATACTACTTGGTTCTATAGTTGTAGTTCCAGTATTTGTTGTATATGCTTTTATGCAAAGGTCTCCATTTGATATATTTTGATATATGTTGTATTGCGTATTATAAATATAACTTTTTCCATCAATAACAGGTGCCATAAGTTTATCTACTGCTGTTTCACACGCAAGAAATACTGAATCTGTTCCATTTAATGATTTAAATGTTACTACTATAGAATATTTATTTGTAGTAATAGACTTTGGATTTGGTATTTTAATTGTATTATATCCAATATGTATTCTTTGATTTGAAACTAGAGTCTCCTCATTTCCAGTTTCACCTGCTATATATGCTACTGATACATTTTGTTCTTCAAAAGATCTTATTCCTATTTCTTTTAATTTTTCTTCTTTATTTGTTTTTCTTGTATATACTATTTTTGCTTTTGTTCCAGATGCTGATTGTACACCATAACCTGCACTTCCAAGTTCGTCTTGTTGGTAAAGGTTATCATAATCTATGTCAGATAAGTTTGTTATACCCTGTGCTGCAGATTCTATTAAAACATCATCATAAGATATGTAATAATATCCATCATATCCTGAACCATAGCTTTGTGTTACAGCTGGATAAGCAGCTTTTCCATAAGTTCCATATGAATTAAGTACTATCCATGCTCCATCATGTACTGGCTGAGTAGCAAATTTTGTTTTTGAAAAGTTATCATCCCATCCAACTATTGTAATAGCATGTCCTCCATATTCACTGCTCTTTAAGAAATCTATATCATCACAATAAAAAGCTTTATAAGTGCTATTGTAAAAAGATACATTTCTTGATGAATCTTTAAAATTTCCTGCTGTTGTAGCAGTTAATGCACCATATTGCATAATATGATTTTTCATATTTGTTCTATTTTGTTTTACTTGATCTTCTGTTAATTTTCCAACTTTACTCATATCTTGTGCATTATATCCACTATAATAATTAATTGTTCCACCATTTTTATCTTTATAAACAGATGCAAATTGTACTGTATCTTTTATTCTTACCTTTGGTGTAGAAGTTGGAACTTGTGATTTTTTTATTGTTTGTTCTTTTGTATTTACAACTGCTGGCATTTCTGATTCATAAATTGGCCCTTTGCCACTTGTTAAATATGATAGTGCAAATAAAGCAAAGTTTCCTCCACTACCAATATCTCTTATGAATGTGTTAGTAGTTTTATTTCCATCAGAAAATTGATGAGTTGTAGAATAATCTATGTGTCTAGGAGATAAATCTGTTAAAACTCTGTGACAAAGTTTTTGATATGTTGATTCAATTATACTTGTCGTTGAAAAAGCCCAACATTCACCAGTATAACCTTGATCTTTTACTGTTAATGTTTGACTATTTTTTAAATTATATGATGTTGAGACACTTGTTGTCATGTTTAATACTTCTGAATAAACGCTTCTAAACATTGGTTTAAACGCTTTTTCTTCTTCTACATAAGGCGTATCAAACATACTTGGCATTTCTTTTTTAGCTCTTTCTTCTTCTGGAAGTTCAAGCCATTCTTCGTATAGGTCAGAATATTTTACCTTTGCATTTATATCTATGCTATTATCTTCTGCAAAAGACGGATAGATAAAAAAGATTGATAAAAGCAAAAGTATTAAAATAGTCTGCAAAAACTTTGTAAACTTTTTCATTTTAAGATTCTTATCTCCTTTTATTTTTTAAATATATATTTATTTTAATTTTAAATATATTTTTTTCAATCTATATAAATATACATATATAAATACTTATATATATACTATTACGGAAGTATTAAAACATTTTTCTTATTTAGTTTTTCTTATTTTTGTTTCTTTTTCTTTACAATTTTAGGATTTCTATAATAAAAAACCATAAGTCTCTTTAATCCGTAATTTTAGGACAAAAAAAGTTTTAAGGAATAGGCATTTTTACTTTTTCCTTAAAACTTTTTACTTTTGTATTTTTTAAATAGTTTTTAGTATTTTATTCTTCAGAAACCATTCTTTTTAAAGCTTCTTCATCGCTATATAAAGGATCATTTGCTAAGTTTTCTGTATTAATACGTAAACTCTTTAATTTCTTCATTCCTGTTCCTGCTGGAATTAATTTACCAATGATAACATTTTCTTTTAATCCCATAAGTGAATCTACTTTTCCTTTTATAGCAGCTTCTGTTAAGATTTTTGTAGTCTCTTGGAATGATGCAGCAGATAAGAAACTTTCTGTTGCAAGAGAAGCTTTTGTAATACCAAGCAATACTCTCTTTCCTTTTGCAGGAGTTTTTCCTTCAGCAATAGCTTTCTCATTTGCTTCTTCAAAGTCAAACATATCTACTAATGATGCTGTAAATAATCCTGTTTCACCTGCATCTTCTACTCTTACTTTCTTAAGCATTTGTCTTGCTATAACTTCAATGTGTTTATCGTTTATATCAACACCTTGGTTTCTATAAACTTTTTGAACTTCAGAAATGATATATTCATAAACACCTTCTGGTCCTTTGATTGCTAATAAATCATTTGGATTTATACTTCCTTCTGTAATTTGTTCAGCAGCTTCAATCTCATCTCCGTCTTTAACACGAAGTTTTGAACCAAAGCTTATTACATAAGTCTTAACATCATCTTTACCAGTAACTACAACTTCTTTTCTCTTCTTTTCAGTATTAATGCTTACTTTACCAGCAATTTCAGATATAATAGCTAAACCTTTTGGATTTCTAGCTTCAAATAACTCTTCAACTCTAGGAAGACCTTGTGTAATATCTCCACCTGCAACACCACCAGTATGGAATGTTCTCATAGTAAGCTGTGTACCAGGCTCACCAATTGATTGAGCAGCGATAATACCTACTGTTTCTCCTATGTTTACTTTTTGTCTTGTAGCAAGTCCCATACCATAGCATTTACTACATACACCATGTTTTGCTCTACATCCTAGTATAGATCTTACTCTAACTGTTGTATATCCATCGTCTACTATTTTCTTAGCTATTTTATCAGTAATCATTGTATTTGAATCTACTAAAAGTTCTTTTCCATCATGTGTATATAAATCATCTACAACAAATCTACCGATTAATCTTTCCTCTAATTTTTCTAGTACTTGATTTCCATCTTTAATATCTTGTACATTTATTCCATCATGTGTTCCACAATCATCAATTCTAATAATTATATCTTGAGAAACATCAACTAATCTTCTTGTTAAGTATCCAGAGTCTGCTGTTCTTAAAGCTGTATCTGTTAAACCTTTTCTAGCACCGTGTGATGAAATGAAGTATTCTAGGGCATCTAGACCTTCACGGAAGCAAGATTTAACCGGAATTTCAACGGCTTTACCTGAAGTATTAGCCATAAGTCCACGCATACCTGCAATTTGTCTTAACTGGTTCATGTTACCTCTGGCTCCAGATTGTGCCATCATATAAATTGGGTTTAATTCATCAAAGTTATCTTTCATTGCTTCTGTTACATCGTTTGTTGCTTTTTCCCAAATCTTAATAACTTCGTTATATCTTTCATCTTCTGTTATTAAACCACGTTTAAATTGTTTTGAAACATTTTCAACAGCCTGATCTGCATCAGCTAATATTTTCTTCTTAGCTTCTGGAACTGCAACATCTGCAACAGACACTGTAATAGCACCTTTTGTAGAATATTTATAACCAATTGCTTTAATAAAGTCTAATATTTCTGCAGTTTCTGATAATCCATGAGTATTTATACATTTTGCAACTATTGTTCCTAAATTCTTCTTGATTACTGGGAAATCAATTTCAAGATCAAATTCTTTTTCTGGATCTGATCTATCAACAAATCCTAAATCTTGAGGAATTCCTTCATTATAAATTAATCTTCCTACTGAAGCATTTATTGTTTTTTGTTTTATTTCTCCATTTTCAAGTTCTTTGTACATTCTAACTTTAACTTTAGCATGAAGTCCTACATCACCATTTACATATGCCATCATAGCTTCATCTTTGCTAGAGAAGTACATTCCTTCACCTTTTTCTCCATCAATTTGCATTGTTAAATAGTATGCACCAAGTATCATATCCTGTGTTGGAACTGTTACTGGTTTACCATCTTGAGGTTTTAAAAGGTTATTTACAGAAAGCATTAAATATCTTGCTTCTGCTTGTGCCTCTGGTGATAGTGGAACGTGAACTGCCATCTGGTCACCATCGAAGTCAGCATTGAATGCTGTACATACTAATGGGTGAAGTTTGATTGCTCTACCTTCAACAAGTATTGGTTCAAATGCTTGAATACCAAGTCTATGTAGTGTAGGAGCACGGTTTAACATTACTGGATGATCTTTAATTACATCCTCTAATATATCCCATACTTCTGGTCTTAATTTTTCAACCATTCTCTTAGCATTTTTTATGTTGTGAGCTAATCCTCTTCCAACTAATTCTTTCATAACAAATGGTTTAAATAACTCAACTGCCATTTCTTTTGGAAGTCCACATTGGTAAATCTTAAGTTCTGGACCAACAACGATAACTGAACGTCCAGAATAGTCAACTCTCTTACCTAGTAAGTTTTGACGGAATCTACCTTGTTTTCCTTTAAGCATGTCTGATAGAGATTTTAAAGCTCTATTTCCAGCTCCTGTTACTGGTCTTCCACGTCTTCCATTATCTATTAAAGCATCTACTGATTCTTGTAGCATTCTCTTTTCATTTCTAACAATGATTTCTGGTGCTCCAAGTTCTAGTAATCTCTTTAATCTGTTATTTCTATTAATAACTCTTCTATATAAATCATTTAAATCTGATGTAGCAAATCTTCCACCATCTAATTGAACCATTGGTCTAAGTTCTGGTGGTATAACTGGGATGACATTCATTATCATCCATTCTGGTTTGTTTCCAGAAATTCTAAATGATTCCACTGTATCTAATCTCTTAATTATTTTTGCTTTTCTTTGCTCACTTGCGTGGCTTAATTCTTTCTTTAAGCTCTTAGATAATTTTTCAAGATCTATTTCAGCTAATAATTTTCTTATAGCTTCAGCTCCCATTTCAGCTTTAAAAGATCCTCTTCCATATTTTTCTTCTGCTTCATGATATTCTTTTTCATTTAATACTTGACATTTTATAAGTCCTGATTTTCCCTTATCAGTTACTATATATGAAGCAAAGTATATAACTTTTTCTAGACTTCTTGGAGAAATATCTAGTAAAAGTGCAATTCTGCTTGGTATTCCTTTAAAATACCAAATATGTGCTACTGGAGCTGCAAGTTCAATATGTCCCATTCTCTCTCTTCTTACTTTTGACTTTGTTACCTCAACACCACATCTATCACAAACTATTCCTT
>CANQYZ010000031.1 GCA_947628215.1 uncultured Clostridia bacterium | reverse complement strand
GACTCTGCCCATCTGATCAGGGCTTGCTCCAAGCATAAGCAGAGTTTTCGCATCAGTCGCCACCAAGTGATTCTTGACGATGCCTTCCGTCATCTTCATCCAGCCGGTTGTTATCTGGTTTAAGATTAACCCCTTGTACTGGATTTCTCCTGGAAGGTTTGCATCATCTACAGAGAACCGGTCAGTTCTGTCCATAATCAGATACTCGCCAGCATCATAGATGTCACAAACTTTTCCGATTTTTAATGGTCTTCCGAGTTTGTTCATAGACATACCTCACTTTATGATTATTTACTCTCACTTTAACATTCATAAATCTATGCGTTGTCAAAGAATGTATAAGTTTTGAGCATGAAGGTATTATACAACGAATTATGTAAAATGTAAAATAAAATTAAAGTATAAATAAAAAATAAAAGAAAAATAAAAGAAAATAATAAAAAAACATCAAAAAGCAATAAAAGTATGATATAATTATTTTTGTTTATATAAAAAAGGGGGCTATTATGAACGATAAGATAATAATAAAAGGTGCAAAAGAACATAACCTAAAAAACATAAATGTTGAAATACCAAGAGATAAATTAGTAGTAATTACTGGACTTTCAGGATCTGGTAAATCCTCACTTGCATTTGATACTATTTATGCAGAAGGTCAAAGAAGATATGTTGAAAGTTTATCTTCTTATGCAAGACAGTTTTTAGGATTAATGGAAAAACCAGATGTAGAAAGTATAGAAGGATTATCTCCAGCAATATCTATTGATCAAAAGACAACATCAAAAAATCCAAGATCTACAGTTGGAACTGTAACAGAAATATATGATTATATTCGTTTATTATATGCTAGAATTGGTATTCCATATTGCCCTAAGTGTGGAAAGAAAATAGAAAAACAAACAATAGATCAAATAGTAGATAATATTTTAGAAGTAGATGTTGGAACAAAGATACAAGTATTAGCTCCAGTTGTAAGAGGAAAAAAAGGTGAATATACTAAACTTTTAGAAAACTTTCAAAAAGAAGGATTTTTAAGAGTAAGAATTGATGGCGAAGTTTACGAACTTACTGATGATATAGATATAGATAGAAATAAAAAGCATAATATAGATATTATAATTGATAGATTAATAATAAAAGAAGATATTAGAAATAGACTTTCAGAATCTGTTGAGACTGCTTTAAGATATGCAAATAAGTTAGTAACAATAGATATTGCAGGAAAAGAAGAAAGATTATTTAGCGAAGATTATGCATGTCCTGATTGCGGTATTAGTTTTGAAGAATTAAATCCTAGAATGTTTTCATTTAATAATCCATTTGGAGCATGTCCAGAATGTACAGGAATTGGATATTTAATGAAAATGGATGAAGACTTAATTATTCCAGATAAAAATAAAACACTTTATGATGGAGTTAAAGCCTTTGGAGCAAGCACAATGAAAAAAGGCGAGACTATGGCTAAGATGTATTTTGAAAGCATTCGGTAGACATTATGGAGTAGATATTAAAAAGCCTATTAAAAAGCTTCCGCGTGAATTTATGGAAAAAATACTTTATGGTACTGGAAAAGAAGTTATAGATTTTGAATTTGAATCTGTAAATGGAATAAGAAGATTCTCAAATCCATTTGAAGGAGTACTTCCAACTCTAGATAGACGTTATAGAGAAACAAAATCTCAAGGAATGAGAGAATTCTATGAAATGTATATGAGTAATTCTCCATGTAATTCATGTCATGGAGCAAGATTAAAACCAGAAGTTTTAGCTGTAAAGGTTGGATCAAAAAATATTAATGAACTTACTGATATGTCAATTGTTCAAATAAAAGATTATCTAAACAACTTAAAATTAAATAAAAAAGAACAATTGATAGCAGATAAAATATTTAAAGAACTAGATAAAAGACTTCAGTTCTTAATAGATGTTGGACTTGAATATTTAACTTTATCTAGAAGTGCTGGAACTTTATCTGGTGGTGAAGCACAAAGAATAAGACTTGCAACTCAGATAGGATCTGGACTTACTGGAGTAGTATATATTTTAGATGAACCAAGTATTGGACTACATCAAAGAGATAATGACAAGTTAATAGAAACAATGAAAAAAATGAGAGATTTAGGAAATACCTTAATAGTTGTAGAACATGATGAAGATACTATGTATGCAGCAGATCAAATAATTGATATAGGACCTCGGACCTCGGAGTACATGGTGGTCATCTTGTAGCTCAAGGAACAGCAGATGAAATAAAACTTGTTCCAGAATCTATTACAGGGCAATATTTAAGTGGTAGAAAAAAGATATTAGTTCCAAAGAAAAGAAGAAAATCAAATGGTAAGTCAATTGAAATTATTGGAGCAAAAGAAAATAATTTAAAAAATCTTAATTTAAAATTTCCACTTGGTGTATTTAATTGTGTTACAGGAGTATCTGGTTCAGGAAAGAGTACACTTGTAAATGAAGTATTATATAAATATTTAGCAAGAGAAATTAATGGCTCAAATGAAAAACCAGGAAAATGTGATGAAATTAAAGGTATAGAAAATATTGATAAAATAATAAATATTGATCAATCTCCAATTGGTAGAACTCCAAGATCAAATCCTGCAACATATACAGGAGTATTTGATATGATAAGAGAACTTTTTGCAGAGACTAACGAAGCTAAAATGAGAGGATACCAAAAGGGAAGATTTAGTTTTAATGTTCCAGGCGGAAGATGCGAAGCATGCCAAGGTGATGGTATTTTAAAAATAGAAATGCATTTTCTTCCAGATATTTATGTTCCTTGCGAAGTTTGTAGAGGAAAAAGATATAGCAGAGAAACTTTAGAGGTAAAATATAAAGGAAAGAGCATATCAGACGTATTAGATATGACAATTGAAGAAGCATTAGATTTCTTCTCTAATATTCCAAGAATTAAGCAAAAAATACAAACTTTAGCAGATGTTGGACTTGGATATATAAAACTTGGTCAGCCATCTACCACTTTATCTGGTGGTGAAGCACAAAGAGTAAAACTTGCAAGCGAACTTTCAAAAAGACCAACAGGAAAAACTTTATATATTTTAGATGAGCCAACAACAGGACTTCACATAGCAGATATACATAGACTAATTGATATTTTACAAAGATTAGTAGATACAGGAAATACAATAATAGTTATTGAGCACAATTTAGATTTAATAAAAACTGCAGATAATATAATAGACTTAGGACCAGAAGGTGGAGAAAAAGGAGGAAATGTAATAGCTATTGGAACTCCAGAACAAATAGTAAAAAATGAAAAATCTTATACAGGTAAGTTCTTAAAGAAATATTTAGAAAAAGATTAAGGAGCAAAATTTGCTTCTTAATTTTTTGTAAATAAAATGTAATAAAAATATAAAACAAATAACATATTCTTTATTCTTAATTATGTTATACTATATTTAGTATTTTTAGAGGTACAAAAGATATGAAAATATTTGAGAAAATAAAAGCATTTTTTAATCGTATTTATGTAAAAAAATTAGCAGTAAGTCTAGATACACAAAGGATTGTTAATTTAATAAAAAAAGAAAAAGATATCAAAAAAGTAGAGGAAATGTTATCTAATTATAGTAGTGTTTTAACTTCTCTTGAGTTTTGTGATATTATTTCTAAATATCCAATGAAGAGTAGAGAAGAGCTATTATTAAAATTTAAAAAATTTATTACACCATATGACTTATGTGACTTTTTAATAAAGAAATTAGATACATCTCATAAACTTTCTTCTCTTGGAGAATTTAAGTATAATCTTGATTTATATGATTTATATGAAGTATTAGAGAATATTTCTCCTGACAAAAGAGAAGAAGCTTTAGATATTATAGCGGATAGATTAGATTCATATGAACTTTCAGAAGTTATTCAAAATTATATACCAGCATATTGTAGAAAAGATATGTTATATAAATATGAAAGCATCTTAGATTCTATTTCTAAAGTTAGTGTTATAAAATCAATGCCTTCAAAAGATATTATTGATGCTTTAGAAAAGTATAAAGATGAAATACTTCCTTCACATTTATCTGAAATTTTAGATAATGTTAATGAGACAAATCTATTAGATGCATTAGATAAAGTATCTAATAATTTAACAGAAGTTCAAATAGCAGATTTTATATCTTACAAGTTACCGGAAAAACAAAGATTAGATGCCTTAGTAAAATTTAGTGATTTACTTACAAAAGGTAATATCTGTGATATTATAAAATATTCAATAGATGATGTATCTGATAAGAAAAAGGCTTTAATTCTTCTTAAAGATAAAATTGATGAAAAACATATTGCAGAAATTATCCAATATTATATGATAGATGATAAAGAACTAATTGAAAAACTCAAAGATAAATTATATGAAGAAGATAAAATTTATTTTAGTCAAAATCAAGCAGTATAGACATATTAAAATAATATAAGGAAAATAGTGGATTTTTTATATCCACTATTTTTTTTAGATTAATGATTTTTTATTTAATTATTCTTTATTATTTTTTATATATTAAATACTAGTCATTGTTATTATTGTTACTACTATTATTGTTTTTATTATTTTTATTACTTTTTTTATTGTTTTGCTTTTGAGAACTTTCCATCTATTTAGCACCTCCTGTTCTACTTTTAAAAATATTGTTTGTAATTTATTCTAAATTTATACATTAAAAAGAAATTTAATTTGTAAATTAAATTTAAATATTGTATAATCTGCATAGCAAGGAGAGAAAAATGAGTGATAATATTGTAATTGGAATAGAAGGTTTAGTAGGATCTGGTAAGTCTTCTATATGTACGGAACTTTTAAATTTTATACCATCTTCAATAGTATTTCATGCTGGTGACTTATATAGAGCTATAGTATATAAATTAAAGAAGGAAAATTTAGATTTAAATAAAATTGATATTAGAGAGTTTATTTATAAATACAATATAAATATTAAAATTGAAAATAGAGAAACTGTTCTTTTTTTCGGTGATGAAAAAATTGATAAATCTATTCTTCAATCAGCCGAGAACTCAATGAATGTATCTGAAGTTTCAAATATTGCTAAAAATGATAATGCATATAAGTTTGTTGCAAAGGTTATAGACAATTTTAAAGAAAAGTATAATGTTATTTTTTCAGGTCGTGATACATATAGGATATATCCAAATCTAGATTTCCATGTTTTTATTATTGCTGATTTAGATGAACGTGTAAGAAGAAAAAGTATACAATATAATAATGAGATTTCTTTTCAAGAAATGAAAAAACATATTGAAAGAAGAGATATGCTTCAAAGAAAATCTGGATATTATGATACTACAGAAAACACAATTACAATTGATGTTACGAAAGCAAAAAGTGCAAAAGAGGGAGCAGAACTTGTTTTTAATAAAATAAAGGAAAAATATATTTTAAAAGTATAACTTAAGGGAGATTTTTATGTTTGTAAATGATAAATTAGAAGAATTTAATAAATATTTAGAAGGAAAGAAGGTTGCAATTATTGGACTTGGAGTTAGCAATCTTCCACTTATTGATTACTTGTATGAAAAAAAAGCACTAGTATCTATTTTTGATAAAAGAGAAGAGACAAAGATAGATAAAGAAATATTAGATAAAGTAAAATCTTTAAATATGAATCTTACTCTAGGAGATGATTATTTATCAAATCTTAAAGGATTTGATTTAATATTTAGATCTCCAAGTTGTCTTCCAAATACTAAGGAATTAGTCGAAGAAGAAAAAAGAGGTGCAGTTGTTACAACAGAAATAGAGCTTTTAATTAAAATGGCACCTTGCACCGTTATAGGAGTAACTGGAAGTGATGGAAAAACTACAACTACTACTTTAATTTATGAGATTTTAAAAAAGAAGGGAATAAATGCTCATTTAGGAGGAAATATTGGTATACCACTATTTACTAAACTTTGTGAAATTAAGAGTGATGATATCATTGTTTTAGAGTTAAGTAGTTTCCAACTTATGAATATGAAAGTAAGCCCAAATATTTCAGTAATTACAAATATTACCCCAAACCATCTTGATTATCACACAGATTTAGATGAATACATAAATGCTAAAAAGTGTATTTTTAAGTCTCAAGATGAAAATGGAGTTGTAATACTAAATTATGATAATGATATAACAAGGGAAGCTGCAAAAGAAGTAAAGGGAAAAGTTATATTTTTCAGCTCAAAGGAAAAACTTGAAAATGGCTATATTGTAGATAATGATACAATAAAATATTGCGAAAATGGTTTAAGAAAACATATTTTAAATTATAAAGATATGACACTTAAAGGAAGACATAATCTAGAGAATGCTTGTTGCGCTTTAGCTGCAACAAAAGAATTAGTAGATACATCTATAGCATCAGAAGTAATTACTAGTTTTAAAGGAGTAGAGCATAGACTTGAATTTATAAAGAAATCTGAAAATAATGTAAAATGGTATAATGATTCTGTAAGCTCTAGTCCTACAAGAACAATTGCAGGATTAAATTCATTTGATAAAAAAATAATATTAATTGCAGGAGGATATGATAAAAACTTAGATTATACTCCTATAGCAAAACCAATTTTAGAACACGTAAAATCTTTGATTTTAATTGGTCAAACAAAAAATAAAATTTACAAAGCTGTAAGTGATGAAATGTTAAAACAAGGAAAAGATTTAAATATATACGAAGCTACTTCTTTAGAAGAAACAGTTAAAATAGCAGATGAAATTGCAAAAGAAGATGATATAGTTTTATTTTCTCCTGCTAGTGCAAGTTTTGATATGTTTAAAAATTTTGCAGATAGAGGCATTAAATTTAAAGAAGCTGTAAAAAACATAGTAAAATAATTTATAAATAAAAGTAAAATAAAAATCACAAAATTAAATCCCTCTTCATACTATAAAAATATAGATGAGGAGGTTTTTTTATGTGTTATTATAATAAATCAAATTTTAATTTTATGAGAAACTATAGAGGAGATGATATAGAAAATAATTATAACGATGATTTTGTACATATGCCAAATCAACCAGTTTTTCCATATTATCAGCCATACCCAGAATATCAAACTTATCAAGGATATGATGCAAGAAGAGTAAACTTTAATAATATCAGAAGAAAAAATGATTTTTTAAAAAAGAGTTATCCTAAAATATACTTTGATTTAAATAATGTTATTGAAGATTTTCTAAAAAATAATTTCAGTCTTAATAATCTAAAAGCAGAAGATGATTTAGAGAAATTTGTAAATGAAATAGAAGAGAAGTTTAAATCTATTAATAATACAAATTCAAGTGATGATAAAGAAAATATTAAAAAAGATTATTTAAACAATACTCAATTGCTTCGTGATTTAATAAAAATAATTTTAATTACAAGATTAATAAAATTGAATTTTGATTATTTACCAGATAGAAATAATAATATGTATGACTATAATTATAATCCTTCATTTATGGGATATAATCCTAGAAATTACTTCTAATGTATGGTATAATTTATGTTAAGCATCACTTTATCAAATCCTTTTTTTGATGACAGTTTATGAAAGAAGGTGAAATGATGAAGGGTCTGGTAAAACATAGACGGGCGATTATAGCCATTCTTATACTCTTAGCACTTACAGTGTATGAGCTAAGAATGATAAGCTTCTTTACCCGTTACTTTGACGCCACCTACAAAGTGGTCGTTGCCGGCATCATCGCACTGCTTTTGGCGTGCTACATGCTGATGTTCTTATGCGTTGGTCTGTACTGCTTTATCTATGGCATTTACGACAAGTCATGGGTTGATGTGATCATTGGGACAATCGTCCTTTTGTTTGTAGCAATCATCGCTGTCGGAATGTATACATACTTTTCTAGATCTGCAGTAGCTGCTATTGCCGAGGGGGTACTTGTGTTTATCTCAATTGCTCTTTTTACAATTACAGTTACAAGATACAAATGGAAAAGGGGATAAGGCATAGTAACCTATAGATGAGAATAAAGTGATGTTGCAAAAGGAGTCTGCTTGCAGACTCTTTTGCATTTA
The DNA here is from genome assembly GCA_947628215.1 of uncultured Clostridia bacterium. GTDB lineage: Bacteria > Bacillota > Clostridia > TANB77 > CAG-508 > UMGS1994. Next base: position 8,162 of record CANQYZ010000031.1, on the reverse strand, counting down.
TAAAATTTTTTTAAAAATATGAATACATTTCGACATACTTTTTAAAAATAAAAAAATAATATATATTAAGAACTTTTATTTTTTAAAATTTATTTTTTATTTTTAGGAGTATTTATGATAGTCGATATTGGTCACATAAGTAGAGTAATTAAAAATTTAATTTATTTTATTCTAATTTTTTTAGCTGTTCTTGTTATATTAAAATTATTTATATTTTTTCTTCCATTTTTAATAGCAGTACTTATTGCAAATATTTTAGAACCTCTAATTAAGAAGATGATGAACATATTTAAGATTTCAAGAAAAGCATCTACAGTTATTTGTATAGTTGGAATTTTTATGATTATTGCTATTATTAGCATACTTACAGTATCTACTATAATTTCTGAATCATATAAACTTTTAGAGAATTTAAAATATTATATTCCAAGCATTTCAAAAACTATAGATGGAATTATAAATTCAGTAAATATTGATAAATTAAATGTCCCTTCTGAAATAAAATCCTTATTTCAATCCTCAAGTGAGAATATGCTTGAAACTATTGGAATTTATATATCTAATTTTTTAAAAGGAATTTTAGATATTGTAACGAAACTTCCTGAAATTATTATATTTATAATAATTACTGTTCTTGCAACTTATTTTATATGTTCAGATAGATATTATATAAAAGATCAGATAGAGTATCATATTCCAAGAGCTTGGGCACGAAAATTTAATAATCATTTTAAAGGTATTACAATTGAACTTGTAAATTATATAAAAGCTGAAGCTATTTTAGTTATAATTGGATTTATTATTGTTTTAATAGGATTCTATGTCTTAGAATTTTTAGGATTTGATATAGGATTTCCGTTAATTTCTGCAATAGGAGTAGGACTAGTAGATGCGCTTCCAATATTAGGTTCTGGAACTGTTTTAATTCCATATGCAATATTTTCAAGCTTATCTGGAAATATAAATCTTGGTATTGGTCTTATTATAATTTACAGTTTAACGTTAATTATAAGGCAAATATTAGAGCCTAAAATTGTATCTAACAAAATTGGAATACATCCAATCTTTACATTAATTTCAATGTATGCAGGATTTAAAATAATTGGAATTCTTGGACTAATTTTAGGACCAATTATTTTAATTATATATAAAAATATATTTGAATCTTTAATAGAAAAAGGAATTGTTAAAACAATATTTGAAAAAATGTAATTTAATAAAGCACAGATGTTGGAACATATGTATCATCAGGAGGATATACAAATTCATCATCTGGCTTTTTTACTTTTTCTATTTTTTCTATTTTAATTTCTGGAATATCTCCATCTAGATATCCTTTTTCAATTGTTCCAGTAATATTTACCCAAGTAAGTTCTTTAAAATCGTTTATATTATCATATTTACATAAAAATCCTACAACTACTGTTTGAGAAGCTTCATTTATAATCATATTTCTTGCTAAAACAAACTCATTTTCTTTAAGAGCATCTACTTTATAAATGTATCCTGTAAAAGAAATTTTTCTTCCTAAATATTTATCTAAATTATCATGAACTTGTTTTAAAACATTAGTGTAGTTTTTACTTGATATTTCAGACACTTCTGCAGTTTTTATATAATCATCTACTGTTTCTTCTTTTATGCTTTCTTTTTCATTATATATATTTTTAAAAATGTTATATATTGAAAGAGAGAAAAGAGCTAAACATATAATTAACAAAAGTACAAAAAAAGCCTTAAATAATATACTTCCATTAACTTTAAAATTATAAATAAACATTAATATCAACTCCAAAGTCTAAATTTAGTAAATATTATTCAATAAATTAAATAATATTCTTGCAAACTGAGTTTAAAAATGATATAGTAGTTATCAGTAATGTTTAGGAGGCCTTAAGAGAAATGGGAAAGATTTTTAAATCATATAGTGAAAGAGAAGTAAAGAAACTAAAGCCAATAGTTGATAAAATAAATGCTTTAGAACCAGAAATGGAAAAGTTGACAGATAGAGAATTAAGTGCAAAGACACCTTATTTTAAAGAAAGACTCGCAAAAGGAGAAACATTAGATGATATATTACCTGAAGCTTTTGCAGTTGTAAGAGAAGCATCTAAAAGAGTTTTAGGATTAAGACATTTTGATGTTCAACTTATGGGTGGTATTATACTTCACCAAGGTAGAATCGCCGAAATGAAAACTGGTGAAGGTAAAACATTAGTTGCAACTTTACCACTATACTTAAATGCCTTAACTGGAAAAGGAACTCATTTAATTACAGTAAATGATTACTTAGCTAAGTACCAAGGTGAAATGATGGGTAAAGTATATAAATTTTTAGGATTATCTGTTGGACTTGTTTTAAGTAGAATGAACTCACAAGAAAAACAAAAAGCATATGCAGCAGATATTACTTATGGTACAAATAATGAATTCGGATTTGACTACTTAAGAGATAACATGGTTATAAATAAAGAAGACATGGTTCAAAGAGGACTAAATTATGCTATCGTTGATGAGGTTGATAGCATTTTAATTGATGAGGCAAGAACTCCACTTATTATTTCTGGTAGAGCAAATAAATCTTCTGATATATATAAACAAGCAAATAACTTTGTTAAGAAATTACAAGCTAAAGTTATAATTGAAGAAGATGTTAAAGATGAAGAGCAAGCTGAAGATAATGAAAAATATGATTATATCGTTGATTTAAAAGCAAAGACAGCATCACTTACACAAAAAGGTATTAAAAAGGCAGAAGAATTCTTTGGACTTGAAAACTTCAATGATTTAGATAACTCTGATATAGTTCATAATGTAAATCAAGCTTTAAAAGCTCATGGTGTTATGAAAAGAGATACAGACTATATCGTTCAAAATGGTGAAGTTTTAATAGTTGATGAATTTACAGGAAGAATTATGTATGGTAGAAGATACAATGCAGGTCTTCACCAAGCAATTGAAGCTAAAGAAAATGTTAAGATTGCAGATGAGCAAAAAACTTTAGCTACAATTACATTCCAAAACTACTTTAGAATGTATACAAAACTTGCTGGTATGACAGGTACTGCTAAAACAGAAGAGGCAGAATTCAGAGAGATATATAAACTTGATGTTGTAGTAGTTCCAACAAATGAACCAGTTATAAGAATCGATAGAAATGATATTATTTATAAAAATGAAAAAGCTAAATTTAATGCTGTTGTAAATGATGTTATTGAATCTCATAAAAAAGGTCAACCAGTTCTAGTTGGTACTGTTTCAGTAGATAAATCTGAAAGATTAAGTGCTCTTCTAGAAAAAGCAGGAATCAAACATGAAGTATTAAATGCTAGATATCATGAAAAAGAAGCTGAAATTGTTGCTCAAGCTGGTAAACTTGGAGCAGTTACAATAGCAACTAACATGGCTGGTCGTGGTACTGATATCATGCTTGGTGGAAATAGCGAATTTATGGCAAAACAAGAAATGAGAAAACTTGGATACTCTCAAGAGATGGTACTTCAAGCAAATTCTCATAATGAGACAATAGATGAAGAAGTTTTAGAAGCAAGAGCTAAGTTTAAAGAACTTGAAGCAAAATATGCTAAAGAAATAGCAAAAGAAAAAGAGAAAGTAGTAGCAGCTGGTGGTCTTAAGATAATCGGTACAGAAAGACATGAATCAAGAAGAATTGATAACCAGCTTCGTGGACGTAGTGGTCGTCAAGGAGATCCTGGTGAATCAAGATTCTATATAAGCTTAGATGATGATTTAATGAAACTATTTGGCGGTGATATGGTTACTAGAGTTTACAATAAGCTAGGTGCAGCAGAAGACATGCCAATAGAATTTAAACCAATCACAAAAGCAGTTGAAAATGCTCAAAAGAAAGTTGAAGGTAGAAACTTCTCAATCAGAAAACATGTACTTAACTATGACGATGTTATGAATAATCAAAGACAACTTATTTATAATCAAAGAAGAGAAGTTTTAGATGGAGCTGATTTAAAACATTCTGTATCAAATATGATTGATTATACAGCAGAATCTGTTATAGATACATATGCTGATGAATTAGATACAAAACAAGATGTAGTTGCACTTGAACTTCAAAATAGATTAAATATTACAGATATTAAGAGCTTAAAGAAAGATAATATTGATATAGATGAAGTTAAAGAAGAAGTATTAGAAAAAGCTCATAAGAAATATGAAGAAAAAGAGAAAGAAATCGGTACTGAACAATTAAGAGAACTTGAAAGAATTATAATGCTTAAAGTAGTAGATGAAAAATGGATGGATCATATAGATTCTATGGATGCATTAAAAGATGGTATTGGACTTAGAGCTTATGGTCAAAAAGATCCAGTTGCACAATATAGAATTGAAGGATTTGAAATGTTTGATGAAATGATAAATGACATTAAACTAGATGTAGCAAAAATAGTTCTTTCAGTAAAGAAGAGAGAAGGATATCAAAGAACTAGTGCAGCAAGAGTTACTTCTGAAGGAAGAGAAGATATATCAAGTATTACTGGCCAAACTAATCCAGATGCAGGTGATGAGGAAAGAAAGAAATTAGCTCATACTCCTGTTGTAAATGATGGACCAAAAGTTGGAAGAAATGATCCATGTCCTTGTGGAAGTGGTAAGAAATATAAAAACTGCTGTGGTAAAAATCAATAATATAAATAATTTAAGTGTCTCTTAGATAGAGGCACTTATTTTTTTTTGCAAATAATATTTATTTTAAATAGGAACGGAATAATAATCAACTGTCAAGAATTTCTTGACAGTTAAAAATGCTATTTCGAAAATTATCAGTTTATAATTGAAATAGTAAATAAAAAAATAAAAGATATTGAAAAATAAAATTTATTATATTACAATAAAACTATCAATTGATAGTAACTAATTTAAAAAAATATTAAATATTCTAAAATTATAAAAACAAAAGGGGAAACTATGCTAACATCAGATGAGGAAGGTTTTAAAAGTAATAGTGGAGATGTACAAATTTTTTTGAAAGAATTAAATGAAATATTCAATTCAGAACATTACGAATTTGATTTACCTACAAGAGAAGATAAAGAAGAAAAATTTACTACAATATACTGCTTGAATCAATTATCATTTAGTGATAAAAGCCAAGTAGTTGAGGTATTAAAAACTTTAAAGGTTTCTGATTATTTTAAAACTGTTAAAGATAAAAATATAAAAAAATATAATGAATATTTTTATATATTTGGAAAAATAATTCAAGAAAGAATGGTTTATATTAAAATCAAGATTGTAAGTAGAGAAAAAAAGAAAGTTTTATGTATATCGTTTCATTTTCCTGAATTTGAAATGAAAGTCTTTCCTTATAAGTAGGAAAGTGTTGGAGGAGTGATTATGGAAAATTACAAATTATTAAAAAAAGAAATTATGCTTTGCCCAATATGTGGTGAAGAACATGAAATCGAATTACGAGAAAGTAATGCTACTATGACTATAAAAGAAGAAGAGATAACATATAAAGAAAAATATTATTTTTGTGGTAATTCTATTGAAAATAATTGCTTTACTAAGGATAATATGATTTTTGAAAATCTATTAACGGCCAAAGATGCTTATAGAAAAGAAAAAAATTTATTAACTTCTAAAGAAATAAAAGAAATAAGAAATAAATTTAAATTAACTCAAGCAGAATTTTCTATTTTATTAGGATTAGGAGAAATTACTATTACAAGATATGAAACAAAACAAATTCAAGATGTAAGTATTGACCAAATTATTAAATTTGTTAATTCTTATCCAATAATTTTATTAGAATATTTAGAAGAAAGAAAAGATAAATTTACATATGAAAGATACAATGAAATAAAAAATAATATTAGAGATATTATAAATGAAGATGATGTAAAGATAAATATTTTAAAAGTAAAATATATAAAATATGATAAAGAAAATGAAGAAAACGGAAATTGTATATTAAATATAGATAAATTGAGTAATTATCTTGCTTACATAGCAAAAAGTATGAAAGATAAAGGTGTCGTGCTAAAAAAAGTAGTTTTAATGAAATTACTTTGGTATATAGATTCTATTAGTTATAAAAAGAATAATAAAGCTATTACAGGACTGGTTTATGTTCATGAAAACTATGGAGCATTACCTATAGGACACGATGAAATAATGTATTTACCATCTATTAGGTTTGAAAAAAAACAATTAGAAGAAGACCAATATCAATATAATATTTATGTAAGAAAAGATTATAAAATAAAAAAGATAGATGATAAGGAAAGAGAAATAATAGATAAAGTTATAAGTAAATTTAAAACTTATAAAAGTTCTGAAATATCTAATTATATGCACCAAGAGGATGCTTATAAAAAAACTTTATTAGCACAAGTTATACCATTTACATTAACCAAGACACTAAAAGATTTTTAATATAATATTGTTTTAGAAAGAATGTTGAAATGGAATAAGAATATAGTAAATATCAAGTTAAGACTACTAGCCCTATAGAAAAAGAATATTTAAATAGAATAAAAGAAATAAATAAAAAATAAATAAAAAAAATTAAAAAATTAGTAATTGTGATTCTTGAAATTTACTCCATCTAAAGCATATATAGAAGTATTAAGCCAAATGAACGGTAACAAAAATAATAATTTCACCAATAACTTCACCGATAACTTCACTAATATAGAAATCAAAATATTAGAATTAGTAAAAAAATTAATCAACAATTTCTCAATCAAAATTGTCCGAAATTATAGGTATATCATGAAGGACGATAACCACCTATATGAATAATTTACAGTAAAAAAAAAAATTAAAAAAAGAATAGGAAATAATAAAAGTGGATATTGGAAAATAAATGACTAAAATATTGACCATATTTTTAAATAATGCATAATAACCATTAATTATTAAGATGAAATATTGCAAACAATGTTCACAATTTGTTTGCAGGAAATAAATACTGAAAATAGAATAAATACTATAAATACTAAATGGGTCAGAACATGTGAAAAATGGTAAGATATATACATACTACTGTGGTAAAAATCAATATTATAAAAAATTGAACTTGTCAGAATTTCAGACAAGTTCAAAAAGAATGATATAAACATCACAAATTGTGACACTTAAAAATAACTATCTGATTATATTAAAGGATAGTTATTTTATTTTAAAATCGTATTGACATTATGTCAGCTTTTATATATTATGATACTGACAAAGTGTCAGAGAGAGGAGAAATTAAAATGGATCGTTTTGAAGAAAGCAAAGAAGTTTTTAACAAATTATTTGGTGAATTGCCAGACGCAAATAAGGAAATAGACCATGAATTAATGGAAATTTTAAGAAGATTCATATTTGGAGATGTATTTCATAGCAGTGAAGAAATAAGTATGAAAGAAAGAGAATTAATTACAATAACGATTTTAGCAGTATTACAAACGCTTCCTCAATTATCAGCACATATAAATGCAGCATTAAATGTAGGAGCTACTTCAATTGAAATAAGAGAAGCTATGTATCAACTAGCACCATTTATTGGTTTTCCAAGAACATTAAATGCAGTAAGTACTATGAATGAAGTATTTAAATCAAGAGATATTAAGCTTCCATTAGAAAATACTGGAACTGTAACAGATGAAACAAGATTTGAAAAAGGATTTGAAATTCAAAACCCAATATATGGAGATGAAATAAAAGAAAAATATCCAGATGTTCCAGAAATACCAAAATACTTAACAGAATTTGGATTTGGAGATTTTTATACAAGAAAAGGATTAGATATCAAAACAAGAGAATTACTTGTTCTTGTAGGACTAACAACCATAAGATCAGATGCTCAAATAAAAGCTCATGTACTTGGAAATATAAAGGTAGGAAATTCAAAAGAAAAATTATTTGCTACAATGATACAGTGTTTACCATATGTTGGATTTCCAAATACAATGAATACAATTAATATTATAAAAAGCATTTAAAGTAAAAAGAGAGGGAAGAGAAATGGAAAATAAATTAGCAAATGAAAGAAAAGATGAAATAATAAATGCTTGCGAAGAATTGTATAAAATAAAAAGTTTTAAAGAAATAACTTTAAAAGATATAAGTGAAAAAACTACATTTTCAAGACCTTCTATATATAATTATTTTCAAACAAAAGAAGAAATATT
>CANQYZ010000030.1 GCA_947628215.1 uncultured Clostridia bacterium | reverse complement strand
TTATTTATTTTTATTATTTATTTTTATTATTTATTTTTATTATTTATTTTTATTATTTATTTTTATTATTTATTTTTTTTTAATTTTTATTATTTTATTTATTATTTTTTATTTCATGTAATATTTTAATTTTTTAAATTCTTATAAATTTTTTCTTTAAATTTTATAAAATAAAAAATTATTTATTTTAATTTTAATTAATAAAATTTTTTTATTTTTAATTTAAAAATTATTTATTTTAAAAAATATTAAATTGTCTCTTTTTTTATATTAAATATTATTTTTTTTATTTAATAAATTCATTTTAATTTTTGTTGTCTCTTTTTCTTATTTTTATTCTATTAAAATTTAATTTTTTATGTTTTGCTATTTTTATAATTTTTTTAATTTATAAAAAAATCAGTCTCCTAATCAAAAAAATATTTTTTTAAGTGTTTTTTCTAACATGCTTATTTCCCAGCTTTTTCAGCTTTGAATTTTTTAAGTGTTTTATTCTATAATTTCTCTTAAGCTTATTCTTTTTATTTTTTTAACCTTAATTTTTTTATTTTTCTAAATTTATAAAAATGAATTTTAAAAAAATTATTTTAATATTCAAATTAATTTTTTTTAATTAAAATTATTTTAATTATTAAAAATAAATAAATTTATATTTTTGTAATTATAAATTTTATTATTTATATTAATAAAAAATTTTTTAATTCTATAATATTTTTAATAAAATAATAATTAAATTTTTTAACTAAATTTTATTTGACATTTTTAATTTAATTTCTTATATAAAAATTATTAAATTATACTAATTAATTTTTGTAATAAATTATTTTAATTTATTATTTTAATTTATTTATAATTTTTTTATTTATTTTAAAATTAATTCTGTTTTTATTTAAAATATATTATTAATAATCTGTTTATCTTCAAATTCTATTATTTTTTATTTAAATTTTATTATTAATCTATTTTTTTATGAATAATAATATTTATTTTTATTTTTTTAAATTAATTATTTATTATTAATTATTATTATTTATTTTTTTATTATTTTTATTTCTTGTAATATTTATAAATTTTAATTTTTAACAAGTCTTTTTTATTTTTTTCAAATTATTTTATTTAATTTTTTATTTAAATAAATTTTCTAAAATTATATTTCTTTAAATAATTTTTATTTAATTCGAATTGTCTTTATTTTTTATAAAATAATATTATTTTTTTATTCTAATTTATTTTTATGTTTTTAATTGTCTATTTTTAATTTTATTTTTATTTAAATTCTATTTATTTTTAATTGCTTTTTTTATTAATTTTAAATTGTTTTTAAATTCTCTAAAAACTTCTTTATTTCTAAATAAAATTCATATATTTCTGAATATGCTTATTTCCCTGCTTTTTCAGCTTGCACTTTTTTATATAAATTTTCTATTTGTTTCTTTAAACTAGTATTTTTTATTAATTTAGATTTTTATTTTTTTGTTTTATAAAATTTTTAATCATATTATTTTTTTCTAATTCTTATTTTGTTTTTTTAAATTAAAAATATTTTTTATTTAAAAATTATTTATTCCATATTTTTGTAAATAAAATTTTCAAAATAATTTTTTAATAATTTTAATTATAATTTTTTAAATTATAATTTATTTTTATTTTTAAAAAATTAATTTGACTTTTAATATTTATTTTTTTTATTAAATTTATAAAAATTTCATAATTATTTTTTGTAATAAATAATATTTTTTATAATTATACTATTTTTATTTATTTTTTTAATTAATATATGAATTTATATATTATAAATTAAATTATTTTTCTTAGCTTTATTTTTATTTAAATATTATTTTCTAATTTTAAAAAATTAATTCTCTTTATTTTCGCTTTTAAGACGTTTTTATTTTTTATCCATATAATTTCACTATAAAATATTTAAAAAATTTTTAACTTATTTTTACTTATTTTTTATAAATATTTCTTTTTTAGATCTAATGAGTCAATTTTTTACTTAGTATATTTTTTTATTTTTTGAATATAATATTTATTATAAAATTTATATTAGTCAATATCCAATGCTTGAAAATGAGTATATAGAGTGGTTTTTATGAACTTTCAAAGTTTATAAATATTATTTTATATATTTTAGATAAGATTATTCTTATAGTATACTTTGAGTATTTATAGTCCTTTTTAGGATGAATATATTTGATTTATATTGTTATTTGTAGTCGAAATTATTTATTTATATTTTTTATATATAGTCTAGTTATATAGAAATATATATTAGATTAAAGTATTAGAAATATGTGTGATAATTTGAGACTAATATAAATTTTATAAAAAATAGCTCAGCAACTGCTGAGCTATTTCTATTTTTTTATTTTAAATATCTAGATTTTTAACATATTTTGCATTATTTTCTATAAATTCTCTTCTTGGTCCTACATCGTCTCCCATAAGTACTGAAAATGTTTCATCTGCTTTCATTGCATCATCTAAAGATACTTGGATAAGTATTCTTCTTGCTGGATCCATTGTTGTTTCCCATAATTGTTCTGGATTCATTTCTCCTAAACCTTTATATCTTTGAATTGATACTTGATCTCTAGCAATTCCTTTTTCTTCAATATCTTTATATGCTTTTGCTAAATCATCATCGTTGTAACAATATATATCTTGCATTCCCTTCTTTGATAATTTATATAGTGGTGGCTGAGCAAGATAAACATTACCGTTTTCTACTAATGGTCTCATATATCTAAAGAAGAATGTTAATAGTAATGTTCTGATGTGAGCACCATCAACATCAGCATCTGCCATAATTATAACTTTGCCATATCTTATTTTTGTAATATCAAAATCTGCTCCTATTCCAGCTCCTACAGCAATAATTACTGGATTTAATTTATCATTTCCATATATTTTATCTGCTCTTGATTTTTCAACATTTAACATTTTACCCCAAAGTGGAAGTATTGCTTGAAATCTTCTATCTCTTCCTTGTTTTGCACTACCACCTGCTGAATCTCCCTCAACAATATATACTTCACATTCTTCTGGATTTTTACTACTACAATCTGCAAGTTTTCCTGGAAGTGTAGTTGTCTCTAGAGCACTTTTTCTTCTAACTAATTCTCTTGCTTTTCTTGCAGCTTCTCTAGCTCTTGATGCGCTTACACATTTATCAAGTATAGCTTTTGCTACATTTGGATTTTCTTCTAAATATTCAGCTAATTTTTCATTAACTAATGATTGAACAATTCCTGCTACTTCACTATTTCCTAGTTTTGTTTTAGTTTGTCCTTCAAATTGTGGTTCTCTAACTTTTACTGAAATTACAGCTGTAATTCCTTCTCTTATATCATCACCTTGTAAATTTCCGTCTTTTTCTTTTAATATATTATGAGCTTTTGCATAATCATTAAATACTTTAGTTAGAGATCTTTTAAATCCTTCTAAGTGAGTTCCACCTTCTATTGTATTTATATTATTAACAAATGAATAAATATTTTCTGAATAAGCTGTTGTATATTGCATTGCAATTTCAATTGGAAAATCTCCGTCTTTTTCCATATATATTGGAACTGGATTTATTTTTTCTTTGCTTTTATTTAAATACTCAACAAAAGATTTTAAACCACCTTCAAAATAAAAGTCTGATTTTTTAGGAGTTTCCTCTCTTGTATCTTCTAGAATAATATGTAATCCTTTAGTTAAAAATGCCATTTCTCTCATTCTGTTTTCAAGTATTTCAAATTCATATTCTAATGTTTCAAATATAGTGCTATCAGCTAAAAATCTTACTGTTGTACCAGTTTTATCAGAATCACCTATTCTAGTTAGAGGCATAACTGTTTTTCCTCTTTCAAACTTCATTTGATACATTCCGCCATCTCTTTGAATAGTAACTTCTGTCCATTCAGATAAAGCATTTACAACAGATGCACCAACTCCGTGAAGACCTCCAGATACTTTGTATCCACTATCTCCACCAAATTTTCCTCCTGCATTTAACTTTGTATAAACTGTTTCTGCAGCTGATATTTTTGTTTTTGGATGTATATCTACTGGAATTCCTCTTCCATCATCTTCTACTCTAATAATATTTCCTGGTTCTATTACAATATTTATGTTTTTGCAATATCCAGCTAAAGCTTCATCTACAGCGTTATCAACTATTTCATATACTAAATGATGTAATCCTCTAATTGATACACTTCCAATATACATTCCTGGTCTTTTTCTTACATGCTCCAATCCATCTAAAACTTGAATTTGTTCTGCATTGTACTCATGATTGAATTTTTCCATTTGTCTCCTCCTAGTTTATATTTTTCTTTTTTCCAAGTGAAAACGTTGAAATATTAGATAATATTCCATATTCCTCACCATTTTTTATATATAATATTAGAGATTTTATATTACCATCAGAATAATCGATAATATTTTTCTTTTCGGTAAGCTTATTTATTAATTCTTCATAGTATTTTTCAACTTTTTCATCTAGCTTAAATATACCGATTATATCTTCAGATTTTATAATTATATCTTTACAAATATTTATATACATCAAATCATCCTTTATTTTTTTTACCATTTTCTATCTTATAAACTGTGTTTTCTTCTGTATTTTCTAACGAAATTTTATCAGTACAAGTTATAATAACTTGGTTGTCTTTTATTGTATTTAATATATTTTCTTTTCTTTTTGAATCTAATTCTGACATAAAATCATCTAATAAAAGAATTGGCTTTTCTTCTATTTCATCATAAATTATACTAAGTTCAGTAAGTTTTAAGGATAAAACCGAAGTTCTTTGCTGACCTTGAGATCCATATGAAGATACATCTTTTCCATTTATTAAAACTTCAAAATCATCTCTATGTACTCCGAATTGAAGTAAATCCTCTTTTTATATCTATATTTCTGTTTTTTACTAATTTATTATAAAAATCTTCTTTTGAATTTCCAGAAAATAAATAATTTATTTCAATTTTTTCAGAGTTTTCTCCACAATTTGTTATATTATTGTGGATATCTTTTATTTTTTCAGCTATTTTTTGCAAATAATATCTTCTATATTCAAAAATTTTTTCTGATAATTCTGCTATTTTTATATCCCAAATATCTAATAAATCCTCAGATTTATTATCAAACTTAATTTGCTTTAAATACATATTTCTTTGTTCTACAGTTTTTAAATATGTATTTAAAATATGCAAATAATTTGGTTTTAATTGACTTATCATAATGTCTAAAAATTTTCTTCTCTCTGCTGGTCCTTCTTTTATAATACTTATATCATCAGGATTAAAAAGAACTACATGCACTTTACCTATTATATCACTTATCTTTTTTTGTTTTATACCATTTAAATAAAAATTTTTTTTATCATCAATTTCAATTTTTATTTGTCCGTCTCTATCTTTTCGTTCATAAAATACTTCGATTGTAGCTTTTTTTTCACCTATTTTTATAAGCTCAGAATCTTTATTAGTTCTAAAAGACTTTCCAATTGCACTTAAATAAATTGCTTCTAATATATTTGTTTTTCCTTGAGCATTATTTCCAAAAATAATATTAAAATTTTCTTTGAAATTAAACTCTTCTCTATCATAATTTCTAAAATTATTAAGTATTACTTTTTTTATATACATTATTATTCCTTCATTCTAATTGGTAAAATCATATATGTATATTCGTCATTTTCTACTGGTCTTATAATACATGGAGAAATATTTGTTCCAAAATCAATAAATATTTCTTCATCATCAATTACTTTTAAAGCATCTAAGAAATATCTAGGATTAAATCCAGCTTCTAGATTTTTTCCTTCTGTTGTTACTAATATTTCTTCTTTTGCTTCTCCTGTCTGGTTTGTACAAGAAATTGTAACTTTTCCTATTTCTATAGAAATTTTTACAGGATACTTCTTCTCTTTCTCGATTGTTGATGATGAAATTAAAATAATTCTTTCAAAACAATTTTGTATATTATTTTTATTTACTCTTATTCTTGTTTCCCAATTTGCTGGAACTGCATTTTCATAATTTAAGAATTCTCCATCTAAAAGTCTTGTAACCATTTTACAGTTTTCCATTTCAAATAAGGCTTGGTTTCTAGAAACTCCTATTTTTACAGTATCAAAAGAATCAGTTAATATTTTATTTATTTCATTTAGAGTTTTTCCTGGAATTACAACACTAAAATCATTTGATTTACTGTTCAATACATTACTTTTAATAGCAAGCCTATAGCCATCTACAGCAACTACATTTAACTTATTATTTTTTACTTCAAATAAACATCCTGTAAAAATTGGTCTATTTTCTTCATTGCTTACTGCAAATATTGTTTTTCTAACCATATTTTTTAATAAATTTTGTTCTATTTCTATTGAATTGTCTACGTTTATCTTTGGAAGTTCTGGAAATTCGTCAGGATTCATAGTAGCAAGTTTATATAATGATCCTTCACATTCTATTACAAGCAAATTAGTATCATTTAATGTAATAGTAATATCTGTATCAGGAAGTTTTCTAATAATTTCACTAAACATTATTGCATTTACTACTGTATTTCCTTGTTCTTGTACATCACATTCTATTATATATTCTATTCCTATTTCTAAATCATAGGATGTTAATTTTACTTCTTTATCATTTGTTTGAATAAGTATTCCTTCTAATACTGGCATTGTAGTTTTAGATGCTACTCCATTTATTACGGAATTGATGCCTTTTAGAAGTTTTTCTCTTTCACATACGATTTTCATCTTATTTTTCATCCTCTTTTCTTTATATAATAAATAAATATATATAGTAGTAGTATTAGTAGGAGTTGTGGATTGTGTGGAAAACTCTGTTAATTCGTGCTATCCGTACATTACAAT
Source organism: uncultured Clostridia bacterium (assembly GCA_947628215.1). Classification (GTDB taxonomy): domain Bacteria; phylum Bacillota; class Clostridia; order TANB77; family CAG-508; genus UMGS1994. The sequence continues at coordinate 10,398 of CANQYZ010000030.1, read as the reverse complement.
ATGTGTATAACCCTGTGAATAAAAAGGTCTTTTTTCCACATTATTCAATTTTGTTTGTGCATATGATACTTATTAACACTTTTTTAACAGGTTATTAACACCCCCTATGTTAATATCTCCTACGGATATATACTTTTAAAGCTTTTTTTATGTTTTTATAAAAAGATGTTTTGTAGAACATTTTTTTTATAAATTTTTATTTTTTATTGATATATATATTATTTTTTATTCGTTATTATAGATTTCAGACTTTCCACAGTTAGTCTTGTATTTGTGTTTTCTTTTATATCTTTTTCTATTTTTTTATGAGCATGCATTACTGTTGTATGATCTCTTCCTCCAAAATCATTGCCTATCTTAGGAAATGACATTTGACCTACAGTTCTACATAAATACATTGCTATTTGTCTTGGGTATGCTATATCATTAGATTTTTTCGCTGAAATTAAATCGCTTTTATCAATTTTAAAGAAATTTGCAACTACTTCTTGTATATAATCTGCAGAAATAATATTTTCTTTTTGAAGAGTTACGTCATTTATTGCCTTTTCTACAGTTTCCATATTAATTGGAAGATGTGTAAGTGATGAATATGCTAGTACTTTATTTAATACACCCTCTAATTCTCTAACGTTTGAGTCTATTTTTGTTGCTATTGTAGATAATATTTCATCATCTATAATAACTCTTCCTATTTGTGTCTTCTTCTTTAATATAGCTAATCTCATCTCATAATCAGGCATAGATATATCTGCTAAAAGTCCCCATTCGAAACGAGATTTTAGTCTTTCCTCTATTAAATCTATATCTCTTGGTGGTCTATCACTAGATAATATAATTTGTTTTCCATTTTGATATAATGAATTAAATGTATGGAAAAACTCTTCTTGAGCTGTTTTCTTACCAGCAAAAAATTGAATATCATCTATTAATAAAACATCAATATTTCTATATTTTTTTCTAAACAATTCATTTTTGTAATTTGAATCTTTAATTGAATTTACAAGTTCATTTGTAAAATCTTCAGATGTTACGTATAAAACTGATTTTGAGCTATCTCTTCTTAAAATTTCATTTCCAATTGCATGCATTAAGTGTGTTTTTCCAAGACCTACACCGCCATATATAAACAATGGATTATATGATGTAGATGGAGCTTCTGCTACAGCAAGTCCGGCTGCATGAGCAAATCTATTATTATTTCCAACAACAAATGTTTCAAAAGTATATTCTGGCTTAAGTGCTGTCTTTGTGTATTCATCACTTTTGGTTATTGAATCAAATGAATTTGTTTTAATTTCTGGCTTATCTTGTATTCTTGTGGAATCAGAAGCATCTATAATATCTATTTGCCATGTTCTATTAGTTAAATAATTAAAAGTATTTACTATTAAATCGTAAAATCTTGATTTAATAGCATCTGTTTGCATAGCATTACTTGTCTTTAGTTCAATGACGTTGTCGTAAATATTCCCTATTTCAAGCGATTTTATCCATGTTGCATAAGATATACTTGTCATTTCATTTTTTAAGAGTTCTTTAGCTTGTTCTAAAAGCTCTTCTTTATCAACCAATTCAAACCCTCCCTTTGTTATCCACATATAAAGACAAAATTGTTAATAACTGCAACTAAAAAATCCCAAAATGATTATTTACGTAGCATAATATCCCTATTGTCCTATTTTTTCATATAATATCAATTTTTTATTTTGAAGTCAACAAATTACATATTAAAAAAAAGAAAAAATCAAAAAAATGCTTAATGTATTGACATTTTTGAACCTTTTATAGTATAATTCTAATTACTTTTGAGATAAAATTATAATTATATATATTGATATATTTAGGAGGTGCAAAATGAAAAGAACATATCAACCAAAAAAGAGACAAAATCAAAAAGAACATGGATTTATGAAAAGAATGAAGACAGCTTCTGGAAGAAAAGTACTAAAAGCTAGAAGAGCTAAAGGAAGAAAAGTTATAAGTGCGTAAAAGATAGGGCAGAAGTAGCCCTTTTTTGCGTTTGCAAGAGTGATAATATGAAAAAAACTGTTATTATTAAAAAAAATTATAAATTTAAAAGTTTTTTTAAAAAGGGAGAATATTTTTCAGGAAAATATCTTGAAATCTTTATAAGTAAAAATAAATTAAAAAATAATAGACTAGGGATAGTAATTAGCAAAAAAGTAGGGAATAGTGTAGTAAGACATAGATTAAGAAGATTAATAGTAGAGAGCTATACATATTTAGAGGATAAGATTTTATCTAATATAGATGTTTTAATTTGTTTTAAAAAGAAAGTTGAGTTTGATAAAAATCTCTCTTTTTTTAATATTAAAGATGATTTAGATAATATTTTTAGAAAGGCTAATGTCGTAATAAATGAAGAAAATAATGCTTTTGATGATAAAAATATATAAAAAGACATTATCAAAACTTTTTTACTTTATGGGTATTAGATGCAAATATTATCCAACATGTTCAGATTATATGGCTCAAGCAATTGAAAAATATGGATGTTTAAAAGGAAGTTTAATTCGGAATAAAAAGATTTTTAAAGTGTAATCCTTTTTCAAAAGGAGGATATGACCCTTTGAAATAAAAGGAGGAAAAATGAGTTCATTATGTAATTTATTAGGATATTTATTAAATTTTATTTATTCTTTTGTTAAAAATTATGGATTAGCACTTATAATTTTTTCAGTACTTACTAAATTAATAATGTTACCGTTATCTATAAAACAACAGAAAACATTAGTAAAATCAGGAAAAATTCAAAAAGAGCTAAAAGAAATCCAAGACAAATATTCAAAAGATCAAGAAAGACTTGCACAAGAAACTATGAATTTATATAAAAGAGAGAATATGAGTCCATTTAGTGGTTGCTTAAGCTCAATTTTACAAATAGTTTTACTTATAGCAATGTTTATCTTGGTAAAAGAACCACTTACATATATGCTTAAAATGCCACAAGATAAAATTAATGAATATGCTAAAATGATAAATAGTTCAAATTCAGCTTATAGTCAAATTGAAATTATAAATGCTGCAAAAACTAATGATAAAATAGATATTGATGTAAATATGGATTTTCTAGGAATAAATTTAAGCAGTGTCTTAATGCAAAATTTAAAGAATTGGACAACTTATATAATTCCAGTATTATATGTATTAACTTCAATCATATCAATGAAATTAAATCAAACTACTACAGATACTAATAAAGAGGATAAGAAGAAGAAAGAAAATAAAGATGAGGAAGAAGATCCTATGATGCAGATGAATAAAAACATGCAAATAATGATGCCAGTTATGTCTGTAACTATTGCGATTGTAGTTCCTCTTGGACTTGCTTTATATTGGCTAACTAATAATGTTTTAATGATTGGGGAAAAACTAATTATAAATAGAGTTTTAAAAAATGAGGAGGCGTAGAAAATGGCTTATATTTATGAAGGTAAGACAACAAATGAAGCTATTGAGAATGGTTTGAAAGATTTAAAGGTATCTAAAAACCAAGTTGAAGTAAAAGTACTAGAATCTGAAGATAAAAGAAGTTTTTTTAGTATTTTAACTCCAAGAGTTGTAAAAGTTGAATTAATTTTAAAAGATAAGAAAGATGTAAAAGAAAATAAAAATGCAGAAAAAGAACAAGTTAAAAGCCATACAGAAAAGCATTTACCATCAGATGAAACTTTAGAAGAAGCAATGAATACTCTAGAAAAGTTCTTAAATGATTTTGTAAAACTTCTTCCAGGAAAAGAATTTACATACAATGTTAGAACAGAAAACAAAGTTATTTTAGTAGATATGGATGGCGAAGACAGAGGATATTTAATAGGATATAGAGGAGACGTTTTAAATAGTTTGCAACAACTATTAAATAATATAGCAAATAAAAACACTGAAGAAAAAACAAAAGTATTATTAAATATTGGAGGATATAAAGAAAAAAGAGAAAAGGATTTACAAAACCTTGCTGATAAAATTGCAGGAACGGTAATAAAAACTAAAAAATCTATTACTTTAGAGCCTATGACATCATATGAAAGAAAAATTATTCATTCAAGATTACAAGGAAATGATAAAGTATTTACTCATAGTATAGGTGAAGAGCCAAATAGAAGATTAGTAGTATCATTAAAAAAATAAATTAGAAAGGTTGCGAAGATTTTTTTGCAACCTTTTTTGAAGGTAGGAGATTAAAATGTCAACAATAGTAGCAATATCAACAGCTCCAGGAATAGGCGGAATAGGAATTATTAGAATGAGCGGAGAAAAAGCTTTTGATATATTAAGTAAAATTTTTAGAACTAATAGTAAAGAAATTAAAGGATATACAATTAAATATGGAAAAATTGTAGATGAGAATGAAAACATTATTGATGAGGTTTTAGTTTCTTATTTTATTGCTCCTAATAGCTATACGAAGGAAAATGTTTGTGAAATAAATTCTCATGGCGGAACTATTGTTATGAAAAAAATATTAGATTTGTGCTTAAAAAATGGCGCGGTAATGGCAGAACCACGGAGAATTTACTAAGAGAGCATTTTTAAACGGTAGAATTGATTTAAGTAGAGCAGAGGCAGTAATAGATATTATCAATAGTAAAACTGATAAAGAAGCTGCATCTTCTATAAATCAACTAGAAGGGAACTTATCAAGTGAAATTGGAGATATTAGAAAAGAATTAATTTCTATGATGGCAGATATAGAAGCTTCTATTGATTATCCAGAATATGATGTAGAAGAAGTTACTTATTCTAAGGTAAAAGAAGTTTTATTAAAAAATAAAAAGAGATTGGAAGCTTTGGAAAAGTCTTTTGATAATGGGAAAATATTAAAAGAGGGAATAAAAACTGCAATTATAGGAAGACCAAATGCTGGAAAATCATCTTTATTAAATATTTTGTTAAACGAAGATAGAGCAATAGTAACAGCTGTAGAGGGAACTACTAGAGATACAATAGAAGAATTTATTTCAATAAATGGAATTCCTCTTAAAATAATAGATACTGCTGGAATTAGAAATACAAAAGATGAAGTAGAGAAAATTGGTGTAGAAAAGTCTAGAAAAATAGCAAAGGAAAGTGATTTAATAATTGCAATTTTTGATATTTCCAAAAAGCTAAATGATGAAGATTTTGAAATAATAGATATTTTAAAGAAAAAAAATTCTATTATTGTTTTAAATAAAATTGATTTAGATGAAAGTAATATAGAAATAGATAAATTAAAAGAACTTGGAAAACCAATTGTAGAAATATCTAGTAAAGATAGAAAAGGAATTGATAATCTTTATAAAGAAATAGAAAATATTATCGAAATTAAAGATATATCTTCAGATAATGGAATAATTGTAACAAATGCAAGACATAAAAGTTTAATAATAAGTGCTAAAGATTCACTAAACAAGGCACTAGATACATTAGATAAGAATATGCCAATTGATATTATAGTTGTTTATGTTAAAGACATATTAGAAAGACTTGGCGAAATAACAGGAGAAACAGTTACAGAAGATGTTATAAAAGAAATTTTTTCTAAATTCTGTTTAGGAAAATAAGACATTTTTATATTTTAGATATGAAATTATATAGAATAAACAAAAAAATCGCTTATAAACGAAAATAAGAAGAAAGAAGATGAAATTTAAATGAAGTATAATGCCGGAAAATATGATATAGCAGTAATTGGTGCAGGACATGCTGGATGTGAGGCAGCTCTTGCTGCAGCAAGGCTTGGTATGAGAACATTATTGTTTTCAATAAGCCTTGAATGTGTTGCTAACATGCCTTGTAATCCAAATATTGGTGGAACTTCTAAAGGACATTTAGTAAGAGAAATAGATGCTTTAGGTGGAGAAATGGGTAAGAACATTGATAAATCAATGATCCAAGTTAGAATGCTTAATACTTCAAAAGGTCCTGCTGTGCATTCTTTAAGAGCACAAGCGGACAGAAAAAAATATCAAAGAGAAATGAAGCATACACTAGAAAATCAAAAGAACTTATTTCTAAAACAAGCAGAAATAGTTGACATAAAACAAGAAAATGGGAAAATTAAATCTGTTGAAACTAATATCGGTGCCATTTATGAAGTAGATAGCGTAATCCTTGCTACAGGTACTTATTTAAAAGGAAAAATTTTTATAGGTGAAAGTTCTTTTGAAAGTGGCCCAGACGGAGTATTCCCAGCTAATAAGTTGTCAGAATCTTTAAAAAATATGGGAATAGACATTGTAAGATTTAAAACTGGAACGCCAGCTAGAGTAAACAAAAATAGTATAGATTTTTCTAAGATGGAAATACAAAATGGGGATGATGATATAGTACCATTTTCATTTATAGATAAAATTGATAAATTTGAACAAGTTCCTTGTTATTTAACTTATACAAATGAGAAGACTCATCAAATAATAAGAGATAATTTACATAGATCTCCGCTTTATTCAGGAAAAATAGAAGGAACAGGACCTAGATATTGTCCATCAATAGAGGATAAGGTTGTTAGATTTGCAGATAAAGAAAGACATCAAATATTTATCGAACCAATGGGATTAGACACTGAAGAAATGTATGTACAAGGAATGAGTTCATCTCTTCCGGAAGACGTACAAATCGCAATGTATAGAACTCTTCCAGGCTTAGAACATGTTGAATTTACAAGACCTGCATATGCTATTGAATATGATTGTATAGAACCATCACAACTTAAAAGTTCTCTAGAACTAAAAAAAATCGACGGAATGTTTTTTGCAGGACAAATAAATGGAACATCAGGTTATGAAGAAGCTGCGGCTCAAGGAATTATTGCTGGTATAAATGCAGCATTAAAGCTTAAAGGCAAAGATCCAGTTATATTAGATAGATCAGATGCATATATTGGAGTTTTGATAGATGATATTGTAACTAAAAGTACTAATGAACCATATAGAATGATGACATCTAGAGCAGAATATAGACTTCTATTAAGACAAGATAATGCAGATTTGAGATTAACAGAAATAGGACATAATATTGGGCTTATTTCAGATGAAAGATATGAATTATTTAAAGCAAAAAGAAGTGCAATAGAAAAAGAGGTCGAAAGACTTAAAAATACTGTAATTAAGCCATCCGAGAAAGTCAATAATTTCTTAGCTAAAAATAATTCATCAATAATTAATAATGGTGTTAAACTTTCTGAACTTTTAAAAAGAACAGAACTTAATTATAAAATGCTTGAAGGAATTGATGAGACAAGAGAAGATCTTCCAAAAGATATAAAAGATGAAGTCGAAATAATGGTTAAGTATGAAGGTTATATTAAAATGCAAGAAGAACAAGTTCAAAGCTTTAAAAAGCTTGAGAAAAAGATTTTACCAGATAATATAAATTATGATGATGTTAAAGGAATAAGACTTGAAGCAAGACAAAAACTAAATAAATTTAGGCCACATTCAATAGGACAAGCATCTAGAATATCAGGAGTTTCACCAGCTGACGTGTCAGTACTATTAGTATATTTGGAACAATTAAAAGGTAGAGGTTAATATGGAGTTTTCAGAATTTGAAAAGAATATTGATAACGATTTAAATTATATTAATATTCAAATTAGTAAGGAAAATAAAGAAAAATTATATGAATATATGAGTTTTTTGATTGATTATAATAAGAAAGTAAATCTTACAGCTATTAAAGATGAAAAAGAGATAATTTTAAAACACTTTGTAGATTCTATTTTTATAAAAAATATGATAAAGGGAAGAGTGATAGATATAGGATCAGGAGCAGGTTTTCCCGGAATTCCACTTAAAATTGTAAATAGAGAAATTTCATTATGTTCTATTGATTCAGTAGGTAAAAAAGTTAATTTTCAAAAAGAGTTAATTAATAGATTAAATATAAATGATATAGAAACTATTCATATTAGAGCAGAGGATTTAGCAGATGATCTTAAATATAGAGAAAACTTCGATTTTGTCGTATCTAGAGCGGTTGCAAATCTTACAACTTTAGTTGAATATATGCTTCCATTTGTTAAAGTAAATGGAAAATGCATATGTTTAAAAGGACCAAATGCTGAAGAAGAAATAAATAATGCAAAAAAAGCAATAAAGATTCTAGGCGGAGAAATCGAAGAAGTGAAAGAGTATAAAATAGCAGAAGATACTACAAGAACTATAATTATAATATCTAAAAAATCAAATTGTAGCAAAGAATATCCGAGAAAAATGGGCAAGCCTCTTAAAAGTCCATTAGAATAATTAAAATGATAGATTAAATCTTATAGATTCAATCTATTTTTTTACTTTAAAAAAGTATAAAAAAAGAAAATTGTAATGCATGAAAACGCCTATATAAAAACAAAAATTAAGAATGTTTCACGTTTAACTTCAAAACTAAAATTGTTTTAAAATATATTACATATTTATAAAATACATTGACATTATTTTATTATTTTTATATGATTATGTAGTAAACGAATGGAGGGATTAGTTTGGGAAAAATTGTTGCAGTTGCAAATCAAAAAGGTGGAGTAGGAAAGACTACAACCACAGTGAATCTAAGTGCTATGCTTGCAAAAAAAGGAAAAAAAGTTATGCTAATTGATGCAGATCCTCAAGGAAATGCAACAAGCGGACTTGGAATAGATAAACAAGATGTAAAATCTTTGTATGATGTGCTTATAAATGAAGAAGATGTAGAAAAAACACTAGAAGACACATCTATTAAAAATTTAAAAGTATGCCCATCAAATATTAACTTAGCAGGAGCAGAAGTAGAGCTGGTTTCACAGATGTCAAGAGAATATAGATTAAAAGAACAATTAGATACAGTCAAAGATAAATTTGATTATATTTTAATTGATTGTCCACCATCACTTGGTTTAATAACACTAAATGCATTTACAGCAGCAGACTCTGTACTAATTCCTGTACAGTGTGAGTACTACGCATTAGAGGGATTAGGACAATTAATAAATACAATAAATTTAGTAAAAAAACATCTAAATAAAACACTTGAAATAGAAGGCGCTGTACTTACAATGTATGATATTAGAACTAATTTATCTAATCAAGTAGTAAAAGAGGTAAAAAGATACTTTGATAATAAAGTATTTAAGACTGTTATTCCTAGAAATGTAAAGCTTAGCGAAGCACCAAGTTATGGAATGTCAATATTTGAATATGATGAAAAATCTAAAGGCGCAAAATGTTATGACAAGCTTACAAAGGAATTTTTGAAAAAACAAGAAAATTAAGTTTGGAGATGATTTAAAATGGCAAAAAAAACAGGATTAGGAAAAGGATTAGACGCATTATTTTCAAATAATGTAGTTGAGGAAATTCAAGCGGGAGAGACAGTACAGAATATTAAACTTTCAGAAATTGAACCAAATAGAAATCAACCAAGAAGAATGTTTGATGAAGAATCTTTAGGAGAACTTGCAGACTCAATAAAAAGATATGGTGTAATACAACCAATTATAGTAACAAAAGAAGATGATTATTATAGAATAGTAGCAGGAGAGAGAAGATGGAGAGCATCTAAAAAGGCTGGAATAAGCGAAATACCTGCAATTGTAAGAGAAAACGATACTCAAAAAAATCAAGAAATAGCTTTAATTGAAAATATCCAAAGAGAAAATTTAAATCCTATTGAAAAAGCTCAAGGAATTAAATTACTTATGGAACAATATGATATGAATCAACAGCAAGTAGCTGAAATAATTGGTAAAAGCAGAAGTTCAATTGCAAATACATTAAGAATATTAAATTTAGACGAAAGAGTAATAAATCTAGCATTAGAGGGAAAACTAACAGAAGGACATTGTAGATCACTTTTATCTATTGAAGATCCAGATAAGCAATATAATATGGCAATTAGCTTAATAGATAATGGCGAAAGCGTTAGACAAGCTGAGGCTAAAGCAAAAGCAAGAAAAAATCCAAATAAAAGAAATGCAAAATATGAACCAATATATAGAGATATTGAAAATACATTCCAAGATTTTTTCGGAACAAAGGTAAAGTTAAATGCAGGACAAAGAAAAGGAAAAATAGTAATTGAATATGCTTCAAATGATGATTTAGAGCGTATTTTAGGACTTTTGAAATAAAATAAAAAGCAAGTGCTAATACATAATAAGTTTACAATAATTAAGAATTATTATGGTAAAAATAAAATTAAATAATATTTAGAAAAGCAAAAAAGCCAGAAGATAACAGCATTATAGAGAATAAAAGATGATAAAAAAACAAGAAGTTTAAAGTAAAAAAGTTAAATTTCTGTATTGACATTTAATAGCTTACGTGGTAGACTAATAAATGTCACTGGAGAGGTGGTCGAGTTGGTTTATGGCACCAGTCTTGAAAATTGGCGTAGGTTTGTAGCCTACCGTGGGTTCGAAT
>CANQYZ010000029.1 GCA_947628215.1 uncultured Clostridia bacterium | reverse complement strand
GCGCTACCGGTTGCCGGTCTACATGACCGCTGGTACACGGCACGGCATGGAGAGTGCAGTCGTAAACCCGAAAGCCTTAGCAAAAGAGTACCATCGCTATGGTGAGGAAATTCGTATAATGGTTGTGAATGCTGATCTTTTAACAAGAGAAGCAAGAGAAAAAGGTTACAAGGTTACTGTAGAAGGAGCCCAGGCATATCGCTTGGACAGAAACTATGGTGACTATGAAAATGTGACCAGTAGCAACTGCGTGACGGCCGGTGCTCTTATTGGCGGACATCTCAATCATAAGGATATGGGAGAAGTTGTCTTGATTACAAAGGCTTATGATTCCAGGGTTGGCAATGGTCCATTTCCCACGGAACTAGAGTCCCACATTAAAGACGACAAAGTTTTACCGTATACGAAACCTTATGTAGGTGATATCATCCGTAAAGAAGGCATGGAGTATGGTGCAACAACAAAAAGACCACGGCGTGTTGGGTGGTGCGATGCAGTAATACTGAGAAGTGCCAAAGACGCAGAAGGTGCAGATTGCATTTGCGTCAATCACCTAGATACGCTGGGGAGAGTCGGAAACATTATTGGGTATGTCAAAATCTGCGTAAAATATCTCTACCAAGGAAAAGAGATAGATTACTACCCAGATGATATGAATCTGACTCATGAAGTGCCAAAGCCCGTATATGAAACCATAAGCGGCGGTTGGGAGATTTCAAGTGACCTTCGTGATTATGAACTGCTTCCCCAGAAAGCAAAGAGGTTCATAGAAATCATTGAAGAAGTCTCAGGTCTTCCGGTAAAGTACATTGGCGTTGGAGCCAAAAACGAAGATATGATCGTAAGATAACAAAAAGCCTACTTGTCGATTTTGCCAAAAAACTTACAAAGTTACACCCTTGGGGGCTTGCGCAGATTTATCTGCACATAGCCTCCATCTTTATTGAAAAAGAAAAATGAATATGATAATATAAGTAAAAATTTAAAATATAAAATATAAAATATAAAATAAAAAAGAAAAGGTATAAATATGAAAGATTTATTAAAAACAAATTGCTATGATACAGAAGATACTATGATAATAGTTCGGAAGTTGTTTAAAAGATATGCAAAAAGATGCTTTTAAAGAACTAGAAAAAATGTCTAATAATATATATGAAGTATGTTTAGAAGAAACTCATCTAAATATGGTTGTAACAAAGCTAATTGGTATGATTGCAAGAGGCAATATAAAAAATATCATATTTGCAACAGTAGATAAATCTCCACATTGTATTCAACTTCATTATGTTGTAAAAGAAATTGAAAATGCTATAGATATAAGTGATATAAATATAAAAAATTATGTCTCTATAAATAATAAATTAGAAGAAATACCACTTGATGTAATTAGTATTTCAAAAAATCTTTCAAAGCTAAAAGAGTCTTTAAAAAAATAAAAAACGTATAAAGTAAAAGTATAAAATAATATACTTTTATTTTTTTACTTAAAGAACATAAGTTTACATAAAACAATTAAAATGATATAATATAGATTAAGAATCGTTTGGAAATGGGAACCTTAGCAAAATATCAATTAGGGAGGAGAATTTGCATGATTAATCACTACACAACCAGGATTCCTAAAGATATCAAGAAAGAACTCGTAGTCATAACAGGCATTACTGTTATTACAGGGCTTGGATTTGACATGATGGCTTTCTTGTTACAACTTGGGAAAGACAACATCGCAGCAGGAAGAACGATTTTAGGGCTTACAATGATAGCGTTGTACTACATGAAAGGAGTAATTGATACTTGTATCTACACGTGGACAGAAGAGATTCAAGACACATTTCGGGCACACTATGAGACGACAATCAACAACAGAATCGTAAAGATCCTTTTGAAGGTAAGAGACAAGGTTTGGAGATATGACGAAGAGACCAATTCAAAAGAAGTGATGACAACAAACGCAATTCTAATTTCTTGTCGTAAGTACATTGAAATGATATGGCGTCTAAAGACAGAGTTTCCAAAAAACGTGGTTAAGATGATTTCACTTGTCGTTATGTTTGTAGGATTTGTGATGGTTACAACTGTTGAGATACAAAATACTTTTGCATTTATTTCTATCCTCATTATTGTTTCTTTCTTATCATTTGTTTTTTCAAATGAAAGGGACAAGATATGGGGGAAAAATAGAAATCATAGAAGAAGAACATATGAAAAATCAGAAGTTGCAAAGAATGATGTATTAAACATAGAGCCTATCACAAATGCACATGCGAACTATCTTGCACAAAACTATATTGCTCTTTCAAATCAGATTTTAAATTATGATAAGCAAGACAGAAAGAGATTAAATATTGTAAACATCTTTGAAACATTAGTAGATAGTGCAGCAACAGTAATTATCATAATTATGAAGACAAGAGAAGTCGGACTTAGCAATGTGACACTAGAAACAGTATTATCTATCATTTCTCTTATCACGATTTATAACCAGATTATCAGCAGAACTCAAAATATAATAAGAATGGTGGAAGATTACAGAAAGACATTTAAAGACGTTTATTCTTATCAGGAAGACTTTATGAGAATAATCTGTGTATTAGATGAAGAAGAGAAATTTGAGGATAAAAGCTTTGGCAAGGTATCAGAGATTAGAATTCCAACCTTTAGTGTACAATATCAAGTTTCTGATGAGATTAATGATTGCCCGTTTACTTTAAAGAGTGATCGAGAAATTAGAATCAAAAGAGGAGACGTAGTATTGTTTATTGGACCTACCGGATCTGGAAAAAGCACACTTCTCAAAATGATAACAGAAAAGGTAAGGTTTGGAGGATTCTCTCTTGAATATGTCAAAAGCAAAGAAGGAAAGATTAATTGTCTAATGCACCAAACCGATGGAAGACTTGGATCAAATACGATTTATTCTGAACTTACGTTAAATAGTGAGGCGGTAGATGAAGAAAAGCTTATATTCATTTTAAAGGGTTTGCATCTTTATGAGGAGGTTTCAGAAAAGAGCAGCGATTCTGTGATAAACTTCTTAAAAAGAGCTCATATTGAAAACTTTTCTGCAGGCCAAAAGCAAAGATTCGCGATAGCAAGACTTTTATATAACTTAGATGACACAATCGAAATTGTCGCTTTTGATGAGGCCACGAATGCTTTAAATGATGCAATAACTCTAAAAACACTGGACTTTATCAAGAAATATTGTGGAGACAAAATATTGCTTATTGCTACCCATCAAGTAGACATAGGAGAAACTGTGGCAACAAAGAAACTTGTATTTACTCCGGATTGTAGCTTTTACAAAGTTGAAGAATGTACAGATTCCTAAAATACCCCTGAGGCACCTAAGCCTCGGGGGTTTCCCATATAAAATTAATCTTTATAATACATTCCTTGATATAAATTATTGTCTTCTAAATATTTATTTAAACCATTCATTATCCATTTTTTATGAAGATTCCAATCAGGTGCAAGCAAAATATCTTTTGGTGCATCTCCTGATATTCTATGTATTACAATATCACTTTTTATATGAGTTAATATGTAACTTGTAGTTTTAATATAATACTCAAGAGAAATTGGAGTATATTTATTTTCTTCATATAATTTTGCAAGCTTTGTATTTTTTACAACATATGTTGAATGAATTTTTATTCCTTGTATTTCTAATGAATTTATTAGATTTATTGTTTTATCTATAGAATCTTTAGTTTCATATGGAAGTCCTACCATAATATGTGCTATAACATCAATATTATATTTATTTAGCAATTTAGTAGCATTTATAAAATCTAAATTAGAGTATTTTCTATTTATAAAATCTCCAATCATTTCATCTGCTGTTTGAAGTCCTATTTCTACTGAAACATGATATTTATTAGTATATGATTTAAGTGCTTTACATATATTCTCATTTATACAATCAGGTCTAGTTGCTATAGAAAGTCCTACTATCTTATCACTTACTAAAGCTTCATCATATTTTGCTTTTAAAGAGGAAATAGAGTCATATGTATTTGAGTAGTTTTGAAAATATACTATAAACTTATTTGCTTTATTTTTCTTGTAATCTAGTGCTTCTTGGACTTGCTTTTTTATAGAGACTTCTTTTAAGTGTTCACCAGATCCTTTCTCAGAGCAAAATATACATCCATCATAAGATTTAGTTCCATCTCTATTAGGACATGTAAAAAAACCGTTTACACAGATTTTTAAAGTTCTTTCTCCAAATTTTTCTTTTAAATAATTATTTAGTTTATTATATCTACAATTTTTTTCTAAATTTTCCATAAATAAAAGTATATCAGCATATATTAAAAAATACAATAAAAATATAAAGATGTAGCATTTTACATAATATTGTAATATTTTGTCGACATAAAATAAAAAAATATTGTATTTTTACTTGATTTAGACTGGAAAACATTGTAAAATATAAAAACTGTCTTAAAATAAAAATATACAGAAGGAGTATAAAAAATGCAAGCCGTAAACAATGCTTCAGGCATTTATATAAGCAACAATATTATGTTGACTACAATCTTAGCATGTCTTAATATTTTGTTAGTTTTTATTATTATAAAATTAGTCAAACAATTATTTAATATTAAAGTATCAAATAAAAGAGAAACGATACTTTTTATTATGGTTTCCATTTTAAGTTCAATATTTGGAATATTTATTTTTACACCATATTCTAAAATTATTAATATGGCTTTATATTTAATTCTTTTCTATATTTGTTTAAATACTAATGTAGAAAAGATTATATTATCAATTAATTATATAAGTATAGTATATTTAATGGGCGAAAGTATTTTTTCAAAAATATTTGGCCTTATTTTTTCACCTAAAAATATTTCTTTTATTGTCTATAGAATATTTTGTATCTTATTTTTATTCAGCATTTTAAGTGTAATTTTATATATATTAAAGAAAACTGATTTTAAGTTAGAACTTGAATCTTATATTCCAAAAAGCAGTAAATCTTCTGATAAGATTTTAAGATTATTAGAAGTCCTATTTTCTACAAATATAATGGTACTTAATCTAAAAGATGTACTAAGTTTTATCTTTAATAAGTTAGATTTAGTCTTATTATTTTCAAATGCTATTATACTTGGAATAGCAATTTTTAGAATAATACTAGATAATAAGAAAAAACAAGAACAAAACCTAAAAACAGAAAATTTAAAAATACATAATAATAACCTACTTAACATGTATGATGATATGAGGTCATTTAAGCATGACTTTGGAAATATTATTCAAGCTCTTGGCGGATATATTGAGACTGAAAATCTAGAAGGCTTAATGGAGATGTATAGTAGACTTCAGAAAGAGCTTTGTATGGTAAATGATATGGAGACTTTAAATCCTGCGTTAATAAATAATGCAGCTGTATATAATATACTTAATAATAAATATTATATTGCAAGAAAATTTAATATTTGTATGAAAATAGAAGTAAACCTTGATATAAATGAACTTAAAATTGATAAATTAGATTTATGTAGGATACTTGGAATACTTTTAGATAATGCAATAGAAGCTGCAAAAGAATGTAGTAAAAAAGAAATATTAGTTAGATTTGTAAGAGATTGTAAAATAGATAGAAATTTAATTATTATTGAAAACTCATATAAAAATATTGATGTTGATTTAGATAAGATTTTTTCAAAAGAATATACTTCTAAAAAAGAGAAAAAATCTCACGGACTTGGACTTTGGAGAGTAAAGAAAATATTAGACAGAACAGAGAATTTAAATTTATATTCTTCTAAAGGTTTAAAATTTAGACAGCAACTTGAAATTTATGATTTGAAAAATGCAATGTTAGTAAGATAAAAATTAGTATCACAAAATATAATAGTATTAAATATTATATTTTGAGGTGATAAAAGTATGCCAAAGATACTTGTATATAATAATAATTTAAACAGAATGGAAACATATAATAGAAATTTATCAGATTCTATGCCATATAATGTAAATAGAACTCTTACAGTAAAAGAATTTAGAGGAAGTAGTACATCTAATATATTATGGACAGATAAAAGAACTATGCAATCATGGAATAATTTTAGAAAACTTTATGGAAGAGGAATCTATGTTGGTTATGCATTTAAAAGAGCATGGGAAGGAGGCCATTCTAATCTTTCTCAGCATTATGCAGGAGTTGCTTTTGATGTAGCTCAAAACTTATCAGAGTCTGCAAGAAACAGTTTAAGAAGACTTGCAATATCTTCTCGGATACTGGAGATATGTGGAGCCGAAAGATGAGACCCCATCATGGGTCCATTTCGATGATAGATGGATTGCAAGCGGATATCCAAATACAAGATTTGGAAGCAAAGGAAACTATGTATTAATAGCTCAAGATGCATTAAATACACTTGGATATGATACAGGAGGATTAGACGGAATATTTGGAATATTGACTAAAAATGCGACTATAGGATATCAAAATAGAAATGGACTTGCAGAAGATGGAATTATAGGTCCTATTACTTGGAGAAAGCTTATGGAAGATGTCGTTCGGAAAAGGTGCAACTTCAACTACTATATTAGAATAGTTTAAAATTTTTGTTTTATTGTTATTATATAAATTAAATATTTAAAATAAAAGTAAGCTAAATTATATAAATCTTTAGCTTACTTATTTTTTGACTTTTTAGGATTTTTTTGGTATTGAAAAAAATTTTCCTTTTGATATAATAACTTAAAATTAAGTAAAAAGAAGGTAGCTTTAAAAAATGAATATAGATATTAAAAAAATTAGTAAAAAAGTAGTTTTTGCAATTATTATAATAGCATCACTTATTTATTTAAGTAGTTTAAAAGCTTTTGCAGATACTAATTATCAAGCAGGTAATTTTACTGTTGGTGAAAATAAAGAAGAAGAAGTAAAACCAATAAAGCCACCAGAAATTACTTTAAATAAAACTAGTGCTACTATAATAGAAGGAAAAACAGTTACTTTAAAATTATTTAATACAACTAAAAAGCCAAGTTTTTCTAGTAGTAATAAAAAGATTGCTACTGTTTCAAGTTCTGGAGTAGTAAAAGGAATAAAAAAAGGAACTGTTACTATTTCTGTAAAACTTTCTGGTAAAACTTATAAATGCAAAGTAAAAGTTGAAAGGCCAAAGATTAGTCATACATCAAGAACTTTGGTAAAAGGCGCATCTTATAAAATGTCTTTTTCAGGAACTACTATAAAGGCTACTTGGTCATCTAGTAATAAAAAAATAGTTACAATAGATGCAAATGGAAAAATGGTAGCAAAGAAAAAAGGCTCTGCTACAATTACTGGTAAAATATCAGGAAAATCATATAAATGTAAGATTAAAGTAGAATCTCCTTCACTTAATACTACTAGTAAAACATTAGTAAAAGGAAAAACATATACTTTAAAATTAAAAGGAACTAATAGAAAAGTAAAATGGAAAAGCTATAATAAAAAAATTGCGACAGTAAGTAGTAAAGGAAAAGTTACATCTAAAAAAGCAGGAACAGTAAAAATCTCAGCATCAGTAGGTGGCAAGGAATTTATAGCAAATATTAAAGTTGTAAATAAAGGTTTTGAAAAATCTTCTGTAGT
Organism: uncultured Clostridia bacterium; assembly: GCA_947628215.1. Classification (GTDB taxonomy): domain Bacteria; phylum Bacillota; class Clostridia; order TANB77; family CAG-508; genus UMGS1994. The sequence goes on along the minus strand of CANQYZ010000029.1, from coordinate 9,983 downwards.
TTTAACAAAAGGAAATACATATACTCCAAAGACATACGGGTTATCTGGAAGTAAAAAATGGTCTAGTAGTAAAACAAGTGTAGCTACAGTTAGTTCAAATGGAAAGATTACAGCTAAAGGAAAAGGAACAGCTACTATTACTTTAAAAAATGGAAGTAAAAAATATAAATTAACAGTTACAGTAGAAGACCCTTATATGACAGTTTCTAAAGGTACTATAATTAAAGATAGTAATTCTACTTTTAAAATGAATGGAACATCAAAGTCTGTTACATGGTCTAGTAGCAAACCAAGCGTAGCTACAGTAAACTCAAAAGGTTTAGTTACAGGAAAAAATACAGGAACTGCTACTATTTCTGCAATAGTAGATAAAAGAAAGTTTTCATATAAAATTACTGTAAAAGATCAAAAAACATATACAGGATGGATTGAAAAAAATAATAAATCATTCTATTATCAAGGCGGAAAAAGTGTGAAGTTTTGGCAAACAATTAATGGAAGAAAATATTGTTTTAATGAAGATGGAGAATTAATCTCAAAATTCGGAATAGATGTATCAAAATATCAAAAAACAATAGACTGGAAAAAAGCAAAAGATGATGGCGTAGAATTTGCTATGATAAGATTAGGATATAGAGGCTACGGAAAAGAAGGAACTTTAGTAACAGATGAACAGTTTAAAAACAATATAAATGGAGTAAAAGCAAATAATATAGATTATGGAATATATTTCTTTACACAAGCGACAAATGAAGCAGAAGGTGAAGAAGAGGCTAAATATGTACTAAAGGTTCTTAAAGAATGTGGAGCAAGCCCTAAATATCCAATAGTAATAGACTCAGAAGCATCAAGTGATAAAGATAATGATGGAAGAGCAGATAAAATATCTAAAATTCAAAGATCTTATGCAGTTAAAGCTTTTTGCGACGAAATTAAAGAGGCAGGATATACTCCAATGATATATGCTAGCAAAAATTGGTTTAAAACTCATTTAGATATGACAGGCATTTTAAAAGATTATAATGATGTTTGGGTTGCACATTATACAAGCGGAAATAATATTACAGATTATAGTGGAAGTTATGGTATATGGCAATATACATCTACAGGAAAAGTAAATGGAATAAAAGGAAATTGTGACTTAGATGTTGCAATAAAAAATTATAAATAAAATGGAGAAATACTATGTGGAGAGATTTAAGCAAGGATGAAATAAAATATTTAAATAAAGTAGTTTTAGATTTAAAAAAACAAATAAAAATTCATGGAATTGTAATGCTTATTACATATTTGATAATGTTTATTATTTTGTTTTTAACTAAACTTATTAAAATAGAATATGCATTTGAAATACTTGAATTATGTGCTATAAATCCTTTTATGTGGATTTTTGTATATGTTTATATAAAATTAAGCCACACTATTTATTGTCTATCTGAAGAGGGGTATACAAAATGCATTGATGTAAAAGTGTTAGAAATGATTCCAGAAGATTCATCTAAAAATACTAACTGGTATGCAAATGTAAAGACTGTAGATACTGGCGATATGATAGAAAATGTTTTATGCTATAAAGAAAAAAAGACAAAAGAGCTTTTATCTAAAAAAGGAATCTATCCAGAAGTGTTAATGATAGATTTAGCAAGCAAAAGAAAAAGAGAAAAACGTGAGAAAGTAGAAAAAGAAAATAAAGTATTAAATAATGTAAAAGACTATTTAATATATGATTTAACAGATTTATAAAGAGGTGCATTTTAAATGAATTATACAAGAAGAATTAACTATTATGAAACAGATAGAATGGGAATTACACATCATTCTAATTATATTAGATATGCAGAAGAAGCTAGAGTTTCTTTGATGGATAAAATAGGACTTCCATATAGCTCAGTTGAAAATGAAAAAATAATAATTCCGGTACTTGGAATTAAATGTGATTATAAACATTCTACTACTTTTGATGATATTATTAATATTGATATTAAAGTAAAGTCATGGAATGGAGTAAGAATTACATTTGAGTATACAATTACTAAAAATGATGGAAAGGATTTAGTAGCTCTTATTGAAACATCTCACTGTTTTACTGACCAAAACTTAAGACCAATTAATCTTAAAAAAATAAAACCTGAATGGAATGAAATAATTACAAAATGTATGGAAAATTAATTGTTAGTTTATTTTTAGAGGTTTAGAAAAATGGATGATTTAGATTCTTCAAAACTAGATGATAGAGATTATATATTAGAAAAAGTAAAAGAAAATGGAAAGCTTTTAGATTTTGCAAGTGATAGATTAAAAAATGATAGAGAAATCGTTTTAGAAGCTGTTAAAAATAATGGAGAAGCATTAGAATTTGCAAGTGATAAGCTAAAAAAAGATAGAGAAATAGTTTTCGAGTCTGTAAGCAAAGTTGGATGGACATATTGCTATGCAGGAGAAAATTTATTAGAGGATAAAGAATTACTTCTAGAAGGTATGAAAAAATCAGGACAAATATTTTACTTTACTTCTAAAAAATTAAGAGATGATAAAGATGTTGTACTTGCTGCAATTGAAGCAAAACCTATTATTATGAAATACGCAAGTAAAAGATTAAGATCAGATAAAGAAGTAGGACTTGCTGTAATGAATAAAAATAAAAAATGTTTTAGCTATTTAGAGCCAAATCTTCAGCAAGATGAAGATATATTAAATATAAAAAATGCAGAATAAAAAGGTGTTTTAAAAAACATCTTTTTAATTTAAATCATTTTCTTTCTATATAATGAATAGACATTATGTAGGAGGGACAATGAAAGAGATTATTAAAAGTTATGTTAAAAGGAATTTTTTAAATATTTGTATACTTACTTTATTTTTATTTATAGGACTTATTTTAGGGGTAGTTTATATAAATAATATAAATGTAGAAAATAAAAACGATATTTTATCTTTAGTGGATTCTATTACTAAATTTATAAGGGAAAAGAAAGAATATAGTATTTCTGAAAAATTTGAAATCTTAAAAAATACTTTTTTTAGAAATATTATAATTATTTTGATTTTAGGATTTGTAAGTTCGTCTATAATTGGAATTCCGCTTATATTTTTAATAATACTTTTTAAAGGATTTTCTGTAGGATGTGCTATGTCTTCTGTAATTGCAAGTATTGGAGTAAAAAGTGGTATTATTTTCATTTGCTCATCAATGCTTATTCATAATATAATTAATATATCTGGAATGTATATTGTTGCACTTAGCGGAATAAGTTTATATAAATTGTTATTAAAAAATAGAGAAGAAAGTATTAGATTTATGATTTTAAAACATATGGTATTTTTAATAATAGCTATTATTTTGTGCATTTTAGCATCTTTAGTAGAAACATTTTTTTCCAATTATTTAATTTTTGCACTAAAAAGTTATATATAATAAAAATAATAAATATACATAAAAAAATAAAAAACTTGCAAAAATCTATTTACTTTTGGCTTTTCTTTTGATATAACATAAATATCAAATTCTTATGTAAATCGGTAGTGACGTATTAGAGTTGATAGATTTTAAAATTTATTTGGGGGTTCGGAAATGGAAAAACAAGTAAAATTATTTTTAGAATTTATTGAAAACGATAAGAAGTTATCTTTGAATACTCTTCAATCATATAAGAGAGATATAGTTCAATTTGAAGAATATCTTGATATGGAGAATATCGCTTATAACAAAGTCACAAAAGAGAATATTTCAAAATATATTGAATATCTAAATGAACTAGGAAAGAAAACATCAACTATATCTAGAAATATTGCTTCAATTAGATCTTTTTATCAATACTTAGTTAGAACTAAGAAAGTTAAAAAAGATCCTACAGATGGAATTCAATCACCTAAAATAGAAAAGAAAGCTCCAAGCATTCTTTCTTCTGAGGAAATTGAATTATTACTAGATCAACCTAAGAATGTCGATTTAAAAGGAACAAGAGATAAAGCTATGCTTGAATTTGCATATGCTACAGGAATGAAAGTTACAGAAATCATTTCACTTAACTTAGAAGATGTAAATTTAAAAGATTCTTATGTAACTTGTAATTCTGGATTAAAGAAGAGAAACATTCCACTTGGAAGCATTTCTCTTAAAGCACTTACAGAATATATATCAACAGCAAGACCAATTTTAATAAAAGATGATAAAGAAAAAGCTTTATTTGTAAATATAAATGGAAAGAGATTAACAAGACAAGGATTCTGGAAGATTGTAAAATTCTATAAAGAACAAGCTCATATAACAAAAGAAATTACACCTCACGTTTTAAGACACTCTTTTGCAACACATTTACTTCAAAATGGAGCTGATTTAAAATCAATTCAAACAATGCTTGGTCATTCTGATATATCTTCAACACAAGTATATATGCAGTTCCAAGATGATACTATAAAAAATGTTTATCATAAAGCTCATCCAAGAGCATAATTATAGATAAAGGGCTTTAAAGCCTTTTATTTTTTTATCTTTAATTTTTAGGAGAAAAATAAAAATGAATTTAGATGGTTTAATAGATGTTCCAGATTTTAATGATATAGAAAAATATTTATCATCAGGAGATAGAACTTTAATTTCAGAAAAGATAAAACAAGTAGCAAGTTTAATTTCTCGGTGATACTGATGGAATGATAGTAAGAAACATTTTACTTTGGATAAATCAAAATACATTAAGATTGCATGATCCAAAAGATAAAAGGAAATTTAAAAGATCTGCAGATGAGATACTTTCATCAAAGGAAAGAACAGGATGCTGCGATAGTGCTACTCTTTTTGTAGCACTTGCAAGAGCTAAGAATATCCCATGTATGCAAATAATTACTCTAGATAAAGCTTGGGGAGAAAAAGTAAAAGATAATGAAAGAAATTTTGCAACTGATGGGCACTTTTTTGTAGGATGTTATTTAAGAGATACACTTGGAAATGCAAAATGGAATTTAATAGATACAGATAAAAAAGTGCAAGATGTAAGAGATGTAGATATAAGAGCTTTAAGTTTAGAAAGCAGAAATATAACAAAAAGATTGTATGCTTTTGCATATACAAGAGACTATAGCGATATTGTTTTAGATGGAAAAAGAATAGATTCTATAGGGAAAATGACGGACATTCAAAAAGAAGCTTTTTTAAGATGTAATTATAATGACATGCATAAAGATGAAAGTATGCAGAAGTAAAATTTGACAAAGAAATCTAAAAAGGATATAATTATTCGGTGATAAATTGTTTAAAGCACATTTTTAAAATGTGCTATTTAATGTGATAGGGGAATTTTTAAGATGAATAACAAGAATATTAGAAATGTAGCAATAATTGCACACGTTGACCATGGTAAAACAACATTAGTAGATGCACTTTTAAAACAAAGTGGTGTGTTTAGAGATAATGAACAAGTAGATGAAAGAGTAATGGATTCAAATGATCTAGAAAAAGAAAGAGGAATCACTATTCTTTCTAAAAATACTGCTGTAAATTATAATGGTGTTAAAATTAATATAGTTGATACTCCTGGGCATGCTGACTTTGGTGGAGAAGTTGAAAGAGTTTTAAAAATGGTTGATGGAGTTGTTTTATTAGTAGATGCTTTTGAAGGTGCTATGCCTCAAACAAGAGAAGTACTAAAAAAATCTTTAGCTCTTAATTTAAAACCAATTGTTGTTATTAATAAAATAGATAGACCAGGTTCTAGACCTCTTAAAGTTGTAGATGAAGTATTAGACTTATTTATAGAATTAAATGCAAATGATGATCAACTTGATTTCCCAGTTGTATATGCTTCTGGAAAACAAGGAACAGCAACTTTAGATTTAAATACACCTGGAACAGATTTAAAATGTCTATTTGAAACAATTATAAATACAATAGAACCACCTGCATGTGATGAAGAAGGCACAATGCAAATGCTAGTTTCTAATATTGATTATGATGATTATATAGGAAGAATAGCAGTAGGAAGAGTAGAAAGAGGAAAAGTTGTACTTGGAATGCCTGTTGCTATATGCAAAAAAGATGACAAAATAGAAAATGCAAGAGTTACAAAAATTTATACTCATCAAGGTTTAAAAAGAGTAGAAGTAGAAGAAGCTACAGCTGGAGATATTATAGCTATTTCTGGTATTGCAGATATAAATATTGGTGATACAATTTGTGATCAAAATAATCCAGAAAAAATACCATTTGTAGATATTGATGAACCAACAGTATCTATGACATTTAGTGTAAATAATGGACCATTTGCTGGAAGAGAAGGACAATTTGTTACATCAAGACATATTAGAGATAGATTATTTAAAGAGCTAGATAGAAATGTAAGTTTAAGAGTAAAAGAAACTGATTCACCAGATTCTTTTGAAGTATCAGGAAGAGGAGAACTTCATTTATCTGTATTAATTGAAACAATGAGAAGAGAAGGATTTGAGCTTTTAGTATCAAGACCAAAAGTTATTATAAAAGAAATAGATGGTGTAAAATGCGAACCAGTTGAAAGACTTGTTGTAAATGTACCAGATGATTGCATAGGAAACGTAATTGAAAAGCTTGGAAAGAGAAAAGCTGAAATGGTTAATATGGAACCTGCTGAAGAAGGTCATACAAAAGTAGAATTTAGAATTCCTTCTAGAGGCTTAATTGGTTATAGAACAGAATTTATGACAGATACTAAAGGAGAAGGTACAATGAATCATATTTTTGATTCATATGAGCCATATAAAGGAGAAGTGTTAGCTAGAACAAGAGGAACTATTATAGCATTTGAACAAGGTAAATCTGTAACATATGGATTATATAATGCTCAAGACAAAGGAGAATTATTTATAGGTCCAGGTGTTGAAGTATATGAAGGTATGATAGTTGGATTAAACTCAAGAGGAGAAGATTTAGCTATAAATGTATGTAAAGAAAAACATTTAACAAATACTAGAGCATCTGGTTCAGATGATGCTTTAAGACTTGTTCCACCAATTCAAATGAGTCTTGAAAAAGCTATTGAATTTATTCAAGATGATGAACTTGTTGAAGTTACACCTCTTTCAATTAGACTTAGAAAGAAAATTCTAGATAGCAAAGAAAGAGAAAGAGCAAATAGAAGTAAACAAGACTAGAAGAGGGAAAAATGTTTAATAAAGAAGAATTAGAAAAAGTAAAATCAAAAGCTTTAGAAAATCATATACCAATTATAATGGATGATACTTTAGAAAAAATAGAGGAAATATTAAAAGAAGAAAATCCAGATAGAATACTTGAAATTGGAACTGCTGTTGGATATTCTGCAAGTCAATTTGCAAAAAGTACAAAGGATACTTGCATAATAGATACAATAGAAATAGATGAGACAAAAGTAGCAGAAGCAGAAGAAAACATTAAAAAAATTGGATTTTCAGATAGAATAAATGTAATACTTGGAAATGCAGTAGACGTTCTTCCTACATTAAAAGAAAAATATGATATAGTATTTATAGATGCTGCAAAAGGAAAATATCCTATATTTTTAGAAGAAGCATTAAAGCTTATTAATAAAAATGGACTTATACTTGCAGATAATATCCTTTATAAAGGATATGTAATGAGTGATTATAATAAACATAAACAAAGAACCGCAGTAAGACATTTAAGAGAATACATAAAAGAAATTACTGAAAGAGAAGATTTAGAAACTTCTATTTTAGATATAGGAGATGGACTTTCTATTACTAGAGTAAAATAAAAGAAAAGTGGCTGGAAAAAGCAATTAAGCTATCCAGCCATTTTGTTTTGGCTAACATTTCAGCCTAGAAATCTTAAAAAAAAGCAGCATCTTCCTTAAAAGATATAAACGCTCTTTACCGGTACACCTTTTTCAGTTTCGTACTTTGTAGGTGCAATTACAGCAAACGGCTTATTTTTGTCGACATTTATGAAAGAATTTGCATTATGAAACTTTCCGTCCTGCACATAGATAAGACTAGTAGAGCAGAGAACTTTGTCTGCATAAACATTTTCTGGTTTTTTGGCGACTACGAAAGCTTTAGGATTTATGCTGTATCTTCTCCAGATACGAATAAGCATTTCCTTATCTTCCATAGGAAGTTCGGTTTCAAACTCTCTTGTTAGATTATCTAAAAACCGTCTCTCATGATGTTGCATTTTCATTTAGATTTTCCCACCTTTCTTTTTAGAATAGATAAAGTATAACATGGAAGTGGCTAAAAATCAACGAAGAATAAGAACCTAAATAAAATATATAAATTTAAAAAATCATATACAAATTAAATAATTTTTGCTATAATAAGAAAAGAAAAAAAGAGAAAGATAGGTAAAAAAATGAAAAATCTTGTAAGTCTTGATGCTGTAACACACACACACACACACACACACACAATCAGTTTTAATTGCTAGAATAGCAAGATTTTTTGTTATGCCTAAAAAAGAAACTAAAAATGAGTATAATTGTTTTTTATAAATTATACTTTTTTTAGTTTCTTTTTATTTTTAAATTAAATTTTTAGGAGGAAAATATATGTTTTGTACAAAATGTGGTAAAGAAGTAAAAGATGGAATGAAGTTTTGCGCAAACTGCGGAAATCCAGTTGAAAATGTGCAAGAAGTAACAGAAGTAAAAAATACAGGAAGCACTAAAAGAGATGTTCCAAAATGTACTCATTGCGGATATGAAGGACAGTGGAAAGTAGGACCATTATTAAGACCAATAGATTTTATAATTGGAATAATCTTCTTAATTTTTGGAGTAGTACCAGGACTTATATACATAGGAGTTGTTGCTGCTATAAGATCTAATGAAGACAATAGAGAAAAAATATGCCCAAAATGTAATTCTAAAAACTTATGGACATTTTTCTATTAAAATAAAAGAGTTAAGGAAAAAGAAAAAGTAAAAAAGAAAAAATATTGAGAAAGTTTATTTCCCAATATTTTTTTATATTTAAAATAATAATTAATTATCATTTTTGTTTTTTATTTTTTATTCAACATTTGCTGTTAATATAGGAATAACTTGTTTCTTTCTAGAAACAACTCCTGGTAAAAATGCTGTATGATTTTCAACTTTTACTGAATAAGATTTTTCAACTAAACTATCATTTCCAAGTGTAATTACTTGAGAATTGCTATTTATAATGTCTGTTATTAAAAGCATTCCAAATTCTAATCCTTGATCTTTTAATTCTTTTTCCATAGCAGCTTCTATTTCTGATTTTCTTACCATTACTTCATCAATATCTGCTGTATTTACTTGAGCAATTTTAGATTTTAATTTATCTGCTAGATTAAATTGTTTTGAATCTAAATTGATTAATTGTTCTGCAGTAAATCCAGATAAATCAGTTCCAGCTTTAAGCATATCTAATCCGTATTTTTGTACATCTATATTTGCAATTTTTGCTAAAAGCTCACAAGTAGTTTTGTCTTCTTTCGTACAAGTTGGTGATTTAAATAATAAAGTATCAGAAATTATAGCACTTGCCATAAGTCCTGCTATGTATGAAGGAATTTCTACATTGTTTTTATTAAATAATTTATAAAGTACAGTTGCTGTACATCCAACAGGCTCTGCATAATAGTATAGAGGCTCAGAGCATGTAAAAGCTATTGGATGATGATCAACTACCATTTTTATATGACATTTATCTAATCCTTCCATAGATTGAGCAGCTTCGTTATGATCTACAAGCATTACATTTGCTCCTTCATCTAGGCTTTCTAACATATCTGGAGCTGAAACTTTAAAATAATCTAAAGCAAACTGAGTTTCCATATTTACATTTCCTAGTCTATATGGAACTGCAACATTTCCAAGTTTTGTTTGTAGATATGCTAGTGCGATTGATGATGAAATAGAATCTGTATCAGGATTTTTGTGTCCAAATATAATTAAATTTTCCATAAAAAAATCTCCTTGTATAATATATTTAGGGTTTAAAGTTACCCAAAACTTTATATTATGTCACTTCCGTGATATAATTTTTGT
>CANQYZ010000028.1 GCA_947628215.1 uncultured Clostridia bacterium | reverse complement strand
AATTGTACATTAAGACACAATGTAAGACTTAATGCAATGGATAATATTTAAAATTGCGTTTACATTTACACTCCTCGCATTTATTATTTTAATGTTTTAATTTTACTTTTTTCTTTATTTTTTTATGTGTTTATGATAAAATGAGCAAAACAAAGAAAATTAGGAGTGATTTTTATGGAACTTAAAAAATGCCCACGTTGTGGAAATTTCTATACTACAGAATTAGAAGTTTGCCAGAACTGTAAAACAAATGAAAGTTTAGATGTAGAGAAAGTTAAAGGATATATAGAACAATATGGCATAAGTGGTTCAATTGAAGAAATAGCAATTAGCACTGGTGTCAATGTAAAAAATATAAGTCGATATTTAAAGAGTGGACAAAGTTATGGAATAAGCGGCACAGAAATGTCTAGCTCAGAAGTAGAAGGTTTTTCTGGAAGCGAAGTAAATTTATAAAAAAGGCAGGAGAAAATTATGAATAGCGTATTTGACATTTTAGAAGAAAGAGGATATGTAGAGCAATTAACACATCCAGAAGAAATAAAAGAATTATTTAAAAAAGAAAGTGTTCCTTTTTATATAGGAATAGATCCAACAGCAGATAGTCTTCATGTTGGACATTTTATATCACTTATGGTTGCTGCTCAAATGCAAAGAGCAGGACATAAACCAATAATATTAGTAGGTGGTGGAACAGCTGTAATTGGAGATCCATCAGGAAAAACTGATATGAGAAAAATGCTAACTTTAGAAGATATAGATCATAATGTAGAATGTATAAAAAAGCAATGTGAAAAATTTTTAAGCTTTGAAGGAGAAAATGCAGCAAGAATTGTAAACAATGGTGATTGGCTTAGAGACTTAAATTACTTAAATTTTATGAGAGAAATTGGTGTACATTTTTCAATAAATAGAATGCTTGCAGCTGAATGTTATAAAAATAGATTAGAACAAGGATTAACATTTTTTGAACTTGGATATATGCTTATGCAATCATATGACTTTTTATATCTTCATGATCATTATGGATGTAAGCTTCAAATGGGCGGAAATGATCAATGGTCAAATATTATAGGTGGAGTTGAACTTATAAGAAAAATAGGAAGTGATGATGCATATGGATTTACCTTTAAACTTCTAACAACAAAAGAAGGAAAGAAAATGGGTAAGACAGAAAAAGGAGCATTATGGTTAGATCCGGAGAAAACAAGTCCATATGAATTTTATCAATATTGGAGAAATGTAGGAGATGATGACATTGAAAAAGTAATGAAACTTCTTACATTTATTCCACTTGATGAAATAGAAGAACTTACAAAATATAAAGATGAAAGAATAAACGAAGCTAAGAAAAGAGCTGCATTTGAAATAACAAAATTAATTCATGGCGAAGAAGAAGCTTTAAAAGCAGAAGAAGCAGCAAATGCTTTATTTGGCGGAAATGGAAATATTGATAATATGCCATCTATTGATGTAGATGATGAAAATATTTCAGTTGTTGATGCTTTAGTATTAACAGAAATTGCTCCATCTAAAGGTCAAGCAAAAACTTTAGTTTCACAAGGATCTGTATCTGTAAATGATAAAAAAATAGAAGATATAACTTATAAATTAACAGATGATTTTAAAGATGGATATGCAATCTTGAAAAAAGGAAAAAAAGTTTTTTACAAATTAAACTTAAAAAAATAATGTAGAAATTTAGTAGTTTTATGCTACTAAATTTTTTATTTGGGTTAATTTTATTTTATTTTTTTTATTTTAATGATAGAATTTTTTATGAAAAGAAAAATAAAAAACAAGGAGAAAACAGATGATAAAAAACGAAAAAGGTCTTACTTTAATAGTGTTAGTTATAACAATAATAGTACTTATAATAATAGCAGGAATTTCTTTAAAAATGACTGTTGGAAATGATGGAATTATAAAAAATACTAAAGAAGATTTAAATTCAGCAGAAGTATCAAGCGAGCTAGAACAACTAAATACGATTGTATCACAAGCACTTTCACAAGGAACTCAAGAGGGCTACGGCTCTTTTATTACAAAAGATGCAATGTATGTTGCAATAAAAGATGTAGCAGGAGAAAATGAAGATGGATCTTTAAAAATGGCATATACAACAAATGCTGATGGATCTTCAGAAGTAGTATTTAAAAATTCACTTAGAAAATATAAGATTTCAATGGAAGGAGAAATTGATAAAAATTATGAAAAATTAGAAGATTTATCTTCTTTTCCAGATGAATTTAATGGAGTTACAAGTATTGAAATGCTTAGGTAAAATCAAAGATTTATAACATTAAATAAAGTATTGAAAAAAATATATAAATAATATATAATACAACCAAAATTGATAATAAATAATTGGGGGTATTTTTTGAAAAAAAATATCAAAGATTACAACTTAGAAGACTTAAAAGAATATTTTAAACAGATAGATGAAAAACCATTTAGAGCAGAGCAAGTATTTAAGTGGATATTTAGTGAAAATGTAACAAGTTTTTCAGAGATGACAAATATTTCACTTGAATTAAGAGAAAAATTGGATAATGAGTTTAATATAAATAATTTTAATATTATTAAAAAATTAGAATCAAAAGATGGGACAAAAAAATATTTATTTGATGTTTTAGATGGTAATGCAATTGAGACTGTACTTATGGAATATAAACACGGATTTTCAATATGTGTTTCATCACAAATTGGATGTAAAATGGGATGCAAATTTTGTGCATCTACTGGAATTCCTTTTGTAAGAAATTTAAGTGCAGGAGAAATTGTAGAGCAAATATTAGCAGTTCAAAGAGATAGCAAAATAAAAGTTTCAAATATTGTATTTATGGGAATTGGAGAACCTTTAGATAATTTTGAAAATGTAATGAAATCAATAGAAATAATAAATAATCCTAAAGGTTTAAATATAGGTGCTAGACATATAAGCATATCAACTAGTGGACTAGTTCCAAGAATATATGATTTAGCAAATAGAAATTCTCAAAGTACACTTTCAATTTCACTTCATAGTGCAGATAATATAAAAAGAAGTGAAATGATGCCAGTAAATAATACATATAATATAGAAGAGCTTATTAAAGCTTGCAAAGATTATATAAAAATCACTAATAGAAGAATATCTTTTGAATATGCTCTAGCAAAAGACAACAATGATAATCTAGATGATGCAAAAAAACTTGTGAAACTTTTAAAAGGAATGTTATGTCATGTAAACTTAATTCCTATAAATAAGATTGAGAGCGGAAAATATAGCAAAAGTACAAATGAAAACATTATTAAATTTAGAGATTATTTAAACGATAATGGAATTGTAGCTACTATAAGAAGAGAACTAGGATCTGACATAGATGCTGCATGTGGTCAATTAAGAAGACAGAACTTAAAATAGGAGAGTAATTGATTAAATGAAAGTTTTTACAAAAACTGATATTGGAATGACTAGAACAATGAATCAAGATAGTTATTCTATATATGAGGAAGAAGATTATAAATTGTATATTTTAGCAGACGGTATGGGAGGATATAAAGGCGGAGAAATTGCAAGTAAAGTTGCTGTAATTGCTGTTGAAAAATTTATTAAAGAAAAATTTAAAATCATACCAAAAGAAAAAGATATGATACTTAAACTTATAAATGATGCAATAGAATTTGCAAATTCTGCGATTTATCAAGAATCAGAACAAGATGAAGAACTTCATGATATGGGGACTACTATTGAAGTATGTTTAATATATAAAAACAAAATATACATAGGACATGTTGGAGATAGCAGAATATATCGTATTAGAAATAATATGATGAGAAGACTTACAACAGATCATAGTTATGTTGAAAAATTAGTTAAAGACGGAGAAATTACAAGAGAAGAAGCTTTCCATCATCCAAAAAAGAATTTACTTATAAAAGCTCTTGGAACAAGTGGAGAAATCAAGCCAGATCTTATAAATAAAGCTTTAGCTAAAGACGATTTATTAGTCATTTGCTCAGATGGATTAACTAATATGATAGAAGAAAAAAGAATACTAGAAATTATAAAATCAGATGAAGATGAAGCAGTAGACAATCTAATTGCTGAAGCAAATGCAGCTCGGTGGACTTGATAATATAACTGTAATTTTAATAATAAATAAGTAATTAAAATTGAGGAGAGAAGATTATGAACCTTATAGGGAAAATGTTAGCAAATAGGTATGAAATCTTAGAGAAAATCGGAAATGGTGGTATGGCAACAGTTTATAGAGCTAAATGCCATGTACTTAACCGTTATGTAGCAGTAAAAATACTAAAAGACGAATTTATTACAGATAATGAGTTTATAAAGAGATTCAAGACAGAAGCACAATCTGCAGCGTCTCTTACACATCCAAATATTGTATCTATATATGATGTAGGAAATGAAGGAGATATTTACTACATTGTAATGGAACTTATTCAAGGAAAAACTTTAAAAGAGATAATAGTAGAAGACCGGAAAACTTTCTTGGAAATGGTCAGTAAATATAGCAATTCAGATAGCTTCTGCTTTAGAGACTGCACATAGACACAATATAATCCATAGAGATATAAAACCACATAATATAATAATTACTGAAGATGGAATGGCAAAGGTTACAGACTTTGGTATAGCAAAAGCTGTATCTAATTCAACAATAACAGCATTTGGAACTACAATAGGATCTGTACATTATTTTTCACCAGAACATGCAAAAGGTGGTTATACTGATGCTAAATCAGATTTATATTCACTAGGTGTAGTAATGTATGAAATGCTTACAGGAAGGGTTCCTTTTGATGCAGATACTCCAGTATCAGTTGCATTAATGCAAGTTCAAGATGAACCAATAGAACCTAGAAAGATAAATCCACAAATTCCTATTAGTGTAGATCATATAATTTTAAAAGCAATGCAAAAAGATCCTAAAGATAGATATGCAAGTGCAACAGATATGTTAATAGATTTAAGCACATCTTTAAAAAGACCAGATGATGATTTTGTAGTATTTTCAAATGAGCCAAATGATATTCAATCTGAAAGATTATCATCAATGTATGATAGAGATGAAGATGCAGAAGACGATGAAGAGGAGGAAGATGAAATGCCTCAAAGAAAGAAAAAATCAAAAGGTGGAGTATTTGGATTCTTTAAAAGACATATAATAATTACTGTAATGCTTCTTGGAATATTAGTATTTGGTCTAGCATTTGGTGGAACACTTCTATTTATGAATCTTGGAAAAGATGAAGAAGCATATATTCCAAATCTAGTTACAAATGAATCTGGAGAAAGAATGACTTTAGAAGAAGCACAGAAAGTATTTGATGAAACAGCTTTTGAATCTAAACTTAAAGTTGAATATGAGATAAATGATGAAGTAGAAGTTGGATATGTAATAAGACAAAATCCAGAATACAGTAAAATAAATAATATGAAGAAAAAATTAAATACAGAATTTACTGTATATGTAAGTAAAGCAAAAGAAGAGTTCGAAATTCCAAAGAATGAAGATGTAGTTGGAAAATCACAAGAAGATGTAGAGGCTATGCTTGAAGAAATAGGATTTACTAATGTTACTATAGAACAAGAAGTAGATGAAAAAGGAAAATTAAAAGAAGGATTAGTTATAAGAATAGAGCCAGAAGGAAAGAAAGTATCATTTGATACTGAAATAAAAGTAGTAGTTAGCATGGGTGATGGAACGATGGATGTTCCAGATGTAACAGGAAAGACAAGTAAAGATGCTCAAACTGAACTAAAAGATGCAGGATTTAAAGTAAAAGTTAAAGAGACTGCTGATAAAAATGAAGAAGATGGAATTGTATTAAAACAAGATAAGAAGAAAGCAAAAGAAGGAGATACAATTACAATTACAGTAAATAAAATTCCAAAAGAAGTTACAGGAACAGTAATAGTAGATGTTGCATCGCTTACTGGATATCAGCCAGAGGTAGGAGAAGATGGAGTATCTGTACCACCAGAAAAAGTTACAGTAAATGTATATGTTTTCGATGAAGAAGGAAATGAACTTGTAAATTCAACAAGAAGTATTGCAGAAAATACAACAGATCATACAGTAACATTTAAAGGAACAGGAAAAGTTACAGTTCAAGTTACAATCGGAGATGGAAGTCCAATATTCTCAGATACAATGGACTTAAGTACTACAAAGTCAATTACAGCAAAATAAAAAATTCAAATAAAATAAATCTTTAGGAATAAGGCATAAACAAAAAGCCTTATTCCTATTTTAAAAATAAAAACAAATTATTAAAAATTAAAAAGAAAGGATAAACATGGTAGAAGTATCAACATCAATTTTAAGTATCGATAAAGAAAAAGCTGTTAGAACATTTTATGATTTAGAAGTTGCAAAAACAGACTATTTTCATATTGATGTAATGGATGGAAAATTTGTAGAAAAAAATACACGAAAACAAATGAAGGAATATGCTTTAGAAATCAAACATATATCAAATCTTCCTTTAGATGTTCATTTAATGGTAGAAGATATAAAGAAAAATATAGAAGATTATATTCCACTAGAGCCTGACAGGATTACTTTTCATATAGAGACTATAAAGTCTAAAGAAGAAGCTTTAGAAATTATAAATTTATTAAGAGAAAATAATATAAAAATTGGTATTGCTGTAAATCCAGAAACTGATATAAAAGAAATGTATGATCTTTTAGAATATGCTCATATGGCTTTAGTTATGACAGTAGTTCCAGGAAAAGGTGGACAAAAATTAATTCCAGAAACTATTAAAAAAGTAGAAGTTTTAAAAGAATACATAAATTTGCATGACCTAGACATAGATATTGAAGTAGATGGCGGTATAAATGAAGAAACTGCTGAACTTGCCAAAGATGCTGGAGCTAATATCTTAGTTGCAGGTACATATATAACAAGTTCTGATAATTTTAAAGAAAGAATAGAAAAATTAAAATAATAAAGAGAAAAAGGGAGGAAGTAAAAAAATGAAGAAAAGTGTAAGAAACATCTTAGTTATATTAGCTTTATCAATTGCTCTTATATCAATTTGTATGTATAGTTATGCAACAAATCCAGGTATAATGCCAAGAGTTAATGTTGATGAAAATATGCTAAATCCAGAAAATAGTGAAAATGAAGAAGACGGAATTATGCCAATTTCAGAAAATGGAGATGTATCTGATGAAAAAGATATTATTCATGAAAACGTTTATAGAGCTACTACAGACTCTAAATTAGAATTAAAAGAGGATGTTTATGGAAACGTATTTTTAGCAGGAAATGAAATTGTTATTTCTTCAAATATGATAAGAGGAGATTTATTTGTAACTCGGAAATAGTATTACAATTGCAGAAAATACAGTAGTTAATGGTAATCTATATATTGCAGGTCAAGAAATTAATATAAATGGAACTTGCTATAGATCAGCATATATGTGTGGAAAAACTATTAATTTTGGTGATAAATCAGTAATTGATTATGATGTATTTTTAGCTGCTGAAAAAATTTCAGTACAAGGAAATCTAGGAAGAAATGCATTTATTTATTCTGGAATATTAGAATTATCTGATACTGCTACAGTTACTGGAAACTTAGCATATGAAGCAAATGAACAAGCAACTATTCCAGAAGATGTTGTAAAAGGTAGAGTTGATTTTAAGAAAATAGTTGAAGAAAAAGAAACTACTGCAGATTTAGTTTTAAGATATATAAAAGATTTAGTACAAAGTCTAATATTTACAATAGTTGTATTTATAATTATTTCTTTAATGTCAAAGAAATTTGTTTATAAATCACAAGAACTTATTGGAAAACATCCATTAAGATCAATTGGACTTGGATTATTTGGACTTATCTTTATTCCTATAATTACAGTAATGTTATTATTATTCGTTCCTACAACTAATGTCGGAATTGCAATGATACCAGCATATATATTATTAATAATGCTTGCTAATTCTATTACATCAATTGCGTTTTCTGGAATGTTATGTTCTAGAAGTAAAGGAATGAAACTTTGGGTATTAGTTCCATTAATTACAATAGCTTTATGGGCACTTGAGAGTATTCCTTATATCGGAGTATTTGTATCATTTGCATCAATTCTATTAGGTATTGGAATTTTAATTCAATGTGTATTTACTGGAAATAAGACTATTAGCAAAGGTGAAGAGCCTGTAAAAGAAGAAAAGAAAGACTAGATAAAATTAAAATAAAAAAATAGAAAAGAAAGTAAGATTTTATTAAACCTTACTTTCTTTTTTTATAATAGATGCAATCTGCCTCAGAAGATAAAGATTTTCCGGATATATTATTACATTCGCACATACCGTTTACTTGATAAACACAATCATTTGAGCAATTTATATTTGCCAAGATTAATCACCTCTTAAAAGTAGTATGTGCGTTATTTTTGATTATATGTATCACAATATTTATTTATTGGACAAATTTCGCATTTTGGTCTTCTTGCAATACAAGTATTTCTTCCATGCCATACAAATAAATGATTTATATCTTTTAAATATTCCTCTGGAAATATTTTAAGTAAATCTTGTTCTATTTTTTCAGGTTCTGATTCTTTCGATAAACCAAGCTTATTAGATACTCTTTTAGCGTGAGTATCTACTGCAATACCGAACAGGTTTATTAAATGCTTCAAGCATTATAACATTTGCACTTTTTCTTCCAATTCCAGCAAGAGACATAAGATCATCTATGTTGTCTGGTACTTTTGAATTATATACTTCTACTAGACTTTTGCTACATTCTATTATGTTTTTAGCTTTGTTTTTATAAAAACCACATGGATGAATTATTTCTTCTAATTCTATTATATCAATTTTTGCCATTTTTTCTGGTGTATTGTATTTTTTAAATAATGATGGAGTAGTTTTATTTACTCTTTCATCTGTACACTGAGCAGATAACATTACTGCTATTACCATTTCAAATGGAGATGTAAAATCCAAACTACAAGTAGCATCTGGATAATATTCTTTTAATATTTTTATAATTTTAATTGCATCATTTTTGTTTTTCATTTTATTATTCCTTCCAACTTTTTTGAATAACATTATTATATACAAAATAATATAATATATAAAGACGTAGGAGGTGCATATGCTTAAAATATTAAAGAAAACTATTGCTGTAGTTTTAATTGGATTTGGACTTGGAACATTAATGGTATTATTACTTCCTATTACGTGGTGGCTTTTTATTATAGGAGTAATAGTAATTGCTGTTGGAATATTATGGCTTTCATCTTAAAGGAGGGGAAAATATGTTTGTTGTTGTAAAAAGAGTTCCAAAGTGTATGAGGGGGCTTGTAAAATTTATATTTGGAATAAAAAGTGCAAAATAAAAGTGGTGTATTTAAAATACATCACAATTTATTTTATATGATATTTTATAAACTAAGCTCTTGTTACTTTTCCAGAACGTAAACATTTAGCACATACAGTAATTCTTTTTGGTTCTCCATTTACTAATACTTTTACTGTTCTTAAGTTTGGTTTCCATGTTCTAGTTGTTCTCTTGCTAATGTGAGAACGAGTAATACTTAATTTGTTTCCGAAAATTGCATTCTTTTCGCAAATTGCACATTTTGCCATCTTGTTTACACCTCCATTACACTTTAATAAACTGACTATTTAATATATTAGCATACATTTTTTAAAATTACAAGTTTTTTAAAAAGAAAAAATGAAAAAATGAAAAAAAAAATAAGAAATTTTTATTGTTGAAATTTATAGCCATTTATATTATATTATTTTTATAAAACTTTAGGAGAAATAATATGAATAAAAAAAATATAATTGTTATACTTATTTGCATATGTGCAATACTTACGATTGGATATTTAATATTAAATTTAATTTTAAATGGAAATAATATATTAAAGTTAAATAAAAAAATATCAAAAATAGAAGATAGCTTATTAAATGATAAAGAATTAAATTTTTCAAAAAATTCATATGTTGTATTTATATCAATAAGTGATATTGATACTAAAGCATATGTTATAAATGATACTGGATATAATTTAAAAAATGCTATTTCAAATGCAAAAGAAAAAGCAAAAGATATAGTAAAAAAATATAAAGTAAGCCCAGAAATAGTAAAAATAGATGTAGTGCAAAAAGATGTTAAAGTTACAAAAGATACAATTGAAGATGAGATTAGAGTAGCTGATGAGAATTGCTTTAGAAAAGGGATTACTCTGGATGAAGATTATAATACAGCACTATTAGAGTCTGAGCTAAATGCAAACGAAATTATAGACTATAAAAACGGAAAAATAGATTTAGAAAAATTAAATAAATATCTAGAAAGTAATAATAAAAAAATAGATACAATAAAAGAATTACCAAAAACATTTAAGACATTTTCAACTATTAGCTATGTTTATAATAATGAAAAAGTATATAAAATTTCTTCAGATATAGATTCAATAGGAATAAGAAAGATTGAAACAATAGAAGATCTTACTTGTTTAGAGCTAATTGAAAATGCTACTGATTATCTATTAGATTCAGTAAAAGAAAATGGATCTTTTGTATATGAATATAATCCGAAAGATGATAAAGAGAGTGATACTTATAACATTCTAAGACATAATGGAACAGTTTGGAGTATGATTGAAAGTTATAAATTATCAAATTCAAAGGAGCTAAAAGAAAAAATATCATCTGGTGTAAAATATGTAGTAGATAATTGTGTTAAATATAAAGATGATAATACAGCATATATCATTGAGCCAAAAAATAGTGAAATAAAGCTTGGAGCAAATGGAATTGGAATACTTATGCTTGTAGATTACATGGAAACATTTAAAACTGATGAATATAAAGATTTAGCAAATTGCCTTGGAAATGGAATTGCTTCTATGCAAGAGAAAAATGGTTCATATTATCATGTACTTATGTATCCTGAATTTAGCAGATACGAAAAAACAAGAACTGTATATTATGATGGTGAAGCAACATTTGCACTTGCTAAATTATATGGTTATACTAAAGATAAAAAATGGTTAGATATGGCAGAAAAGGCAATGAATTATTTTTGCAAAAATGATTATGTACAATATAAAGATCATTGGATAGAATATTCAGTTGCAGAAGTTATAAAATATAGTCCTAAAGAAGAATATATTAGACTTGGACTTGATAATATAAGCAAGAACTTACATAATATAGTAAACTTAAGCAAGTGTGCACCAATTAATTTAGAATTACTTACAAAGGGACTTGAAATATATGATATTGCTAAAGAAAACAATATAGATACTAAAGATTTTTCAGTTGAGGATTTAATAGATAGTATTTATTATAGAGCATTTTATCAGCTAAACGGTATTTATTTTGATGAAGTTGCAATGTATTATAAAAATCCAGAAAGAATAATTGGAGCTTTTTATACAAGAGAAAATGATTTAAAAATAAGAATAGATGATATTCAACATAATATAAACGGATATTATAATTTATATAATTCATTTAATCTAATAAAAAAATATTCTAAAGAAAAATAAAACTATATTTGAAAAAATATAAAATGATGATATAATTAGAAAAAAATTAAAAAAGGAGAGATTTTTTATGGAATTAAAAGGTTCAAAAACAGAGCAAAATTTACTTTCAGCATTTGCTGGAGAATCACAAGCTAGAAATAAATATACATACTATGCAAGCAAGGCAAAAAAAGAAGGATATGAGCAAATAGCTGCTATATTTGAAGAAACAGCTGCAAATGAAAAAGAACATGCAAAAATTTGGTTTAAATTATTACATAATGGTGAAGTTCCATCTACTACAGATAATCTTAAAGATGCAGCAGCTGGTGAAAACTACGAATGGACAGATATGTATGCTGAATTTGCAAAAGTTGCAAAAGAAGAAGGTTTTGATCATATAGCATACTTATTTGAAGAAGTCGGAAAAATCGAAAAAGAGCATGAAGAAAGATATAAAAAATTATTAGAAAATATTGATGAAGGAATAGTATTTTCAAGAGACGGAGATAAAATTTGGAAATGTAGAAACTGCGGACATATCTGCATTGGAAAAGAAGCTCCAGAAGTTTGCCCAGTATGCAATCATCCACAAAGCTATTTTGAAATAAAAGCAGAAAATTATTAATACAAAATAAGATTTAAATAATATAACTAAAAATCAGGAAGATTCTTTTGAATCTTCTTAATTTTTTATCTTTTTTATCTTTTTAAGTAATATAAGGTAAATCTGTTATACTAAATTTAATTTGTTTTTTTACTTGAATTTTTTATAAGATACTACAAACTTTTCAAAAAAATGTTAAAATAATATAAAATATGCACCAAAATTAATAAAAAAATAGTCTAATAAATGTAAGTTAAGTTTTTAAGGAGCAGAAATGGATATAGAATTAGTCAAAAGTGCAAGAAAAGGAAATAAACAAGATTTTGAAAAGTTAATTTTAGAAATTCAAAATGATTTATTTAAAATTGCAATGCTCAGATTGAATAATAATTATGAAGATGCAAATGATGCTATTCAAAATACAGTTTTAAAAGCTTATAAAAATATAAAGAAATTAAGAAAGCTAGAAAATTTTAAAACTTGGATTATTAGAATACTAATGAATGAGTGTAGCAATATTGTAAAAGAAAATAGAAGATTTACTAAAATTAAAGATAAGTCTAAAAGTTCATCAGATTTAAGTTACGAAGACATATACGATGATGAAGACGTTAAAAAATATTTAAAAGGAATATCAAATGATGAACTTACAATTATAAATTTATATTATCATGAAAAGTACTCTTATAAAGAAATATCCAATATAACAAAGACTAATATAAATACTTTGAAAAGTACTGTCTTAAGAGCAAAAGAAAAAATAAAGAAGAATATTATTGAAGAAGGAGATAAAGATAATGAAAAAGAATCTAAATAAATTAGATGAGATTGATGATTTCCTTTATAAGAATACTGATAAAATAAAATATGAAGCTCCTAAAGAATTAACAGATAACATTAGAAGAACAATAAGAAATATAGATGATAAAAAATATGGCGGATTTAGTTTTTTCAAAAAAGTAGCAGCTATAATGTGCAGTGTTATTTTAATAGGAGGAGTTGCAATTTCAGCTTATAAGGTAACTAATAATAATATCAAAATAAGTAGAAATAAAGGAATGTATACAGCAATACAAAATGGATATATTTACGATGATATAGAAAATGAAATAGAATCATCTGATGTTAAAGTCAATATTGATTCACTTGTAATGGATGATACAAATTTGAATTTTAAAATTGAATTTGATATAAGCAAGCTAGATAAAGAATTTTCTGGTATACCAAATGTTTTATATCCAGATTTGATTGTGTATGATGAAAATAAAAATATTTTATATTGTGCTGATAAAGCTACTTTTGATAGTTTTTGCAGGGAAAACAATTTAAACTTAAAATTTGGAGAAGAAAATAAAAAGTATAATACAAGTGGTATAACAAATTATACTGATAGAGAAAAAGCAGATGATAAAGATAAAATTACAAGTATTATTCAGATATATTCAAAAAATAATTTTCCAAAATCAAAGAAAGTATATTTTGATTTATCAAGTATTCAATTTAAAATGGAAGATAAGGAAACATATAATTTAAAAGGAAATTGGAAAATTAATTTAGATTTACCAGAAAAGTTTTATAATAGAGAAAGTATAATTTATCATGTAACAAGTTGTAGTATGCCAGAAATTAATGTTACTGAGTGTATTGTTCATAATACTGAAACTAATTTTGAGTTTATGACTTATGAAGAGCCTTGGTATGATGAAAATGATTCAGAAGAGGAAAAACAGAAGAAGATAAATGAACATAGAGAAAGAAATAATGAAAAAATTAAACAATCTAAAACTAATGAAGATTTTGATAATTTAAGCATTGTCGATGACATCTATCTAGAAAATGAAAACGGAAAAAGATTTTATAATGTAGATAGTTCGAGCGAAGATGCAGGATCTTTAGAAGAACAAACTGGAAAAGTACAATATTGGCAAACATTTAGTTATACAAAATATGACGCAACAAATAAAATAAAAATCGTATTTAAATATAGAGGTCAAGATGTTGAAATAAATTTAGAAAGATAACAAAATTTGAGATAAAAAATCTTAAGAATGATAGTATAAAAAATATTATCATTCTTTTTATTTAAAAAATTTTTTCATTTTTTTTATCTTTTTATCCTTTATTCGAGAAAATGTGTTAAAATTTAAATTTACATAGCGTCTTTATATTTCTTCACTTGAAGAGATGCTATGAAAAAAAGAATGGCAGGCATGTAGATAAGGAGATTATACTATGAAGAAAATCAAAAAAATCACATGTATCATTATGACTGCCATTATGGCCTTGGCGTGTATCAACGTTACTGCTTTTGCAGCAAGCGGAACTCCTGATGCTAATCCTATGGCCGGCGTAGAAGATCTTCCGAAAGGAATATATACTATTGGTGGCTTTACATTCACAGACACCAATACTACTCCGGTAAAGACAGTCAAAGGAACATCAATGAGTTTCACAGTGAAATGGAAAAGAGCAAGCTCGGATGCAGGTACCGGTAACGAGAAACTTACGATTCAAATTATCGATGCTACCACAGGAAAAGCTTTGTCTCCTAAATACACATCAGTCGAAAACGGCAGTGCAGCAACGCTGATTACACCAACTCTCACAGTAAAATACAACCAAAAAATACGTATCTGGTTTGACGTAAGTACAAATAAGTCCTCTGAGGCAAACGGAAAGTTAAGAAGTGCGCAAATCATAACATTTGTGTCCTATATAAATTAAATCCGAAACGGCGAATTTATAGTCGTAAGCCTTAGAAAGTTTATATCGAATGTAGCGTAAATTAAATATCTGCCATTCTTTTTTCTGTTCCTACTTGGGGCCAGTTTTTCTTTTTATTTTCATTTTTTTTAGAATTTTTAAAATTTTTTTGAAAAATATGCACCAAAATTGTAAAAAAAAGAGTCTAATAAGTAGAAATATTTATTAAAGATAAAAAATGGAAAAATTCTAGGAGGAAAATATGAATGAAGAAACAATAAAAGAAATAGAGAAAAATGATGAGACATATAAAAGAATTGTCGAAGAACTAAAAAAATTAAGTTATAATTATTCTTATCGTGGAACGAAGTATTTAGCAATTGCTATATATTTATTAAATCAGAAAAAGAAGAACAATTTAGAAAGAGATATTTATCCTATAATTGCTAACATATATGGAAAAACTGCTCATAATATTAAATGTAATATTACAAATGCGACAAGCAATATGTATATGGATTGTAGAGAAGAAGTGATTGAAAAGTATTTTGGAGTAATGCTAAAGCCAACACCTAAATATGTTATATATGAAATTATGAAAAAATTAAATTTAAGTACAACTTTTTAAAAGAAAATAAAATAGCAAACTTTGCTATTTTATTTTTTGTAAAAAATCATCCCATTTAACATAAAATGGGATGATGAATATAAGTATTAGCTTATTTTATTTACAAATAAATATATATTTTAAATTGCAAGCATATGTAGGTTGTATATGAATATAAATTGGGTAGGGTTTAATAAAGAGCGAACTTTTAAAAAAAGTTCTTCGGAAGTAAACTACATATTTTACTTTCAAAAATAAAATACACTTTAATAGATTTAAAATGAAATAATGTTAATACTTAAATTCTATTTAGTTCTACATAAAACTTTTTTTAGATAGAACTAAACTAATTTATATTATAATATCATTAAAATAAAAATGGATAAAAAGATAAAAAATACGAGTATTTACATTATAGTATTTAAAAAATATAATATAGTCATATCTTACTATATTATATTTTTTTCTTTGGAGGGAAAATGGAAGAAAAAGTATTAGAATGTAAAGGATTATTTAAAAAATATGGCAGAAAAGAAGTTATTCATGATGTATCTTTTGATGTAAAAAAAGGTGATATTTTAGGATTTATTGGACCAAATGGAGCACGGAAAAACTACTACTATCAAGTTACTTTTGGGACTTCACAAAATGGATAAAGGAGAAGTGTTCATAAATGGATATAGCATAAAAAAGAACTTTGAAAAAGCAGTGGAGAAAGTTGGAGCAATTATAGAAAATCCAGAAGCTTATAGATACTTATCAGGATATAAAAATTTAAAGCTTGTTTCTAATATGTATAAAACAGATGAAAAAAGAATAGACGATGTTGTAAAATTAGTCGGACTTGAAAATAGAATCCATGATAAAGTATCAAAATATTCTCTTGGAATGAAACAAAGACTTGGAATTGCTAGTGCTATTTTAAACAATCCAAATGTATTAATATTAGACGAACCAACAAATGGATTAGATCCAGAGGGAATAAAAGAGCTTAGAAATATACTTATAAAACTTGCAAAAGAAGAAAAAATGGGAATACTAGTATCTAGTCATAATTTATCTGAACTTGAAAATTTTTGTACTAGAGTATGTATAATTCAAAATGGGAAAATAGTAGAAGAATCAGAAATGGAGAATTTTAAATCTACAGAAAATATTCCACGTTATATTATAGAAGTAAGTACTACGTCTGGATTAGAAGATATTTTTGAAAAAGACTATGAAATAATAGAAAATAATAAAATTAGAATTTCTTCAGTTAAAGAAAATATACCAAAAGTAATAGAGAAATTAAAAAACAATAATATAGATGTATATGAAGTAAAAAGAGAAGAAATTTCTTTAGAAGATGCCTTCTTAAAGAGAACAGGAGGTAACAAAATTGTTTAGATTAATTAAAAATGAGTTAATAAAGATTTTTTCAAAAAAATCGACATATATTTTTATGATTGTAATTTTGGTATTAATATTTACTACTACTAAATTTGAAAAAAATGTAAGCTTGGAAGTATACAATCAATATGCAGATATATTAAGATTATCTACATATTATTTTGATGATGTTGAAAGTATAAAGAGTTCAATAGAAACTCAAGCAGAAAAAAATATAGCAAAAGAAATAAGAGAAAAATATGATGAAAATTCTTGGCAGGAATATGTAATACAAAATGAAATGACATATGATTTTAAATCCAAATTATGTCAATATGAATATATAAAAGTATGTAAGCAATTTTTAAAAGAAAACAAGGATGATATTATAAGTTACAATATAGACATAAATGAACTTAAACCAGAATATGATGAGCAAAAAGCTAAAGCAGAATATGACGAAGTACATAATCTTTTTGCGTCAAATGATTGGAAAAAAGTTGCCAAATTAATGATTGAGCAAGAAAAAGAAAAAATAAAAATATTAGAAGATAATAAAAATTTAATTTCTAAGGATAACTATTATAGAGAAAAAACTGGAAGAGAAAATAAAATAGAAGAATTAGAACTTAGAATCAATAAAGACATTAAATTCGGATATGATTATTTAAATTATGCACTTAATGAGAAAAGTAATTCTCTTATTAATTTGAATGATTTATTAATAGATGGAAAAGAATATGATGATTTGGAATATGTACAAAAAGTAGATTATCAAGAAACTAAAGAGAGAATTGCTAAAAATGATTATGTAATAAATACAAAACACGATACTCAAAGTGAAGATACTGTAAGATATAGAATTGCAAATGTATTAAATGATGGATTTACGGGACTTTTAGTAATATTTTCTATAATTGCAATTTCATCTTCTATAATGAGTAGTGAATTTAATAAAGATACGATGAAACAGCTTGCAATAAAGCCTTTTAGTAGAACAAAAATCTATTTTGCAAAATTAATTACTTGTTTTATTATGACTATTTTAATATGTTTATTTATGATAATTGCAACTGGAGCTGCAAACCTTGTATTCTTTGGAACAAAAAGTTTAGAAAATCCAATGACTGTATATAATTTTACGACAAATACTTTAATGGAAATGGGAATTTTCAGATATATTGGAATTCAATTTTTAGTAAATCTTCCAATGTATATAAGTGTAATTTTAATAAGTTTTGCACTAGGTACAATATTTGGAAGTACATCGGCAGCTGCCATAATTACGATTTTAATTTATATGGGTATAGGACAAATAATATTACCATCTACAGTTCCAGGATGGATTATGAATAAGTTACTAACAACAAATTGGAATTTTTCAAATTATTTATTCGGAAAATTACCATTAGATGACTATTATAGTTTTTCACATTCTGTAATTGTTTGTTTAGTATATTATGTATTAGCATTATTTCCATCACTTATATTTTTCAAAAAAGGCGATATTGGAAGCAGATAAAATTAATAACATAAGATACAAAAAAACACATATATTTATAATAACTTAAGGAGGTTTGTATGAGGAAAAAGATATATGTGTTTTTTATTATTTTTATGTGTATTATTTTAGAGACTAATATTTGTTTTGGAACATATGTGACAATTCCAGTATGGTCTAATGATTATAAAGAAACTGTAAATACAGAATCTGATGGAGAAAATTTTTTAGAACTTAATTGTGGATCATGTATTCTAATAGAACAAAATTCTGGAAAAGTATTATATAGCTTTAATGAACATGAAAAACTTCGCCCAGCAAGTGTTACTAAAGTTATGACAATTTTACTTATAATGGAGTCTTTGAAAAATGGAACACTTCATTTAGATGATAAAATTACTTGTTCTGAAAATGCTTCATCTATGGGTGGTTCACAAATTTGGCTTGATCCATCTGAAACATTAACAGTTGATGAAATGTTAAAAGCAATTTGCGTTGTGTCTGCAAATGATTACAATGTACAAAAGTAGCACAAAAATTTTCCTACTTACAACTGAATTACATAAAACAGAAAAATAAAAAAATTGAAAATAAAAATTTTCAATTTTAAAATTTAGAATTTTTTG
>CANQYZ010000027.1 GCA_947628215.1 uncultured Clostridia bacterium | reverse complement strand
TGCAAATTTTTATTTAACAAATTATTAAAAAAATTTTTTTAGAAAAACTATTGACAATTAATAGTTAGTCTATCTTTTTTAAAATTATCTATATATTATAATAATTTTAATATGAAATCAAGATAGGAGAGTGATTTTCTATATTATAAAATTAATGTTTTTATTATTAATATCTTACATTATTTCCATCTGCATAAGGAACATTGAAGTATTTTTCAAATGCTTCTTCTACAGGAATAGAATATACGTTTTTACAAAATCCATTTGGATAATACTGAAATTCAAAAAAGTCTGGTATATCATCTTCATATTTAGATACAGCTACTGGTTTATAAGCACTATGTTCTAATTCTATTTGTTTCATGTATTCTGCTTTTACTTGTACTTCTGAATAAAATGGCTTCATAATAGAGTGAATTCTTGTTGCATGTATTCCTCTATAACCAGTAGGCTTAGGAGTCTTTATGTAATCTTTTCTTCTTCCAGGAATTTCTCTAGTACAAGGAATATCGCTCATTAAAAAGTCCATAAAATCATGGCATGTACTATCTAAAACTGCAGGATCTACTGATCCGTCTACAGATCTTATTACATATCTAACACCAAATATATCAAATACAGAAGCATCTTTTTTCTTAGCTTGTTTAAGCATTTTATTTAAAGTACTTTTTTGAGATTTAAATCTAGCTTCAACGTAAAAGTCTACATTTGGGAATTTTCTTTTAAGCGCATTAATTTCGTTTTTAAGCACCAAAAAATATATAGCCTTACAATTTGCATAGTATTCATGCATCTTGTATGCCTCATTTACAATCTTCAATTTATTTTCAACGCTTTTGTCTATAGAAAAGCTATCTATATCAGCCATATATTTTAACTCCTAAAAAAATTTTCTAACTAATTCATTATAACATAAATTGGCATAAATTACAAGTTTCCTCAAATCTTAAGACATTTAAAAAATCAAAAAGTTGCTCTCAAACCTAGATTTTAAAATGATTATATGTTATAGTATATATATTAATTTAAGACGTAAATTATAAATAAGGGGTAATAAATATATGAAAAAAGCTACTATAGAATTACTTGCTCCTGCTGGATCTTTTGAAAAAGCAAAAATAGCTTTTCTATATGGAGCAGATGCAGTATATATGGGAACTAAAAGCTTATCACTTAGAACAAGAGTAGATGCAAATGATGATGACGTAGCAAGAACTATTGAATATGCTCATAGCATAGGAAAAAAAGTTTATGTTGCTATAAACATATTTGCATGGGATGAGAAATATGAAGAAATAGAAAAAGTTGCAAAAGAACTAAACAAAATAAAACCTGACGGAATTATTGCTTCAGATGGTGGAGTTATTGAATGTTTAAAGAAAAATGCTCCAGATATTGATATTCATATTAGTACTCAAGCAAATGTTATAAGTTATCATACAAGTAAATTTTGGTACAATAATGGTGCTAAACGTATAATACTTGGTAGAGAAATGAATAAAGAACAAATAAAAGAGCTAATTAAAAACAAACCAGAAGATTTAGAAGTAGAAATGTTTATACATGGAGCTTTATGTTTTGGATATTCTGGAAGATGTTTTTTAAGTGACTTTTTAGCTGGAAGAAGTGCAAACTTGGGAGATTGTATACAAAGCTGTAGATGGGCTTACAATGTATATGTAGAAGATAGAAATACTCCAGGAGAACTTCTGCCAGTAGAGACTGATGATAAAGGAACATATATCTTTTCTTCAAAAGATTTATGCCTAATAAAAGAGCTTCCTGAAATAATCGAAATGGGAGTAGACAGCTTAAAAATAGAAGGAAGACTTAAAACAGAATATTACTTAGCATCAGTAGTAAATACTTATAGAGCTGCAATAGATGATTATATGAAAAATCCTGCAGGGTATGATTATAAAAAATATTTAAATGAACTTGAAAAAACAAAAACTAGAGGACTTACAACATTTTACTTTAATGATAGAGAAAATAAAGATATTCAAGAATATGAAGGAAAACAATATAACTTAGAATATGAGTTCGGCGGAAAAGTAGTAGACTTTGAAGATGATAAAGTAATAATAGAAATTAGAAATAAATTATCTTTAGGAGATAAGATGGAAGTTATAGTTCCAGGACAAATAGAAACAATAAAATTTGAAATAGATAATTTATATGATATAGATACAGGAGAAAAAATTGATACTGTAAATCCAGGAAAAGCAAATCAGAAGGTAAAAATGAAACTACCCTTTCGGGGTAGAAAAAGATTGGATATTAAGAAGAAAGAAAAATAAATAAAAAACTAAATTAGAGAGGAAGATTATTATGTCAGAAAATAATGAAAACAATAATGTAAATGAAGTAGAAGAGGTAGATATTAACCATCTAATGCAAATTAGAAGAGATAAGCTTAAAGAACTTCAAGAACAAGGAAGAGATCCTTTTACAATTACAAAATTTGATAGAACAAATACAGCAGGAGAAATTAAAGCAAATTATGATGCTTTTGAGGAGAAAACAGTTTCAGTTGCAGGAAGAATAATTGCAAAAAGAATAATGGGTAAAGCTTCTTTTTGTACTATTCAAGATAGTGATGAAAAAATACAAAGTTATGTTAGTATAAATGATCTAGGAGAAGAAAGCTATAAAGAATTTAAAACTTGGGATATAGGAGATATTATTGGAATTACAGGTTTTGTTTTTAAAACAAGAACAGAAGAAATATCAGTACATGCTAAAGAAGTAACTTTACTTTCAAAATCTTTAAGACCACTTCCAGAAAAATTCCATGGACTAAAAGATACAGATTTAAGATATAGACAAAGATATGTAGATTTAATAATGAATCCAGAAGTAAAAAATACTTTTATAATGAGAAGCAATATTATTAAAGAAATTAGAAATATATTAGATGAAAAAGGATATTTAGAAGTTGAAACTCCAATACTTAATACTATTTCAGGAGGAGCTACAGCTAAACCATTTATTACACATCACAATACTTTAGACTTAGATATGTATCTAAGAATTGCAACAGAACTTAACTTAAAAAGATTAATAGTTGGTGGATATGATAAAGTATATGAAATAGGAAGAATATTTAGAAATGAAGGTATGGATATAAGACATAATCCAGAATTTACTTCTATAGAGTTATATGCTGCATATCAAGATTATCATGATATGATGGATATAACAGAAGAGATAGTATCTAAATGTGCTATGAAAGTTTGTGGTACAACTAAGATAAATTATCAAGGACAAGATATTGACCTTACTCCATCTTGGAGAAGAGTTACTATGATAGATTCTATTAAAGAAGCTTGTGGAGTTGACTTTAACGAAATCCAAACAGACGAAGAAGCAGTAAAACTTGCTGAAGAAAGAAAAATGGAATTTGCAGATGAGACAAAGAAAACTCGTGGTGATGTTATAGCAATGTTCTTTGATGAATATGTTGAAAAAACATTAATTCAACCAACATTTGTATATGATTATCCAGTAGAGATTTCACCACTTGCTAAGAGAAAACAATCAGATCCAAGACTTACTGAAAGATTTGAAGCATTTATTGGTGGTAGAGAATATGGAAACGCATTCTCAGAATTAAATGATCCAATAGATCAATATGAGAGATTTAAAAAACAAGTTGAAGCAAGAGATGCAGGTGATGATGAAGCTGGTATGATGGATGATGACTTTATAAATGCACTAGAATATGGTATGCCTCCAACAGGAGGACTTGGAATAGGAATAGATAGATTAATTATGCTTTTAACAGATGCTCCATCTATAAGAGATGTACTTCTATTCCCAACAATGAAACCTTTAAATTAAAGATAAAAAGCAAAGTGCATATTTTGCACTTTGCTAAATTTAAATAAAAATGTAAAAAGGGAAACTGTTTTAATGAAAGAAGAATTAAGCGATTTCTTAAAAGCTGCATATAAATATGGTAAAATTAAAGATGTAAAAGAAGCGTTTGAAAAATATCCTGCCAAAGAAGAATGGTATAAAGGAAATGCAGAAAATTGGATAAAAGCACAAGAGGAAGATTACACTTTGGAGTAACGATAAAATCGAAAGGAATTTTATATGAATGAAAAATATTTAGATAAAATTAAATATGAAAAAATTG
Source organism: uncultured Clostridia bacterium (assembly GCA_947628215.1). Classification (GTDB taxonomy): domain Bacteria; phylum Bacillota; class Clostridia; order TANB77; family CAG-508; genus UMGS1994. Next base: position 16,464 of record CANQYZ010000027.1, on the reverse strand, counting down.
GAGAGACAGAAGATTCTAGAGAGCGACAATTAAACTGGAATATTGCTTTTGGACTTCAAGCCGTAGATAATCTTACTCCTTCTGAATATATGGTAGATTTAGCAACTGAAAATATTATTGGTAAAAAAAGTTATGAAGTTGTTGAAGAAGAAGTTAAGCATTATTATGAAAATGCTGACAAAGAAAACTTAAATAAAAATGAGAAACAGGCAGATGAAGTATCATTAAGAATTGTAAAAATATTAAATGATAAAGCTTTTACATTTAATTATTTAACATTGAAACAATATCATAAAAAGCTATTTGAAAATATTGATATAGGAATTGATGAAAAATATATTGGAGAATTTAGAGACTATAATATTACAAAAAAAGAACCAATTTTAAATGGCGAAACTGTACAATATGCTGATTATTCTATGATAGAAGAAACTCTAAAATATGATTTTGAAGAAGAAGCAAATCAAAAATATATAGAAAAAACAGAAAAAGAAAAAATAGAAAGAATATGTACATTTGCCTCTAATATTTGGCAGGTACATCCATTTGGAGAAGGAAATACTAGAACAACTGCTTTATTTATTCAAAAATATTTAAACAGTAAAGGCTTTAATGTTAAGGCTGAACTATTTAAGGATAATTCATTATATTTTAGAAATGCTTTAGTTAGAGCAAACTATAGTAATATTTCAAAAGGTATTGAAGAAGACAAAAAATATTTAATATTATTTTTTGAAAACCTAATACTTAATAAAGAAAATAAATTAGATAATTCAGTACTTAAATTATCTGATAAATAATGAAAGAAGATAAGTTTAGATGAAAAAGAAAGTTTTAATCATATTTGTTATACTTATTATATTTCTGATTCTTGCTATAGCGTGTATTTGTAATAAAGATTTGTTTTTAAATAAAGAAAATGAATCAAATAAAATACAAAATGATACTAAATATGAAAATGTAGAATCTAATTTTTCTGAAAATTTAGAAGAGAATCAGACAGTAGAAAATAATGATGACAAATATTTAGAAAAGAGTAGTAAATATAATAATGATGATTTAGTAGGATTTATCAAAATTGATGGAACAAATATTAATGAACCAGTATTTAAGGGAAAAGATAATGATTATTATTTAACACATAACGGATATAAAGAATATGATAAATTAGGAGCTATATATTTAGATTATAGATTTTCATTTGAAAATTCTAAAAAGAAAATAATATTTGGTCATAATTTTGTAAATGCAAATACGCCATTTAAAACTTTAGAAAAATACTATGATAAAGATTTTTATGAGAATCATAAATATATATATTTAGAAAATGATAAAGTAAATCAGAAATATGAGATATTTTCTGTATATGTAGAGACTAGTAATTGGGATTATATGCAAGAGCCATCAAACAATAAAGATACATGGTATGAAGAATTAAAGAAAATGAAAGATAATTCTTTATATGATACAAATGTAGATGTAAACGAAAACGATGAAATATTAATTCTTCAAACTTGTAGTACTCTTCAAAAGTACCAAAAATATCAAGATAAATATTTGCTTATAGTAGCAAAAAAGATAGATTAGATAGCATACAAAAAATGTATGCTATTTTTTTACATGGAAAATTATGTGAACTTACGGAAATCTATTGAAGAAAGCTTTCAAATGTGCTATAATTGAATATATTGGTAAAAAAGTGGAGGATGAAGTATCATGAAGAAATATATTAAAAGATTTCTAATTGTATTTCTTATTATTTGCATATCCATTTCAAGTATTGATATTAAAGCACTTCAGGCGTTAGCACTAGAAGGCGAAGAAATCATAGACAACATAGAAAATGTAAATGTCGATGACGATTCTTCTACGGACACCGAAGAAAACAAAGAAGAATCGAATACTTCAAATGAAGATGAAAATAATATAGAAAATGATACAGAAAATAAAGAAGAAATAAATAATGAAAATATAGAGCAAAGTCAGGAAAATACTGAGAATAAGGATAGCTCTTATGAATCTACGGAAAGTAAAGAAGAAGACTCTTCTTTAAGTCAACATAAAAACTCAACAGAAAACAAAGAAATAAGTAAAAGCAAAGACAAAAAAGTATCTAAAATAAATAATGAAGAAAAAGTCTTTACTTATTATCTAGAAGACGATCCAGAAGTTAGAACTGACTGTACTCTAGAAGAATTAAATGAAGAAATAGCTAAAGACGATGGAGACATGGTAATTGAGCTTAATAAAGATATAGAAATTGAGCCAAGTTATAATGGAAACGAAAAAGAAGCGTCTATTATTTTTGGTGGAGTTTGGTCTTTATTTACATTAGATTTAAAAGGTCATACAATAACAGCAAAAGAAAAAGGCTATAACATCATTTATGCAAATGGTACTTATTTAACTATTAAAAACGGTACAATAGAAAATGCAGATACAATGGACGTTAATGATGATGATGAATCTTTAAGAGTAAATGACTCAGGTGCAGCTATATTTGCTAAGGACTATGCATATATTGAAATTTACAATGTAGAACTTCTAAACAACAGAGCAAAAAATGGTGGAGCTATATACTTAGAAGATAGTGAGCTTTATATTGGTGATGATTCAAAAATTAATAATAATGAATCTAACATTAATGGTGGAGCAATCTTTTCATACTGCAAAGAATATGCAGGACAATTTAAAATTGAAGATACAGAGATAAAAGGAAATAAATCATCAAATGGTGGTGGTATCGTTGCAAGAAATAAATGCACAGAGGATTATAACTATATATTTGCTTCTCTAATTGACTGTAAGATTACTAAAAATACTTCTAGCCAAGGTGGAATGGGAATTGACATAGATGGTAATGTTCATCTTTATGCAGAAAACATAGAAGTTGTTAAAAACGGAACAGAAAGTCAAAACAATAAAGGAGCCTTCTTAATAGAAAACGCAGATGATGGTGGAGAAATAACAATAATTGACTCAAAGATTTCAGATAATATAGTTGGAAATGGTTCTATTGAATATCAAAACTATGCTGCAGGTCTTTCAATTGATACCTATGAAAATAGTATATATCTAGAAAACACTGAAATATCTAATAATACTGGAAATAGAATTGGTGGACTTAGCATATTTGCAAAAGGATTTGGCGATAATTTTAGTTTTTATATGGAAGGTGGAGCAATATATGGAAATAAAGCTAAAAATGAATTTAGACATAATAATGAAACTATAAGCGGAGTATATGCAAATGATGTATACATTTCGCAAAATAGCTTAGCAACTATTTATATCCCATCAGTAAATGAAATGGCAAAAGAACATACAGATTTAGCTAAACATTATTGGAATCATTTTTCATCAAAAGATGGTTATAAATTCGAATCACTTGATCCTGAAGAAGAACTTAACTTAGAATTCTCAGATAGAAATGAAATAAATATATATAATGTTTCAGAAAATGCAATACGTTATGTTGCAGAACTAAATAATAAAAAGTATACAAAATTAGAAGATGCTTTTAAAGAAGCAAAAGATGGAGATACTATTAAACTTATTGCAGGAGAAGATGATAATACTGGTATAAAAATAGTAGAAAGCATAAAATATAGTGAAAGTAAGAAAGTTACAGTAGATTTAAACGGTAGAGAGTGGTTAGGAGATAGTTTGCCAGCTTTAACTCTTGATCAAGATAAAAATGAAAGTATGCCACATTTAATAATAAAAGGAAATGGAACAATTTCTACAATTAATTTACAAAGTGGAGTACTTGATATTACATCTAAAATAAAGGTAGAAGAGATTACTTTAGGAGAAGGAAAACACATAAATGCTTTAAATGATTTTGATTTAGATGGAGATGTAGTATTTAAATTAGATGATAAAGATATTTCAAAACTAGATGAATCTGATGTAACAATAATTAAAAATGAAACAGGTAGAAACTTAGAAGATTTATTATCTAAAATATCAATTAAAGATGCAAATACAGATATCATTTTAAAAATAGATACTGAAGGAAATATAGTAGTTCATAAATTAAAAGGCGTATTTGTTGGAGATAAAGGAAATGATGAAGATACGGGCGTAGATGCAACTCACCCAGTTAAGACATTTGAAGCTGCTCTAGAAAAAGCAATGGAAGAAATACAAATGGGAGAAAAAATAGAGAGAATATTTGTAGTAGATACAATTACAGTTTCAGATGAAGAAGAATGGATTATTCCTAAAAATATAGATATTACATTAAGTCGTTATAATGACCAAAAAATTAATCTAGTAGAAGTAAAAGGAAAATTAACACTTAAAGGAATTACAATAGATGGAGAATCAGATAAAGTAGATTCAGGATGTTACTTAATAAAAGTAGATAATGGTGCTGAGCTTAATATAGAAAAAGGTACTATTTTAAGAAATAATAGTGGTGGTGCAGTAGAATGCAGAGGACACCTTGTTATGAAAGAAGGTACAATTTCAGAAAATACAGCTGAAATGGGAGCTGGTGTATTAATTGATCAAAATGGTTCTTTTGTACTTGGAGAAAAAGGACTAAATCCTGTTATAAAAAATAATATTGCTACAAAAGCAGGTGGCGGTATTGCAGTAATAGGAAAAGCATCAAAAGATGTAGAAGCTACATTTGTAATGAATAGTGGTGAAGTATCAGGAAATAGGACGACATCTAATACTTCTGTAGGTGGAGGTATAATGATTGGAAATACAGCAGCACCAGAAGAAACAACATTTATTATGAATGGCGGTAAAATAGAAAATAACTATGCATATGAAGATGGTGGTGGACTTTATATTCAAGCAAACTGCAAAGGAACTCTAAATAAAGGTGAAATAATAGGAAATACTTGTACTGGCGGACTTGGAGCTGTTCAAGGAGCATATGGTGGCGGCGGTATTTATATAAATGGTCCAAGAGAATCATTAGATGGAAGAGAAAAATATCCAGCAGGAGTACTTATAATACCAACTACAGCTTATATTAGTGAAAACACAGCAGGAGGATTAAATGGTGCAGGTATTGCAGGATGTGCAACATCTAAAGTATTTATATATGATGGCGGAGCTTCAATTTTCAATAATAATCTAGAAGATGGTAAAGTTACAGATGGATCATCTCAAGTATATGTAAATAAATATGAAAATTGGGGAACACATGGAAATATAAGTGAAGCTTATATTGGAAGATATGCTATATCAGGAATTCAAAATCATTGGACTAATTTAGATGGAAAAGAATTATCTGAAGATGAATTAAGACTTACAAATGATAAAGACGAAAACGGAAAGCTAATAGATGAAGGAAAAGAAATTGAGATTAGAAATGATAATGCTAAAAATCTAGGACTTACAAAATCTAAAGCTGATGTAATAATAATTTCAAATAAATCTACAAATGGTGCTGGCGGAGGAATTGGTACTAACGGTGAAGTATACATTGGAACTCCAAATGAAGAATATGAAGTAGACATTACAGTAACAAAAATATGGGAAGATAGTCTAAATATTTATGGAATAAGACCAGATAGCATAACAGTTCATTTATATGCAAATGGTGAACTTTTAAAAACACAAGAAATAACAAAAGAAGATGGATGGAAATATACATTTGAAAAACTTCCCAAATATGATGACTATGGAGAGTTAATCAAATATACAATATCAGAAGATGAAGTAGAAGGATATGAAACAATAATAGATGGTACAACTATTATTAATACTCATCATGAAGAGGAAAAGAAACCAAGAAAATCTACTCCTGAAAATCCAAAAGAAATTAAACCACCAAAAACAGGAGGAATATTAGAAAAAGAAGGCATAGAATATAAAGACTTAGTAGTTCATACTTATCCTCAAATACTTCCTATAATGTTACTTGTAGTTCTAACTATTAATTCATTAAAGCTATTAGATGAAAAAGATAAAGAAAAAAAGAATAAATAAAAATTGATAAAAAGAGATGCTTTAATAAAATTTTAAAGTATCTCTTTTTTTGCTAAAAATTTACAAATAAGATAAAAAATATGGTAACTAAATTATTGAATATTGACTCATACGGTGGTATAATCCTATATATTGGAAATAAATTTAGGAGGAATACATTCATGAGGGAATATGTTAAAAAAATAGTTATAACATTTCTTGTTATTTGCATGATCTTTTCAACTATTGATATTAGCGTGTTTCAGACTTTAGCAGCAGAAGGAGAAAAGATAGAAGAGCAAATAAACCAAACTAATGAAGAACAAAAAGAAAATGAAGAAAATGAGAATAATAAAAATAAAACAGATGAAAATGGGGAAGAGAAAATAGATAAAGAAGAAACTAAAGAAGAGGAGAATAAAGAAAATTTAGAAAATAAGGAAGAAGAAACAGAAAAACAAAATGAGACAGAAGAAAAAAGTGACAACATGGATGAGAAGCAAGAAGAACAAGAAGAAAATGAAACAAAAGAAAATATTATAGAAGAATCAGAAAATTTAATAAAATCTAATAAAAATAAAAAGATGAAAAATAGTATTAGTAATGAGATATCTAATGCTATATATTTAGATGGTCAAAATGGAAATGATGACAATAATGGTTTAACAGAAGACCAACCAGTTGAATCTTTTGATAAAGTTAAATCTGTATTAAATGATAATGAAAACATAGATACAGTTTATATATTAGGAACTGTTACTATAACAGGTATTGAGACATGGGAACTTCCAGAAGGAATTACTGTTAAACGTAAAGTTGCTGATTGTAGATTAGTAGAAGTAAATAATAATGCAAAACTTACTTTAAAAAATATTGTTTTAGATGGACAAAAAGATACATACAAAAATGAAACATATTTAGCATCATCACTTATATATGTTGCAGACGGAGGATTACTAACTATTGAAGATGGAACAAAATTAAAAAATAATGATGCAGGAACTTATAGTCTTCAAGAACAATGTGGTGGAGCTATTGACAATCGTGGTAAAGTTATTATGAATGGCGGAGAGATTTCAGAAAACATTGCTTATTGTGGCGGTGGAATTAATGTAAAGAAAGAAGCAGAATTCATTTTAAATGACGGCATTATTACTTCAAATACAGCATCTAATGATAAATACTCAGATGAAGGTGGAGGAGTTTTCGTATACGGTGCTTCATTTATTATGAACGGAGGAGAAATATCTAATAACCATACAACTAGCGATTACGGTAGAGGTGGCGGAATTGCTGCTACTTCAGTATATACTTCATTTAATGGAATAACTTTTACAATGAATGGTGGAGTTATATCAGGTAATTCAGCAACTTCAGGTGGTGGTATTTATGTTGAATGTGATACTAAAGTTTATTTACAAAGAGGAGAAATCGAAAATAATAGATGTCCTGTACCAGAAGAATTAACTAGCGGTCAATATGGTGGTGCCGGAGTATATGTAAATGGTGGAAAATCTCAAGATGCTTCTGATGGTTATTTACATATTTCTAGTGCATATATTAGTGGAAATGAAGCCAAAAAATATGATGGTGAAGGCTCTGGAATAGCAGGCTGTGGTACATCAACAGTAACAATTCACGAAAATGCAGCAACAATTTGTGGAAATAAAGGAAAGTCACAAGTTTTTGTTGATAGATATGTAAACCCTGCAGCAGTTGCTCAAGGTGGAGATACTGCAAGATCTAAAGTAAATATTGCTCTTCACTCACTTGGTGGATATGCAAATCACTGGAAATCTGAAACAGGAGAAGAAGTTTTAAGTTCAGATTTAAATGGAGAAATACCAGAGAATGGTGAAGTTTCTATAACTGATAATGCTATTACATCTTTAGAAAAGACAAAAAGCTTAGCTAATGTAATTATTACTGGAAATATTTCTAATACTCGTGGTGGCGGAATAGGAACTAACGGAGAAATTGAAATTGGTGATGATCCAACTTTAATAGAAGGAAATGTTACTAAAAAATGGCTTGATAGTAATGCTAAAGATGGAATAAGACCAGATAGTATAACTGTAAATCTTTATGCAAATGGAATACTAATAGATAGTGTAACAATTTCAGAAGAGACTAACTGGAAATATAAATTTGAAAATTTAGTTTTAGCAGATAAATATGATAAGAAAATTGAATACACTATTGAAGAAGTATTACCAAATGGATATAAAGCAAGTATTAATGATAATAATATAGAAGATAGCACTATTACAAATACTCAAGTAATAAGCTTAGATGTTACAAAAAAATGGAAAGATGATAATAACAAATACGGAACAAGACCAGATAGTATTACAGTAAAATTATATGCGAATGGAAAATTTGTAAGAAGTCAAAAAATAACAAAAAAAGGCGGATGGAAATATACATTTAAAGATTTAGCTAAATATGACGAAAATGGAAAAGAAATAAAATATACAGTTAAAGAAGAAAAAGTAAAAGGATATGAAACTTCTATAGAAGGTACAAATATTACAAATACACATAAAGAAATAAAACCACCAAAAACTGGAGGAGTATTAGAAAATCAAGAAGTAGAAGAATATAAAGCCTTAGTAGTTCATACTTATCCTCAAATACTTCCAATCATGTTACTTGTAGTTTTAGCTATTAAATCATTAAAGCTTTTAGATAAAAAGAATAAAAAATAAAAATTTAAAAAAAATTAAATTAAAAAAATAAAAAGAGATACTTGGACTAATAAATCTGCGTAAATATTTAAAACTATAAAGTATCTCTTTTTTGTAAGAAATACAAAATAAATAGTAATTTTTTATAAAATATGATATAGTAAATGTACTTCTTGGTTTTAAAAATATAAATTTTAAGGAGTTTTATTATGAATAGTAAAGAAATAATAGGATTAGTAGTTTTTGTTTTATTAGTTATAATAGTAGGAATGACTTGTGTTGATATTTTTAAAGAAAAGAGTAATGTAGCTAAAGATCCTTCATATGTAGAGAGTAACCCTTGTACTTTAGAATTATCTGCAGAATATGGTGGAACACGGAATCTCTGGTAATGATTTAGGAAGTGGCAAAGAAGAAAAGTCTTATGAAATAAAAAAAGGTGATAAATTTTATGAGCCTTCAATGGGAGGACTTTGGATAAAAAATGATGAAGACGATTCATCAAGTTTAATATTAGAGATTGAAGAAATAGGAGATAATGAAGTTACAATAAAAGAATATAAATCAGAAGAAGAAAAAAGTTATACAATTAAATTTGATGAAAGCATGGATATTTCATCAAATACTATAGTTTTTGATGGAATAAATTATAGCTATAGTATTAAAATTACAAAATAAAAATAAATAAACTAAAGAAAAGAGTAGAATATGAAGATATACGTTGTAAGACATGGAGAAACTAATATAAATAAAGAAAATAGAATAAATTCACTAAATGATGAAGATATAAATGAAACAGGAATTAAGCAAGCAGAAGAAGCAAGAGAAAAGCTTAAAAATGTATCATATGATTTAGTAATATGTTCACCACTTACTAGAACAAGACATACAGCAAACATAATAAATGATAAAGGTGTAGATACTATTTTTGATGATAGATTATTAGAAAGAGATGCTGGGATTTATACTAAAGCATTAATTAGTACTATCGACATAAACGATTGGTGGAACGTAAATCCAGTAAATGATTACTGCGATGCAGAATCTGTAGAAGATGTATTAAAAAGAGTATATTCATTTTTAGATGATATAAATGAAAAATATAAAGATGAGACTATTTTAGTAGTTACTCATGGAGGAGTATGTAGAGCAATAAAATGTTATTTTGAAGGTATTCCAGAAGACCGGAAATCTTCAAAAATTAACTTTTAAAAATTGCGAAGTAAATGATTTTAACTTATAAAATAAAAATACAAAAGATACAAGGAGAAAAATATGAAAAAACTTAAAATACCAATTATTTTAATTATTTTTTTACTTATAGTAGTTATAGCTGCAATAATTGCTCTATTTTATTTTAATAAAGCAAATAAAGTAGATAAAAGCGAAAATAATGTGAATAATAAAGATAATGAAGTAATTAATGAAAATATAGAAAATGAAGTAAAAGAAAATGAAACTACAGAAGATAATAATAATGAACTTAGCTTTGAAGAATATCCAGAAAACATAGATGAAGAAGTTTTAAAAGGATATTATGGAATAGAAGAAGATAGTAATGCAGAAGATTCAGTAGCTTTTAATCTTGCCAAAAAAACAATTTATAGCTTGATTAAAAATGAAGAAGAAAATAAACAGTATTTTGATTTCTATGACATATTAGGAATCGGAGATTTTACTTCAATAATTGAAAAAGATTCAAACTATGCAAGATATTGTTATCCAAATAATGAAAACAATAATTTATCTGCAAAATATGAAGATAAGATTAAATATAGTATAGCTTTATTTAATGAAAATTATTATGATGGATATTATGATATAAAAACTTCAGCAAAGAATCAATATGAAGCTCTTTCAAAAGAAAATAAAAATGAATCTTATTATTATGAAATACCAAAGATTTTAATTATGAATGGTAATAATGAAAGCGAAGAAGAATTTAAAAACAACTCAAGAGCTAAAAAAATAAAAATTACTGTAAATGATGATAAAGAATATACATTTAATTTAGAAGATACAAATAAAGTACAAGTTTTTGACTTAGACTATAAACAAGAAAACATTGAAAAACCAGTAGAAATCGAAGTAGAAGTATTAGAGTCATATCCAGGAGAAAAGACAAATGATATTTATATTTCAGATTTTCAGTGTAGTATAACTTCAAATATTCCTCAAGGAAGATAGATTTTTAGAAAGGAAATAGCTTATGTTATTTGGTTATAATTTTGATAGAAAAACTTTATTTATAATAATGGCTGTTTTAGCTGTTGTATTATTACTTAGTTTAAGCTCATTTAATATTCTTATGACTATTTTAACTCTTCCAGGAGTAATTATAGCAATATCATTTCATGAGTTTGCTCATGCATGGATGGCTTATAAACTAGGTGATTCAACTGCAAGAAACTTAGGAAGAATGACATTAGATCCAAGATCACATTTAAATCCAATAGGATTAGTACTTTTGATATTTGCACATATTGGTTGGGGTGAACCTGTTCCTGTAAATCCAAATAATTTTTCAAAAGTTTCTAGAAAAAAAGGAGAAATGTTAGTATCTTTAGCAGGTCCAGTTATGAACTTTATACTTGCTATTGTATTTACAATAATATTTTTTACAATTACATATTTCCATCCAGTAGCATTTTTTGACATGATATTTTCAGAAGAAATAGCAGGAATGTCTTTTGCAGGACTTATATTACTTACAATTTATTGTGCAATAACAGTAAACATTGGACTTGGAGTATTTAACTTAATTCCAATTCCACCACTTGATGGTTCTAAAATATTTTTAGAATTTTTGCCCTATAAAGCTAAAAGATGGATAGATGAAAAGCAAGGAATTATTTATATAGTATTTATTGTTCTTTGGATTTCAGGACTTCTTGGAAGACTTGTTAGTTATCCAATTGCATGGATACAACAAGGAATATTTAATGTAATTTCGTCAATATTTATGTTGTTTTAGAGGAGAAAAATGAAAGATTTATTAGTACTTGGAATTGAATCTAGTTGTGATGAAACTTCTGTATCTGTTGTAAAAAATGGTAGAGAAGTTCTTTCTAATGTTATAAATTCACAAATTAAAATTCATGAAGAATATGGTGGAGTTGTTCCAGAGATTGCATCTAGAAATCATGTTGAAGTTATAAATAATGTAATGAAAGAAGCTTTAAAAGAAGCAAATGTAACAATAGATGATATAGATGTTATTGCTGTAACTTATGGCCCTCGGACTAGTTGGAGCGCTTCTAGTTGGTGTATCTTATGCAAAAGGATTAAGCTTAGCTACTGGAAAGCCTTTAGTTCGGAGTTAATCATATAGAAGGACATATTGCAGCAAATTACATAAGCAGCAAGGATTTAGAACCACCATTTTTATGCTTAATAATATCAGGTGGACATACTCATTTAGTACATGTAAAAGACTATAATGATATGGAGATACTTCGGAAAAACTAGAGATGATGCAATTGGTGAGGCTTTTGACAAAGTAGCAAGAGTTGTTGGACTTCGGATATCCAGGAGGACCAAAAGTAGATAAACTTGCAAAAGAAGGAACAGCAAATATAGAACTTCCAATTGTACATATGGATAATTTAGATTTTTCATTTAGTGGTATAAAAACTGCTATTATAAACTTAAATCATAAAGATCCAAATATTAATAAAGCAGATCTTTGTGCAAGTTTTGAAAAAGCAGCAACAACAATGCTTATAAATAATGTAAAAAAAGCAGTATCAGAAAAGCAAATGAAAAAAATAGTACTTGCTGGTGGAGTTTCTGCAAATTCATATATTAGACAAGAGTTTGAAAATCTAGCAAAAAAGGAAGATTTAAAGATTTATTATCCAGAGTTAATACTTTGCACAGATAATGCTGCAATGATAGCTGCAAGTGGATATTATAACTACATAGCTGGAAAAAGATCTGATTTTAAATTAAATGCAGAACCAAGCTTAAAATTATAAAGGGGATATATATGTCAATTTTTACAATAGGAGATTTACATTTATCTTTTGGAATGAATAAACCAATGGATATTTTTGGAGTAAATTGGGAAAATCATTATGAAAAGATAGCAATCTCTTGGAAAAACAAAGTAACTGAAAAAGATTTAGTAGTACTTCCAGGTGATTTCTCATGGGCTATGAATCTAGAAGATACATTAGATGATTTTAAATATTTAAGTAGTCTTCCTGGGAAAAAATTACTTCTTAAAGGAAATCATGATTATTGGTGGAACTCACTTACAAAGAATAGAGAATTTATCAAAAAGAACAATTTTGAAAATATTGATTTCATTCAAAATAATAGCTATTTATTTGATAATAAAATAATAGTTGGAACAAGAGGATGGATTTATGATGAAAGTGTAGAAAATTTAAAGATTTTAAATAGAGAAAAAATTAGACTTGAACTTTCAATTAAAGATGCTTTGCAAAAATTTGGAGAAGATAAAGAAATAATAGTTTTTATGCATTATCCTCCTTTTGGAAAAGAAGATATTATAAAAGAATATGATTTGAAAGAAATACTACATAAATATAATATTAAAAAATGTTTTTATGGTCATCTTCATGGTGATTCTTGTAATTCTTCTATGCAAGGAAACATCGAAAATATTGAATATAAGCTAGTTAGCTCTGATTACTTAAATTTTGAATTATTGGAAATATGTTAATACTACTTAATCTGCATAAGTAGTATTTTTTATGAAATAATATTATTAAAGAATATATTTTTAAAACTAAAATTATGTTCTAAATTTTATAAAAAGGAGAAAATAAAATGAAAAAGAGTATATTATTTATAACAGTTTTATTAGTACTTTCTTTAATAATGTCAATAAGTATTCCAGTATTTGCAGCAGGTGACCAAGCAAAATATGCATCAATAGAAGATATTACAAATAGTGATACTATAAAAGACGAAGATGTAAAGAAAAGTACTATAGAAGGAAATAATGAAAAAACAACAACAATTACATTTTCAGCAGCTTCTTTAAAAACTATAGATGCTGGAAAAGAAGGTCAAGCTTCAGAAGGAAGACCTGCAGGATATGCATGGCTTGGAATAAGAATTACAGTACCAACAGAAGCTAAGAAATTCAAAGAAAATAATGAAGCAGAAGAAGACTTAGGTGGAAAAACAACTCTTGATAAATATGTTGGTGTAAATGAAGATAACTTAAGAAAGGCTGTAGAAGAAGGAAAAGATTCAAAAGTATACACTTTTGATTATGCATGGTTAGATGAAAGAGGAGATGAAATATCAAGACAAACTATAAAAGTTATAATCAATTTAGCAGGGCTTACAGTATATAAAGGTGATACAGAAGATCAATTATGGAATAAATCTGTATATGAAGAAGTAAAGGAAGATTTAAAAGCAAAAGATAATAAGGAAGATGATAAAACAGATAAAGAAGATAAAAATAAAAAAGATAAATCTCCTAAGACAGGAAATTATGCTTTAGATTTAGCAGAATTAATAACTGTATTATCAGCAGTAGGAATAATAGTTTTAAGTAAAAGAAAATAATATAGAAAGTAGGATAGAAAACAATCTATCCTATTTTTGCTTTAAATAAGAAACCTTGATATGTTTGATAAATTCTAGATTTTTAATTATAATAATATATATTATAAATTTTAAATTGGAGAAAAATATGAGCGAAAGAAGAATTAAATGCCCATGTTGTGGAAGTCTAGAAATTCCAAGTGGTGAAGCTGGATTATATTATGTTTGTACAAAATGCGGATGGGAAAACAATGAAATTCAAAGAGACAATCCAGATTACAAAGGTGGAGCAAATCAAATGAGTTTAAATGAGGCTAAAGAAGCATATAAAGAAGGAAAGAAAATATATTAAATAAATTAGAAAAAGCCCCGAAACCGCTTGACAGTATATATATATATATATATAATAGGTGCATAGAAAATTTTTACAATTTATGAAAGGAAGAATTAAATTATGAAAAAATTATTATCAATAATGACAGCAATTGTTTTAACATTAGCAGTTGCAATGCCAGTTATGGCTGCAGGTGAAGCTACAGCAAAAACATATGGAGATGTTAAAGATATAACAAATAGTGATACTATAGTGGGAGAAAATCCTACAACTAATGCAACAAATGGAAAAGTAACAGGAGCAGAAGTAACAACTATTACATATTCTGCAGCTTCATTAAAAACTATAGATGCAGGATCTGATGAAGGTGCTACTGAAGGAAGAACCGGTGGATATGCTTGGATAGGTATTCAAGTTAGTGTTCCTGAAGGATACAAAGCAAAATTAGAAGATGATGTAGCATACCAAAAAGAAGAAGTTGATACAGATAATACAATTGACAGATATTTTGGAGTAAGTTTAGCAAAATTAACTGAACAAGTAGAAAAAGGAAATTCAACATTAACATATACAAAAACATTCACTTGGGAAAAGAAAGATGGTACAGAAGAACCTAAAGATTCATATAAACAAACAATCAAAGTTGTTATTAATTTAGGTGGTGTAACATTATATGAAGGAAAAGATGCTACAGCTGAAAGTAAACCAGTATGGACAAAAACAATTTATGAAACAAAAAAAGCAGAAGTAGAAGCAGCTAAAGCTGAAGCAAATAAAAAACAACCAACAACTACAAATAAAAAAGTAAAAGACAAAACACCAGGAACAGGTGTAGAAAACGTATATGCTATAGCAGGACTAGTTTTAGCAGTAACATTAGCAGGTGCAGTTGTTTTAAATAAAAGAAAATAATTAAAAATTTTAAATTAAATTTTTGTAAGGTAGAATATTAATCTACCTTATTTTTATTTGAAACAGAGAGCCTTTTGTGCTATACTAATTTTATGTAACCTTATGGCTTGTCAAAATTTGGTCAGAAATTTGACAAAGTATTCTTCTGCTAGGAGGGAGAAAGTTATGCTATCTAAAGATGAACGACATCTCGGCCTCAAAATAGAGGACAAAGAGACATGTTCTAAGTGTGGTGGTTACTGTTGCAAGAAAAATGCCTGTGACTGTTCTCCTGAAGACTTCGATTTTAACACAAAGAAAATGGAAAAAGCTCTAGAAACAGGAAATTATTCTATTGACTTTGCTCGGAAAAATGCGAATGCCTTCAAATATAGCTTTGGAGAATGGAAATTAGACATTGAATACATTGTGACTCATAAAGACACTACACTGTATTTAAGACCAAGAAATGTAGATAGACCAATTGTTGACATCGTACACCAAGATGGAGATGAAGGACCATGCATATTTTGGAGTAAAGAAAATGGGTGCAGCTTAAAGTATCGTGATAGACCAAAATATGGAAGGCTTATGATACCAATTAGAAAAGGTTTCTGCAAAAGCGTTCCTAATGTAAGGGAAAAGATGATACTTGAATGGCGCCCGTATAACGTATTTCTGTACCAAATGGCAGTAAAGTACTTTGATCCAGATTGGCACTGGTATAGAACATTAAGATTTAAAATTGAATAAAAGAGGAGATACCGGCTGACCACGGTATTTCTTTTTATAGAAATTATGTAAAAACTATTGTCAAAACAAATAAACTTTGGTATAATAATGAACGTTAAAAATACACATAGGTTTAGTTTAGGCCTTGTGCTTAAAAGATTTTTTTAAGTTGGACTAAATGCTAAAATTTAAAGCCTATGGATGAATAACAAGGAGGAAAAGAAAATGGCAGTAGTTGCAATGAAACAATTACTAGAAGCTGGTGTTCATTTTGGACATCAAACTAGAAGATGGGATCCTAGAATGGCTGAGTATATATTCCAAGCTAGAAATGGTATCCACATCATCGATTTACAA
>CANQYZ010000026.1 GCA_947628215.1 uncultured Clostridia bacterium | reverse complement strand
AGCTAAAAGATGGAAGTAAAGATGTAGTAACAACAGATTATCTAAAAGATACATTATTAAAACCAGGAGAAAGTGCAATAATAAAAATAGTCTTAAGATGGAAGAAATCAGAGAAGAACTTAGGACAAAAGATAAATACAGCAGAAATAAGTGAAGACAAGAATGAATACAATGCACCAGATATAGACTCAACACCAGACAACAAGAGAGATGGAGAAGATGATATAGACGATGCACCAGTAATTCTATCAATCAAGACTGGTGGAACAGAGGTATATATTATATTAATAATATCAGTAATAACAATTCTATCTAGTGGAATATTTATAATATATAAATATGTTTATTGTTACCAAGAAGAAAAGATGTATATAAATAATGCTTATAAGACATATAAAAGAAAATTTTAAAAATATAAAAAGTTAGCATAGTTTTAAAAAGACTATGCTAATTTTTTACAAAAAATTATGCAAAAAAAATATGAATAATCCGTAATATTTTCAAGGTTTTTACATTGTATTTTTTTATTGTTATAGATATAATATTAAAAGAGAACAAAAGACTTTTTTAAAAGTAAGGGATATATTTTTAGATGTTTAAAAAACTAAAGAAAATAATAATTGTTTTTTTAGTTATTTCGATAACTTTAATACAATTTTCTAATTTAATATATGCTATAAACGAAAATATAAAAACTACAGCTTGGGACGTAAAGGAAAATTCTACTGTACAACTGGGCATTAGTTTTAAACAAAATGATCAAAAATATTATAAGATGACATATACGAAAAACGGTGGAGATACTACTCGAAAGACTAGAGCTATATATAGAACTTATTGTACAAGTAGTGGAAGTGATAAAGATTTTAGTAAAAATATTTTCTGTATTGATATAGATGGAAAATTTCCAAATGAGACAGACGTAGGTAATGTCGCACATGAAGGTGGAAATGTAACTTATACTAGTAAAGGTGATGTTTTAATTACTACTACTAATATTGAACTTTCTAAATCAAACAAATTAGATGCAACAAAGGTTGGAAAAGTACTTGCAATACTAAATAGTGGATATGATTATAGCACTTTTGAAAATGAAAGTAGTGGTTTCTTAAAGTGGTTAGATGACATAATAGAAAAATATGATAAATCAGATGATGCACCATCAGGACAAGAAATGTTAGATGATGGAACACTTACTGTAGATAAGATATTTTTATTAGAGCAAATAGCAATCTGGGAAGTTACAAATGATATAAAATTAACTAATTTATATTCTACTAGTAGCACTCCTACAGGTTTAAGTGATGGAGGTTGGAATCCAGCCCAGGAAGAAACACAAAGACAAGCAGAAGCTGCAATATTAAATTATTTTAGAGGTGTAGCAAGTAATATTACTGATTATTTACCTAAAAGTTCAGCTTCACCAGAGTTTCAAGATACTCAAAAGACTACAACATATAGTGGAAATTATGCATATATTGGTCCATTTAACCTAAAAAATTCTAGTAACTTACAAACTTCTGAGATAATAGGAGTAAAAGCAGATAATACTGAAACAAAAATAAGTACAGGATATACTATAGTTAAATCTAATAGTGGTACAGATAATTTTCAAAATGGCATTAAAGGAACAAACGGACAGAATTTTTACATAAGACTTCCAAAAACTGCTATATCACCTTATACAAAGTTAAAAATAAAAGTAACAGCAAAGTTAAGAAAAATGACTTTATGGGAAAATGGTTCTTCTGATTCTCAGAAATTAATAAGTATGACAGAAGAAACACCAGAAGATGAAGATGAAGCAACTATTGAAAAGCCCAAATATGATGTTGCACTTAGAAAATATATAGTAAAGATAAATGGAGAAGAAATCACAACTAAAGGAGAAGCTTCAAGAGTTCCAACAGTAGAAGCTTCAAAGGCAAGTGATACTTTTAACAATCAAGACTTCCAATATAAACACAAAAAAGATCCAGTAAAAGTACATATAGGAGATAAAGTAACATATAAAATAACACTTTATAATGAATGCGAACATGATTTAAAAATACATGGCGTAAGAGATTATCTTCCAGATGGACTTGATTTAGATAAATCAAATGGAAATTCAAATACAAGTTGGACAGCATCTAGTTCGTCTAATGCGGGTGAAAAATATGCAACATATAATGGTAGTGATATTACTCTAAATGCTATGACTACAGTAGACGGTGTAAAACATGTAACTACCAAAGATATAGAAATAACTTGCGTTGTAAAAGAGAATGTGACACCAGATAGAATACTTACAAATGTTGCAGAAATAGTAGAAGTTCAAGATAAAGATGGGTATAAACAGATACAAGGAAACAATGAAGATGATTCAACAGGCGGAAACTTAAATAATGGTAAAAATTGCGCAGATACTTACTCTGGAAATTCTGGAAATAGTACTTTAACTAATTCTAGTTTTTATTACTATGGTGAAGAAGATGACGACGACTTTGAAAAATTAATAGTAGAGATAACAGGAAAATACAAAGTAGACCTAGAAAAAGTAAACGAAAGTGGAGAAAAAATAGTAGATGGAACTGCTACTTTTAAAGTAACAAGTGTAAATGAAAATAATAAAGAAGAGACCAAAACTACAAATCAAGGAACTGTTACTTTAGTAGACGAAAAAGATATTTTAAATTATAATACTCAAGATGAATATAAAGTAGAAGAAGTTTCAGCTCCTACAGGATATACTAAAACAAATCAAGTATTACACTTAAAGTTATTTAAAAGTGTAAGTGATAAAAATCTAGCTATAAGTAAAATTGAGGCATATGTAGATAACAATGAAAGCAATAAATCGACTATTACTGGTTCAGAAGTAGAAGTTGGAGATTATAAAGTTAGTATATCAAATGGAACTATTTTAATAAAAGTAAAGAATACAAAAATTACTGGAAGTTATGATTTAGAACTTGAAAAAGTAGATGAAAAAGGAACTTTACTTGAGGGACAATCAACATTTAAAATTGGAGAGTTAAATAATCAAAATACAACTAAAGGAAAGTTAAGTATTGCAACTAATAAAGCAATTACAGATATAGCTAATCCTGATGAATATATAATAGAAGAAATTACAGCTCCTACTGGATATAAAAAGTTAGATAAGAAAATAACTGTTAAAGTTCATAAAAAGCAAGATGGAAATACATATAAAGTAGAAAAAGTAGAAGTACTTGTAGAGGGAGAAGATACAAAAACAGTAACTGGTAGCGGAACTGAAAGTACTTCATCATATGACGTATCTTTAAATGGAAATAAAATAACAATTAAGGTAAAGAATAAAAAAATAGAAGGAAATTATAATTTAAACTTAGAAAAAGTAGATGATAACTGGCAAACAATTAAAAGTGGTGAAGCTACTTTTAAAGTAGATAATGAAAGTAAAAATACAGTAGAAGGTATACTAAAAATTGCAGAAAGCAAACCAATTACGAATACAAATGATGATGAATATACAATTTCTGAGGAGCAGGCACCAACAGGATATGCGAAATTTGATGGAACAATTAAAGTAAAAGTAAAAAAAGAAATAGAAGGAAGTACATATAAAGTTTCTAGTATTTCTGTTACTGTTTCAGGAAATGGTACAGAACAAACTATTAACAATGGAGATACTGATAGAGAAATTGGAAATATTAAAGTATCGTTAAATAATAATGTAATTACAATTAAAGTAAAGAATAAAAAAATAGAAGGAAGCTATAATTTAAACTTAGAAAAAGTAAATGATAACTGGCAAACAATTACAGATGGAGTAGCTACATTTAAAGTAGGTAGCGAAAATAAAAATACTGAATCAGGTATAGTAAAAGTTGTAGAAAATAAGCAAATTACAGATACGAAAGAGGACACATATGTAATTTCTGAGGAACAAGCACCAAGCGGATATGTAAAATTTAATGGAACAATTACAGTAAAAGTAAAGAAACAAATAGATGGAAGTACATATAAAGTTTCTAGTGTTTCTGTTACTGTTTCAGGAAATGGAGAAGAACAAACAATTAATGATGGAGACAGTGAAGTAGAAATTGGAGATATTAAAGTATCATTAAAAAGTAATGTAATAACGATTAAAGTAAAGAACAAAAAGCTAGAAGGAAGCTATAGCATAGATTTAATTAAGACTGATGAAAAAGGAAATACTGTAAATAAGGGTGAAGCTACTTTTAAAATTAATGAAGATCAACATACAACTCAAAATGGTATTTTAAAAGTAGTAACTGACAAGAAAATAACTGATATAGATAAAGCAGATTCTTATGAAATAGAGGAAATTACGCCTCCTACAGGGTATAAAAAATTTGATGGAAAATTAAAACTAACGGTAAATAAAACATCAGAAGGAGAAAACTATAAAGTATCTAATCTATTAGCTGAGATTGTAGATGGCGGAAAATCTGAAACAATACAAAATGGCGAAGAAAAAGAAATAGGTATTTTTACAGTATCCTTAAAAGATAATGTAATAATAATTAAAGTAAAAAATGAAAGATTAAAATACGATGTTGCTTTAAGAAAATATATTACTAAAATAAATGGAGTGCCAATTACTGAACTTGGACTTAAGAGCAGAAATCCAGAAGTTAAAAATCAAGATACAGGATTCAATTCTCCAGACTTTAGATATGAGCATAGAAAAGATCCAATAAAAGTAAAAGTTGGAGATAGGGTAACTTATGAAATAAGAGTTTACAATGAGTGTGAAAATATTTTAAAAATCACAGGAATAAGAGATTTCTTACCAAAAGGATTAGAGTTAGCTCCAAATAGTGAATGGACTTTAAGTACAGGAGAAAATGGAGAAAAATCAGCTTTTGTTTCAAAAGGAGATACTTGGACATTAGGACCACTTACAAAAACAGAGTCAGGAACAAATATAAAAAGCTTTAGCATAGAAATTACATGTATAGTGACTGAAGATGCAAATCCAGGAGATATACTTACAAATGTAGCAGAGATTACAGGAGTTACAGATGAACTTGGAAATGAGCAAGTAGAAGGAGACAATGAAGATGATTCAACGGGTGGTAATTTATCTGATGATGCTAAGAAATGCGAAGATGATTATAGAGGCGGAAGCTCAGGAAACACTTTAGATGATAGTACATACTATTATTATGGCGAAGAAGATGATGACGACTTTGAAAAATTAATAATAGAAGAAGAGGGATTTTATAATTTAGAATTACAAAAAATAGATGAAAATGGTAATTTAATAACATCTGGAGAAGCTACTTTTAGAATAAATGATAAAACAGAAAGTACAACTTCTGGTGGAAAATTATCTATTGCTTCTAATATAGAAATTAAAGACACAGAAACAATAGATGAATATATTATAGAAGAAATAAAAGCGCCATCTGGTTATGAAATAATTTCTAAAAAACTTATAATAAAAATAAGTAAAGAAGAAGTAAATGGAAAATATGATATTTCTAATATTGAACTTGTAGTAGATGGAGAAGAGAGCAAAACTTTAGATAAAGAAAATGGAACTAATATAGAAAATTATGAAGTATCAATTCAAAATGGAACAATACTTGTAAAAGTAAAAAATAAAAAGCTAGAAGGAAAATACAGTATAAATCTAGAAAAAATAGATGAAGAAGGAAATTTAATTCAGGAAGAAGCAACATTTAAAATAAATAATCAAAATGAAGGTAAGACAATTGGAGGAAGACTAGAAATTGCAAAAGATATAGAAATAAAAGATGTATCAACAATAGATAAGTATATAGTAGAAGAAATAATAGCTCCAAATGGATATGAAAAACTAAATGAAAAATTAATATTGCAGATTAGTAAAACACAAAACGGGGGAACTTATAAAATATCTAACATAGAATTATTTATAGATGGAGATACTGCTACCCAATCTGTTAAAGAAGGTGGCTTAGTAAGAGTAGGAAAATATGAAGTATCATTAAATAATAATGTTATTTCTATAAGAGTAACAAATAAAAAAGTAAAAGGAAATTTTGATTTAGCACTTCAAAAATTCATAACAAAGATTGACGATAAAGAAATAACAGAAAGAGCACCATCAGTTACTTACGAAGATGGAAAAATAAAATATGCACATCCACAAGATGCAGTAATAGTAGTAAATGGAAATAAAGTAACATATACAATAAGAGTTTACAATGAAGGCGATGTAGCAGGATTCCCAAGCATGGTAAAAGATGATCTTCCAAATGGAATAACATTCTTAAAAGATAGTGAGACGAATAAAACATATGGCTGGAAGATGTATAAAGCATCAGAAAATGGAGAAGTAACAATAGGCGGAAAGAAGTATACAGAAGTACAAGAACTTTCAGAAGCAGAGATAATCGCAACAGATTATTATTCATATGAAAAAGCAACAGCAAGAGGAGAAAAAGCAATACAACCATTTGATGCAAGTAAAGGAATAGATGGTACAAATCCAGATTATAGAGACTTAAAAGTAGAGTTTGAAGTAACAGCAAAGAATGTAGCAGCAGAAAATAGAATAATAACAAACACAGCAGAAATAGCAGATGATCAAGATGAAAACGGAAATCCAGTAGAAGATGTAGACTCAGAGCCAAACAATGATAAAGATGGTGAAGATGATATAGATAAAGAAAGACTACAACTAAAATACTTTGACTTATCACTTTTAAAATATGTAAGTGAAGTAGAAGTAACAGAAGACGGAAAGAAAAAGACAATAAAGACAGATTATGACGGAACAGAGAATCCAGAACCAATAGTAAAAGTAGAAATAGACAAGAAGAAATTAAATAAGACAGAAGTAAAATATACATTTACGATAAAGATAACAAACGAAGGAGAGATAGAAGGATACGCAACAGAGATAACAGATTATATACCATCAGGCTTAGAATTTAAGTCAGCAGACAATAAAGAATATAAATGGAAGCTAAAAGATGGAAGTAAAGATGTAGTAACAACAGATTATCTAAAAGATACATTATTAAAACCAGGAGAAAGTGCAATAATAAAAATAGTCTTAAGATGGAAGAAATCAGAGAAGAACTTAGGACAAAAGATAAATACAGCAGAAATAAGTGAAGACAAGAATGAATACAATGCACCAGATATAGACTCAACACCAGACAACAAGAGAGATGGAGAAGATGATATAGACGATGCACCAGTAATTCTATCAATCAAGACTGGTGGAACAGAGGTATACATTATATTAATAATATCAGTAATAACAATTCTATCTAGTGGAATATTTATGATATACAAATATGTTTATTGTTATCAAGAAGAAAAGATGTATATAAGTAATGCTTATAAAAGCTATAGAAGAAAGTTTTAGAGATATTTAAAAATAGAATATAGAAAATAGCGTAAGTTATTAAAAAATAAAAAACTTATGCTATTTTTTTATTTAAAATTAAAACTTAACATAATGAATAAAAAATAAATGCAAAACTATTGGATTTTAAAAATATGTGTGCTATAATATTATTTACGTTCCATTTTTAAAAAATGGTTAAAAAGTACTGAAATTTCTAGAAAAATATTGCATTTGTAACAAAAATGTAATATAATAGTAAAGAGAGTGTAAAATAACGTAGAAATACTACGGAATATAGTAAAAAAAGAAAATCGTAAGGGGGATTTTTAGGTGAAACTAAAAGGGATGTTAAAAAAATTATTAGCAATCTTTTGTGTTGTAGCAATGATGCTACCAAGCATTACAACAGTTAGCTTAGCAGCTATTGATACAGCAAAAGATAAACAATTAAGTTTAGGAATATCTGTTTTACACCCAAAGAGTAAACTTGGTTATAAAATAGGTACTAGAGTAACATACAGAACTTACATAAATAATAATGGATCAAAAGATTACTCAACTTATATTTTTTGTTTAGATAAAGATGGAAAATTCCCATCAGAAGATAATGCAGGAAATACTAATTATACAAGTCAAGGTGAATTTTCATCATCAAATTCTTCAAAAATTGGAGCAGAAGCTGCAAAAAAAATAGAATATCTTTTAACTAATGGACATCTTTATAATACTTTAGAGCAAAAGATAGCAGAAGTATATGCTAAGAGAATTGCAGATGATGCAGAATTAATACCACCAACAACAGTAGATACAATTAAAGAACATATAACAGATGATGAATTATTCTTTGCAATGCAAGTTGTAATTTGGAAAATAACAAATAATTTAACTTTTGATAATCAAGCAATTTCATATACACAAGAAGAAGACGGAAAAGTTTTCAATGGTGAAGGAACTTATCCTAAAAAAACAGAACTTCTTAAAGTTGCAATTGATTATTATGAAAATTTAGCAAATAGCTATAATACTACACCAAGTAAACCTACAAATCCAACTATTAAAGATACAAATAAATCTACTGTAGAAGATGGAGAATACTTATATGTTGGACCATTCCATATTACTTCAGGAACAAATACTAATTTTACAGTAAAATTTACAGATCAAGATGGAAATGATTTAAATAGTAATGTATATGATCATACAAATAATACATGGCATAAAGTAGTTAATTTAAAGAACTCTTTAGATACAGATTTTTATATTAGATTACCAGAAAATACATCAGCAACAAAAGTAAAAATGGAACTTGATGTAACAGGTATATCTCATGATAAATTAACACTTTGGACTTCTAATGTAGCAAATGCTCAACCATTAGTTACAGTTACACCAGATAAAGAAGATGTTCATGATGAAACAGAAGCTACAGTTACAAAGACTGAAAAAATTTATGACTTAGCTTTAAGAAAATATATAACAGCAGTTAATGGTACAGAAATTACTTCAAGAATACCATCTCCAAAATATAATGAAGAGAAACAAAAAATGGAATACTTCCATAGAAAAGATCCAGTAGTTATAAAACCGGGAGATAGAGTAGTATTTACATTAACTGTTTATAACGAAGGTCAAGAAAAAGCAACAGCAACTAAAATAAAAGATTATTTACCAAAGGGATTAACTGTTGCAACAGATAGTACTATAAATAATCAGTATGGTTGGATTCCATCTCAAGATAATACATTTGCTTTAACTGACTATACTAAAGATTATGAATTAAATCCTTTTGATAAAACTTCAAAACAAATATATTCAGTATCACTTAAAATTGAATGTATAGTAAGTGAAGAGTTTAAAGAAGGAACTTTAACAAATATAGCTGAAATAGTAGAAGATAATGTAGATGATATAGATTCTACACCAGGAAATGCAAATACACATGACGAAGACAGAGAAAGCTATAAAGGAAAAGATTCAAATAAAGATGATTTAACAGATAGCAATTACTTCTATGAAGGTCAAGAAGATGATGATGACTTTGAAAAATTAACAACAGAACCTGAAGAGCCTAAAAAAGAAATAGACTTAGCTTTAAGAAAATATATTGAAACAGTAAATGGAGAAAACAAAAATAGAAAACCAGAAGTAGATGTTTCAGAATTAATAGCAGGAACAGCAAAGACTGCAAAATATAATCATCCAAAGACTCCAGTTTCAGTAAAAACAGGTGATATAGTAACTTATACAATACGTATATATAATGAAGGTGACGAAGATGCTTATGCAAATGAAATCACAGATTATATACCAGAAGGTTTAGGATTTTTAGTAAATCACCAAATAAATTATAACAACGGATGGAAAATTGATACTGAAAATACAGCTTATGGTAAAGATACAAGTACAGTAAAATTATCTAGCATCAAAAATGCTACAAACAATGTTAGTAAATCAGATTTTACTGATGATGGAGAAGTTGCAGACGAAGATGTAATTGTAGGAAAAGCTACAATTAGAACTGATATATTAAAATATACAGCAGGTGGAAACAATAACAAGATACCAGCATTTGATAAGACTAAATCAGAACCATCAAGTGTGGCTGTACAAGTAACTTGTGTAGTAGTTGCAGAAGAACTTTCAAAAGATACTTTAAGAAACGTAGCTGCAATAACAGGTGAAGCTGATGGAGATGGTACTGAAATTACTCCTGAAGCAGACTTAAAAGATAGAGATTCAGAACCAAATGATGTAAATCCAGATAATTATCCAAATACAAATATACAAGATGATGATGACTTTGAAGATTTAACATTAGAAGAATCAGATTATGATTTAGCATTAAAGAAATTTATAACAAAAGTAAATGGAGAAAATGTAGAACCATCAAGAGAGCCAGTAGTAGATGTTACTGAATTAAAACAAGATGGCGGAAAAGATGCAAAATATACACTTCCAAAAGATGCTTTAAAAGTAAAATATGGAGATAATATTATATACACAATAAGAATATATAATGAAGGTGATGCAGATGCTATTGCTAAAGAAGTAATAGATAATGTACCAGATGGACTAGAATTTGTAGAATATGAAAAAGATGCTGAAGGAAATTACGTAAGTGGAAGTAAGACAAACTATGACTTCGGTTGGGAAAAATTTGAAAGACAAAGTGAAAAAGGATGGACATCAGGAGTTAGAACTGAATATCTAAAAGATAAAGAACCAATCAAAGCTTTTGATAAGACTAAAGATGAACTTTCATATGTAGATCTTCAAATAGAATTTAAGTTAGTTTCTAAAACAACAAATGTAATTAGAAATATAGCTGAAATTACAGATGATGATGGAGATGATAGAGACTCAACTCCAGACAATAAAGATGAAAATGAAGATGATGAAGATTATGAAGAAATTTATCCTGTAGTATTTGACTTAAGCTTACAAAAATTTATAACAGGATTAAATGATAAAGAAATAACTGATAGAGAGCCAAAAGTAATTCCTGGAGAAGATGGAAATTTAGGATATACTCATACAGCAGAACCATTAGATGTAGCAAATGAAAATATTGTTACATATACAATAAGAGTATACAATGAAGGAAATGTACCAGGTTATGCTTCTGTAATTAAAGATGATATGCCTGTAGGTTTAGATTATCTTCCAGATAATGAAACAAACAAAACATATATGTGGAAAATGTATAGAAGCCTAAAAGAGGGAGAAAATGCAGAAGAAGTTAAAGCAGTTACAATTGGTGGAAAACAATATGTAGAAGTTTCAAACGTATCTGAAGCTGAAATAATTGCTACAGATTACTACTCTAAAGAAAACTGCGACAGTAGAAAAGAATCAGCAATGAAAGCATATGATCCAAATGCAGAAATAAGTGATTCAAATCCAGATCACAGAGATGTAAAAGTAGCATTTAAAGTAAATCAAGATAAGATTAAACAAGAAGATAGAGTAATTATAAATACAGCTGAAATTGCAGATGATCAAGATGAAGAAGGAAAACCAATAGAAGATGTAGATTCAGAACCAAACAATGATAAAGATGGTGAAGATGATATTGATAAAGAAAAAGTAACAGTTAAATATTTTGACCTTTCACTTTTAAAATATGTAAGCCAAGTAAAAGTTACTGAAGATGGTAAAACAAAAACAACAAATACAGGATATAATGGAACAGAAAATCCAGAGCCTGTTGTAAAAGTTGAAATAAATAGAAAGAAATTAAATTCAACAAAAGTAATATTCGTATTTACTATTAAAGTAACAAACGAAGGTGAACTTGAAGGTTATGCAAAAGAAATTACAGATTACATTCCAAAGGGATTAGAATTCTATAAAGAAGATGGCGAAAATGAAAAGTATAACTGGAAAAAGGGTGAAAATGGAACAGTAAAAACTGATTACTTAAAAGATACATTATTAAAACCAGGAGAATCTGCTACTATCAAGATAAGCTTTAGATGGAAAAAATCAAGCTCTAACTTAGGTTTAAAAACAAACGTTGCAGAAATTAGTGAAGACTATAATGAGTACAATACACCAGATATAGATTCAACACCAGACAATAAGAAAGACGGAGAAGATGATCAAGATGAAGCTCCAGTAATTCTATCAATTTCAACAGGTGGAACACCGGTGTATGTAATACTAACAATTAGTACAATAACAATATTCTCTTGTGGACTATTTGCAATAAAGAAATATGTATTATTATAATGAATAATTTATAGAAGCGAGAGTTAATAAACTCCCGCTTCTATTTATGAGAGGGGTTTTTATATGAAGGATAAAAAAAGCATTACTAAATGGTTTTATTGGTTTAGCCTTGGAGTATGTATTATAGCAGTATTTAAGATTCTTGATAACTTTTCAGATATTACAAGTTTTTTAAGTGAATTTATTGGAGTCTTAATGCCTTTTATAATAGCTATTATTTTTGCGTATCTTTTTTATATTCCATCTAAAAAGCTAGAAGGCGTTATTAAAAAGAGTAAGCTACTAAGAAAAAAGGCAAGAACAATAAGTGTCCTTGCAGTATATATAATTGCAATAGTTGCAATTGTCTTTATAATAAAAGGTATAATACCATCTGTAGTTAAAAGTGTAACTGATTTAGGAGAAAGCCTTCCTAAATACTACAATAGCTTTTTAGAAACTTATGATAAATTAGAGGATAATTCTATTTTGAAAAAAGTAGATATGCATAAAGTAGTAGATAAGCTAAAAGAAATTGATATTACTGAGTTTGTTAAGCTATCAAATATAGAACAATATATAAATGGAGCAATAGGAGTTGTAAGCACAGTATTTAGTATTTTAGTAAGTATTATCTTTTCAGTTTATCTTTTAATAAGTAGACATGATATTAAGAATTTCTTTGTAAAGCTTATAAGGGCAGTATTCCCAGAAAATACTAGTAAAAATATTTTAGAGTATCTTGGAAAAACAAATAAAATATTTATAAATTTTATATATTGCCAAATATTAGATGGAATTATAATTGGAATTATAACATCAATCGCTCTTACAATTTTAAAAGTAAAATATGGAATATTACTTGGAATGATGATTGGACTTTTAAATATTATTCCTTACTTTGGTGCAATAATTGCAATTGCAATTGCAGCATTTATAACACTATTTACAGGTGGATTTGAAAAGGCTATAATAATGCTTATAGTTACTATTATACTTCAACAAATAGATTCAAATATTATAAATCCTCATATACTTGGAGAAGGATTAAAAATAAATCCAATTGTTATTATATTTGCAGTAACACTTGGAGGAGCATATTTTAATGTACTTGGAATGTTTTTAGCAGTTCCAGTTGCTGCAATCATTAAAATATTACTTGAAGATTATATTGAACTTAAAGTGCAAATAAGAAATAGCAAAAGAGATAAAAAGATAGAATAATATTTAAAATAAAGACATTTCATAAAAGGATAGGAGAAATAAAATATGAAAAACATTATAATTACAGCAGGTCCTACAAACGAAAGAATAGATGCTGTTATGAAGATAACAAATATGTCTACAGGTTCACTTGGTAGTACAATAGCAGATACTTTTTTAAAAGATAAGAATGAAGAGATAGAGAACATATTTTTTATTTCAAACACCATGTCAAAAAAGCCTGAGATTAAAAGTGAAAAATTAAAATTTATAGATATAGAAAATACACAAAATTTAATAGATGCTTTGAAAAATGTTTTTGAAAATAATAAGATAGATATTATAATACATTCATCAGCAGTTGGCGATTATGCTGGAAAGTATGTTGTAAGAGCAGAAGACTTAATAGAAGAAATTATGGAAAAAATAAATAATAGCAAAAAAGATATTACTAAAGAAGATCTTATGAAAATTTTTGAAAATCCAAAAGCAGTATGTAATAATTCAACTAAAATTTCTTCAAATGAGCCTCATCTTATGACAATGCTAACACTTACTCCAAAAGTAATAAGCAAAATAAAAGAAATGAATAAAGATGTTACTTTAGTAGGATTTAAGCTTCTAGAAGGAGTTACAAAAGAAAAATTATATGATGTAGCGTCTACTTTAAGAGCAAAGAATAATGCTGACTTTGTTGTTGCAAATGATTTATCAAAAATCGGAAATGATAAACATTGGGCAATGATTATAGATAAAGATGGTATAAAATGTGAGTGCAATACAAAAAGAGAAATTGCAGAAGCTTTAGAAAAAATTTTATTTTAAAAAATATATAAAGCTAGTGGATTTTTATTGCCACTAGCTTTTTTATATTAAAAAGTAATTGACTTTAAAACTAATTATTGATAAAACATTATAAAATAAGGAGGAACGTATGAGAAACTTAATCGATATAAAAGACTTGTCAGTACAAGATATTGACGAACTTATAAAAGTAGCCAAAGATATTATGCAACATCCTGATAAATATTCAGAAAAATGTAAGCATAAGAAATTGGCTACTTTATTTTTTGAACCAAGTACAAGAACTAGACTTAGTTTTGAAGCAGCAATGATGGAACTTGGAGGAAATGTAATTGGATTTTCTGAAGCATCTTCTAGTTCAACAGCAAAAGGAGAAAGCGTTTCAGATACAATAAGAGTAGTTGGATGTTATAGTGATATTATTGCTATGAGACATCCAAAAGAAGGAGCACCACTTGTTGCATCTAGCAAATCTACAGTACCAATTATAAATGCTGGAGACCGGAGGACATAACCATCCAACACAAACATTAACTGATCTGCTAACGATTTCTTGTGAAAAAGGAAGACTTGATAATTTAACAATTGGACTTTGTGGTGATTTAAAATTTGGAAGAACTGTACATTCATTAATTACAGCAATGTGCAGATATAAAAATATAAAATTTGTATTAATATCACCAGATGAATTAAAAATACCAGAATATATAAAAGAAGAAGTACTAGAGAAAAATAATATAGAATATATAGAAACAAATGACATAGAAGAATACATAGATAAATTAGATATTCTATATATGACTAGAGTACAAAAAGAAAGATTTTTTAATGAAGAAGATTATTTAAGACTTAAAGATTATTATATATTGAATAATAAGAAATTAGAAAAAGCTAAAGACGATATGATAATACTTCATCCACTTCCAAGAGTAAATGAAATATCAACAGAAGTAGATAGTGATAAAAGAGCAGCATATTTTAGACAAGCTAGATATGGCAAATACATTAGAATGGCACTTATATTAGATATGCTTGAAATAAAATAATAATTTTTGAAAGGATAAAAAATGAATATAGATAGTATAAGAAATGGTATTGTTATAGACCATATACAAGCAAAAAAAGGATTAGATATTTATGATGCACTAAAACTTGGAGAACTTGATTGTTCAGTAGCAATAATTACAAATGCAAGAAGTAAAAAAATGGGAAGAAAAGATATAATTAAAATAGACAAAAGCATTGATTTAGATTTAGATATTTTAGGATATTTAGATCCAAACATTACTATAAATATTATAAAAGACGACAAAAGAGTAAAAAAATTCCATGTTGAACTTCCAAAGGAAGTAGTAAATATTATAAAATGTAAAAATCCAAGATGTATAACTTCTGCAGAACAAGAACTAAATCATGTTTTTATACTTACAGATAAAGAAAAGAAAACTTATAGGTGTAAGTATTGTGAAACTGTAAAAGAAGATTAAGTAAAAAATTAAAATAACTAGAAAATTAAATCTCTAGTTATTTTTTTATCTTAAATTATATATTTTATTTAGCTTTAAGCAATTATTGTATTTATACCACCAGTTACAAATAATACTATAATTCCTGCTACAAATACCCCTGCTACAAGAGGAGGCATAGCCTTTTTTACAGGAAGATTTAAAAAGTTTGCTATAAGTGAGCCAACCCATGCTCCAGTAGTTGGAACAGGTATTGCTACAAAAAGAAATAATCCTAAAGATACAAAATTTTGAAGTCTTTCACTTTCTTCGATTTTCTTTGTTGCTTTATTTGTAGCCCAATCTATAATTACTCTAAAAACTTTCCATCTTCCAAAAAAATCAAATAAAGGTCTTATGTATTTTACTATAAAATATATTGGAATTATATTTCCAATAAAACTTGCAATAAAAGATTCTAAATAAGAAAGATGAAAAGTCCAATATCCAATTGGAATTGCACCTCTTATTTCAATAACTGGTGTCATACCAATTATTGCTGTAAGAATATATCTAATAAATTCTGGTAAAGCTTGTAACCATTCTATCATATTATCCTCCAAGTAAAATTATTTGCTAGAATCAGATGTAAATTCTAGAGTATTTAAAATATTAGTTATATTTGTTTTTAAATTTACAGGTGATTTTTTGTCACAAGCAAAATCAAAAACATAGTAGGTATTATTTGCATTTATCCAATAAACTTCTATATAAGAACTATCTGTATCAAATGAATAATTGTAACAAGACTTGCCTTTTACAGTAGTTATAAAAGTTTCGGATACATTTGATGAATTTTCAAATTCAGATACATAATTTGTTTTATCAGCATTTACTAATTCTTCCATTGTATATAAAGGATTAAGATCAGTAGTAGATACTGCTATTATATTTTTTACATTTTTATCTATTGAAGTAATATATAGTTTATATCCACTTTTATTTGAAAGGTCCATTTCAAGATTATCTTGAAGTGTTATGGAAAAGTCTTTATTAACACTTATATATTTTGTAGTTTTATAAGACCCTTTGTTTCTAAACGCAATTACTAGTCCTGCTACAATAATAAGAGCAACAGTTATTATAGATAATAGTATTATAAAAATCAATTTTTTATGAATTGAAAAAAACATTTTTATCTGAAAAAACATCTTATACCTCCATAAACTAATATAAATTATATATTAATAATAGGAAAAAGACAACATTTAAAATTTCCTACTTTTTTACATTATTTGAAAAAACTAACTTTGATATACTTTAAAATGCTTGCTAAAATATATATAGAGGTGACTTTTATATGAATAAACAAAGTAGAATGAAATTAATTATAGTAGGACTTAGAAATAAGTTTGAAAATATTGATAAAAATGTAATTAAACTTATAAATATAGGTATAAACATTGCATATATTATATGTTTAATTGGAACGATAACTTTATACATAGAATATAAGAAAAATATTTCTTTAGAGCTTTTTTACATAGGACTTTCTGTATTTAAACTTGGCATTATAATTGCACTAGGATTTTTAATAATAGGTGGGGGAATGGGAATAATAAAAAATTTAAATGAGAATTAACTTTTTTAGAATAAAAAATGAAATAAAAAAAGATGCTTTTGCATCTTTTTATTTCATTTCATTTAATTTTTTAGCTAGATTAGATTTTTTTCTTGAAGCTGTGTTATCTTTAATAACACCTTTTGTACAAGCTTGATCTATTTTCTTAACAGCATTTTTGAATTCTACTGCTGCAGTATCTTTATTTCCAGCTTCAACTGCTTCTTCGAATTTTCTAACTGCTGTTTTATATGCTGATTTAACCATATTATTTTGTAAAGTTTTCTTTTCGATTACACTAACTCTCTTAACAGCTGATTTAATATTTGGCATGTGTGACACCTCCTCTTAGTATAAAGTAAATTTTACTTCATATATTCTAACACGGAAAATATAATAATGCAAGTGTTTTTAGAAAATTCTAAAAAATCTTAAGATAAAATAATCGAATAATTCTTACTAAAATATGAAGGAAAAATACGCTAAAACTTAAGAAAAAATCCTTGACGTCCTACGGAAATGTGTGTTATAATAATACCGTTAAAATCGAATATTTAAAGAAGAGGAATTATTTAAAAGAGGAACTACATGTAAGTTTGTTTTTTGGCAGGGAATAAATCTAAATGTAAAAACCTTTTAAATAAGAGGGACTTCTTATAAAATATCAACCTGCTATTTTAAAAATTTTCTAGTTTGGCTGCCAATCAAATTAGATAGAAATTAGGGGTGATTTTTTTTGGTTAAAGTAAAAGACGTAAAACATGAGAAATGCGTAAGAAAAACTTTTGCTAAAATAGGCGATGCAATAGACATGCCTAACTTTATCAAAGTTCAAAAAGATTCATACGAATGGTTTCTAAAAGAAGGACTAGGAGAAGTATTAAAAGATATTTCACCAATAGTTGACTATTCAGGAAACTTAGTACTTGAATTCTTTGATTACTACATGGAGGATAAGACAAAATATACTTTAGAGGAAGCTAAAGACAGAGATGCAACTTACTCAACAAGATTACATGTTAAAGTAAGATTAATTAACAGAGAGACAGGAGAAATTAAAGAACAAGAAATCTATTTAGGAGATTTCCCACTTATGACAGATAGTGGTACATTTATTATAAATGGTGCCGAAAGAGTTGTTGTAAGCCAATTAGTTCGTTCACCAGGATGTTATTATGATTCTACTTATGACAAGACAGGAAAGAAGATATATACTTCTACTGTAATGCCTATAAGAGGAGCATGGCTTGAATATGAGACAGATAGTAATGATGTTTTCTATGTAAGAATTGATAGAACAAGAAAACTTCCAGTTACATCACTTATGAGAGCAATAGGATTAGAGACAGATGAGCAAATGATTGATTTATTTGGAGAAGAAGATAAATTAATCGCAACTATTGCAAAAGATCCAGTAAAAGATCAAAAAGATGCTTTAATAGAAATCTATAAAAAGTTAAGACCAGGTGAACTTCCAACAGTTGATGCTGCAAGAAACTTATTTAATGGTTTATTCTTTGATGAAAGAAGATATGATTTAGCTAGAGTTGGTAGATACAAATATAATAAGAAATTAAGTCTAGCATCAAGAATTAAAAACTTAGTAGCATATGATACAATTGTTAATCCACAAACTGGTGAAGTATTAGTGGAAAAAGATGAAGTAATTTCTAAAGAAGTTGCAGATGAAATTCAAAATAGTGGTATTAACATAGTAGATGTTAAAGTAGAAGACAAAAAAGTTAGAATAATCGGAAATGGAACAGTAGATATTAAAGCTTTTGTAGATCAAAAAGTATTAGACAAACTTCAAAACAAGGTTAAAGAATATGTTAATTACGAAGTTTTAAAGAACATATTAGATAATACTGAAGAAAAAGATTTAGCAAAAGTAATTGATGAAAGAATTACAGAACTTGTTCCAAAACATATTACAACAGAAGATATTATAGGATCAATAAGCTATTTATTTAACTTAGATCACGGTCTAGGAAAAATAGATGATATTGACCACTTAGGAAATAGAAGAATAAGATGTGTTGGTGAACTTCTACAAAACCAATTTAGAATTGGTTTAACAAGACTTGAAAGAGTAGTTCGTGAGAGAATGACAATTCAAGATCTAGATGTAGTTACACCACAAACTTTAATTAATACAAAACCAATTACATCTTCAATTAGAGAGTTTTTCGGAAGTTCACAATTATCACAATTTATGGATCAAACAAACCCACTTTCAGAATTAACTCATAAGAGAAGAATATCAGCATTAGGACCTGGTGGACTTTCAAGAGAAAGAGCTGGATTTGAGGTTCGTGATGTTCACTATACTCACTATGGTAGACTTTGCCCAATAGAGTCTCCAGAAGGACCAAACATTGGTCTTATCTCAGCACTTTCAACATTTGCTATTATTAATGAATATGGATTTGTAGAGACACCATATAGAAGAGTTGATAAAGAAACAGGAAAACTTACTGATGAAGTTACATATATGGCTGCTGATGAAGAAGATGGTTTATATATTGCTCAAGCAAATGAACCAAGAGATAAAGAAGGAAGATTCATAAACGATAAAATAAGAGTTAGATATTTAAATGATGTTACAGCAGTTGAAAAAGAAAAAGTAGATTATGTAGATGTATCACCAAAACAATTAGTTTCAGTTGGTGCAGCTATGATACCGTTCTTAGAGCATGATGATGCAAACCGTGCATTAATGGGTGCTAACATGCAACGTCAAGCAGTTCCACTAATGATTACAGAATCACCATATGTTGGAACTGGTATCGAATATCAAGCAGCTAAAGATTCAGGAATCTTAATTTTAGCTGATGAAGATGGTACAGTTGAAAGAGTAACTGGTGATGAAATAATAATAAAATCAGATAAAGGAAATAAAAAGACTTATAAATTACAAAAATTCAAGAGAACTAATGGTTCTACTTGTATAAATCAAAGACCTATAGTACAAGTTGGGGAAGTAGTAAAAAGAGGAGACGTTATAGCTGATGGACCTGCTACTGATAAAGGTGAAATGGCACTTGGTAAAAACTTAATCATAGCCTTTACAACTTGGGAAGGTTATAACTATGAGGATGCTATTCTATTAAATGAAAGATTAGTAAAAGAAGATGTTTTAACTTCTATCCATATTGAAGATTATGACTGCGAATGTCGTGATACAAAACTTGGACCAGAAGAAATAACAAGAGATATACCAAATGTTGGTGAAGATAGCTTAAAAGACTTAGATGAAGATGGTATCATAAGAGTTGGTGCAGAAGTAAGACCAGGAGATATTCTAGTTGGTAAAGTTACTCCAAAAGGAGAAACAGAACTTACTGCAGAAGAAAGACTTTTAAGAGCAATATTTGGTGAAAAAGCAAGAGAAGTAAGAGATACTTCACTTCGTGTACCACATGGTGAAGCTGGAACTATAGTAGATGTTAAAGTATTTACTAGAGAAAATTCAGATGAATTAGGACCTGGAGTAAATAAAATTATTAGAATTTATATAGCTCAAAAGAGAAAAATATCAGTTGGTGATAAAATGGCTGGACGTCATGGTAACAAAGGTGTTATCTCTCGTATACTTCCAACAGAAGATATGCCATTTATGCCAGATGGAACACCAGTAGATGTAGTATTAAATCCACTTGGTGTACCTTCTCGTATGAACTTAGGACAGGTTCTTGAAGTACATTTAGGAGCTGCTGCAAGACTTCTAAATTGGAAAGTTGCAACACCAGTTTTCGATGGTGCTTCAGAAGAAGATATTGAAGAATGCTTAAAAATGGCAGGACTTGAAACAAATGGTAAAACAATACTATATGATGGTAGAACTGGTGAACCATTTGATAAACCTATTACAGTTGGTGTAATGTATATGCTTAAACTACACCACTTAGTAGATGATAAAATACATGCTCGTTCAACTGGACCATACTCACTTGTTACTCAACAACCACTTGGTGGTAAAGCACAATTTGGTGGACAGAGATTTGGTGAAATGGAAGTTTGGGCATTAGAGGCTTATGGTGCAGCATACACATTACAAGAAATATTAACTGTTAAATCTGATGATGTTGTAGGAAGAGTTAAAACTTATGAAGCAATCGTAAAAGGAGAAAACATTCCTGAACCAGGAATTCCAGAAAGTTTCAAAGTATTAATAAAAGAACTTCAATCTTTAGGACTTGATATTACACTATACAATGAAAATAATGAAGAATTAGAACTTAAGGAAAGTATAGATGAAGGAATTGAAATTTCAGAAAATCAAGATAGAGAACTTATTGAAGAAGAACTTCTTTCTCAATCTAATATGTCAGAAGTTACTGAAGAAGAACTAGAAGATGAAGATATAGAAGATTTAGATGACATAGAACCAGATGGATTATTTGATGAATTATTAGAAGATACAGATTTAGGTTCAGATAATTTAATGGAAGACTTAGGTCTAGATCAAGACATGGATTCAGACAATAAATAGTTTTAGGTAGAAATTATTTCTACCTAAAGCTAAGTAACAATTTAATATTATCTAAAAATTTAAATATACTATCTTTATGAGATGTTCAGCAGTGCAAAAGTTTATTTAAATAATTGGATGCCAAAATTTAAATTTAGGGGGCTACCAATAGTAATGGAAGAATTGGAAGTATTTAACAAGCTAAAGATAGGTTTAGCTTCAGATGAAAAGATAAGAGAGTGGTCAAAAGGTGAAGTAAAAAAGCCTGAGACTATTAACTACAGAACATTAAAACCAGAAAAAGACGGACTATTTTGTGAAAAAATATTTGGACCTACAAAAGACTGGGAATGTCATTGTGGAAAATATAAAAGGGTTAGATATAAAGGAATAGTTTGTGATAGATGTGGTGTTGAAGTAACAAAGGCTAAAGTTAGAAGAGAGAGAATGGGACATATTGAACTTGCAGCTCCAGTTGCACATATTTGGTATTTTAAAGGAATACCA